>NZ_CP050133.1:0-346000 GCF_011612585.1 Streptococcus cristatus ATCC 51100 | reverse complement strand
CCGTCATGACCAAATGAGTCGCCCGAGTCACACCAATTGCCCGAGTCAGAAGATAAAGTCCACCGGCATCTGGCGCTAAGCCCACTCCCACAAAAGCTTGAATGAAGCGAGATTTTTCCGTCGCAATACAGAAATCTGCAGCCACGACCATATTGGCAGCTGCACCCGCAACAGGGCCATCCACACTCATAATAACTGGCTTGGGTAGCCGTTTTATGGCAAAGGAAATGTCATTGACCAGCTCTGCAATTTTTACCAAGGATTGAATATCGTCAGCACTGACAGCTCTTTGCATCTCTGCTAGGTCGCCACCGACAGAAAATACTTTCCCATTAGCATTGATCACTAAAAAATTCACTGCCTCATCATTTGCGGCTAGCTCAATCGCTTCTAAAATCTCCTCGCACATAGGGATATTGAAACCATTTGAAACTTCAGGACGATTGAAGGTGATAGTCGCCACTTCATCAACTACCTTATAAAGAATACCATTAAAAGTCATTCTAACTCCATTCCAGACTGGGTAATTACAGTCATTTTATTTCATAATTAAATAATTTGATGGTCAAATTACATTTATTCTAGCATAAAAGATGTAAGAAAGAAAACAAAAACTGGAAAATTTGATTTTATATTCGTTTTTTGCTTATTTTTGCAATAAATTTATATAAAGCGGTGCTTCTGATAGATTTGCAAAATTTTCAGAATTTTGTTATAATTTTTCCTAAATCATGTTTAGGAGTTTCTATGAAAGTTGTAAAATTTGGCGGAAGTTCACTTGCTTCTGCTTCACAATTAGAAAAAGTCTTACATATTGTAAAGTCTGATGCTGAGCGTCGTTTCGTCGTCGTTTCCGCACCAGGAAAAAGAGATGACCAAGATACAAAAGTCACCGATGCCCTGATTAAGTATTATCGCCAGTACATTGCAGGAAATGATGTCTCAAAGGAGCAAAATTGGATTATTAAACGCTACTCCGATATGGTCTCTGAGCTAGGTCTAAAATCTGCAATTATTGAAAAAATCTCTAAGAGCATCATCTCCCTAGCAACTCTGCCAATTGAAAATAATGAATTTCTTTACGATACTTTCCTAGCAGCTGGTGAAAACAACAATGCTAAGCTCATCGCAGCTTACTTTAACCACAATGGTATTCCGGCTCGCTACGTCCATCCTAGAGAAGCTGGACTAGTGGTTTCAAGCGAACCAGGAAATGCTCGAATCCTCCCTTCAAGCTATGATAAATTGGAAGAACTAATTCATTCCGATGAAGTCCTTGTCATCCCTGGCTTCTTTGGTGTCACTCAAGATGGACAGATCTGTACTTTTTCTCGTGGTGGCTCAGATATTACAGGATCAATTATTGCAGCTGGTGTCAAGGCTGATGTCTATGAAAACTTCACTGATGTAGACGGCATCTTTGCTGCCCATCCTGGGATTATTCATAAGCCACGCTCCATCGCTGAGCTTACTTACCGTGAAATGCGAGAATTAGCCTATGCAGGTTTTACTGTCCTTCACGATGAAGCCCTACTTCCAGCCTATCGCGGAAAAATTCCACTCGTTATCAAAAATACCAACAATCCAGAGCACCCCGGTACGCGCATTGTCCATAAACATAGCGAAGATCATCCTCCTGTTGTAGGAATCGCTGGTGACTCTGGCTTCGTAAGCATTAATATGTCCAAGTATCTCATGAACCGAGAAGTTGGATTTGGTCGAAAGGCACTTCAGATTTTGGAAGATTTAAATATCGGTTGGGAGCATATGCCAACAGGAATCGATGATCTTTCCATCATTCTTCGTGAACGTGAATTAACTCCAATCAAAGAAGAAGAAATTCTGCGCCAACTTGTACAAAAGGCAGAAGTAGACTACGCTGAGATTGAGCATGACCTCTCTATCATCATGATTGTCGGCGAAAAAATGAAAAGTCATATCGGGGTGACGGCTACTGCGACTAGAGCTCTTTCTGACAACAAAATCAATATCCAAATGATGTCACAAGGTTCAAGTGAAGTTTCTATCATGTTTGTTGTCAATAAGAACCAAGAAAAAGAGGCCATCCGTGCTCTGTACAAAGCATTCTTTGGCAGCTCAGAAAGCGATGAATAAACCGAATAAGTAAACAACAAAGACCTAGCTCTATATGGAGCCAGGTCTTTCCTTATTCTTTCTTGCTTATAATAAACCTTTTTTCTTTTCCAAGATTAGGTCCTTGACAGATATCAACAGGACAGCCAGCAAAATCATGCCCATACCTACAAAATCAAGCAGATAAAAGCGTTCATTCATAATGACAAAGGCAAAGAAGACCGCTGAAATAGGCTCAATCGAGGCTAGGAGGCTAGATTTGACAGGACCGACCAAGCTTGTTCCCTTCAAAAAGACGGTGTAAGCAAAGATTGTTCCAATGACAATGATGCCGACCAAGGCCAGAAGGATATCCGAACGGACTTGCCACTGATGCTGGAAAATACCGCTAAAAGGAAGGAGCAAGATACCTGCAATGGTCATGCCAATCCCGATTACCAGCATGCTTCCCCACTTTTTAATGAGTCCAATCGGCAACAGAATATATAACGCGTATGTAAAGGCTGAAAAAACACCTAAAAATAGGCCCTTCGGCGTCATCGAGAGCTGATTGACCTGACCGTGGGTCGCAATCAGAAAGGTTCCACCGATAGCTAAAATCATAGAGCAAACCTGAGCCACAGTCGGTGTTACTCTGTCTTTGATACAAGTGTATGCCAAGACTCCCACTGGACAGAGATATTGTAAGACCGTTGCTGTTCCTGCATTCGTCTCATGAATGGCCGCTAGATAAGCATATTGATTGATAAATAAGCCTAGAACTGCAAAAATTAAAATGTGTAACAGAGAGCTCTTGTCTTTCCAAATCTTTTTAAAGGATTCTTTATTTGTGGCATAAGCCAACATCATCAAAACCAACCCCGCTAGCAACAAGCGCACATTGGTCAAGCTCAGCGCCGAAAAACCATGCTCCATCAGATATTGACCACTTGTTCCCGATAAGCCCCAAGCAATCCCCGCAGCCAAGGTATAAAGAGTTCCCCTTAAAACTTTTGACATCTCAAACCTCTTTCTGTTAGCTTTGATCATTATAACATAAACCATAAAGAAAAATCAGTCTGTTTTGACTGATTTTTTATGATTTAGCAGAGCCCAAAAATGGCTAATCCTCTATCTCAAGAAGTAAATAAGGCAAACCTAATATAAAGCCAATAATTCCTAGCATAGCTCGCATTCCAGAAGCTGTAACAAGTACTTTCTGGCCATCTTTCACTTGAATCTTATGCGATTTCATAAAGCTTTGTCCAACCTGTAGTTCAACACTGTATTCCTCAAAAGTCAGCGTTTTACTTTCATCATTCGCAAGTTTATCCACAAGTGCACCATTTAGATATACTGCAACATTTTGAGCTACTCCAACTATACCCGTAGAACGCGTAATGGTAAATTTTGACATCAAGAACTCCCTTATTTCAATCCAGCCTATCAACAAAAACTCTTCAGTTTATTCTTCAATCCTAGCTGAGTAAAAAGGCAGAAGAAACATTAAAACAATATAAAGAATTAAGAGAATTGCACGCACTAGACCACCAAAGAACAGGCCCAGCAACAAAACTCCTAGACAGATAGAAAAATTCGTAAAATTCGTTTCAACCAACAAGGTTTGCCCTGCTTTAACTGTCACTGGCTTGGTTCTCATAGGAGCAGCTCCTACACGAACAACAACTTCTTCTCCCTCAATAGGAAAGGCCGCCTCGTCGCCATTCTGGATTGTACCAACCTTTTGACCATTGATTAAAATTGGGAAATTCCCAATGATCCCTACAAAGCCTGTTCCGCGTTTTACTTTAATTTCTGACATAAGGACTCCTTTATTTTTTACCTATTTTACCATAAGTTCCCTTCAAATAAAAGGCGAAAACCAGCCTCACGACTGGTTTTCTACTTATTTCTATAATTTCTCCAACTCTTCATTGAGCAGTTTTTGTGCTACTTGCGGGTTGGCTTGGCCCTTGGTAGCCTTCATGAGCTGACCAATCAAGGACTTGGCTGCATTCTTGTTGCCGCCCTTATAGTCATTGATGGCTTTTTCATTATCCGCAAAGACTTGTTGAATGATTGGCAATAGCTGGGCAGGATCTGAGATTTGAATCAAGCCTGCTTTTTGTACATATTCCTTAGCAGAACCGCCATTTTTAGCCAGATGGACAAAGACCTTCTTGGCAATCTTAGAAGAAATCGTTCCGTCTGCAATCAGGGCAATCATCTCAGTCAGGTTCTCAGGCGTCAACTCAATCTCAGAGATAGTCTTGCCTTCTGCATTGAGGTATTGAGCCACTTCTCCTTGGAGCCAGTTAGAGACAGCCTTAGCGTCTCCACCTGCAGCAACAGCTGCTTCAAAGAAGTCTGACACAGCCTTCGTAGCTGTCAGCTGCTTGGCATCGTAGTCAGACAGACCGTAGTCGCCCACATACTTAGCACGGCGCTCTTTTGGAAAGGCTGGCAGACTGTCGCGCACTTGCTCAATCCAAGCATCCTCAATCTCAAAGATCGGCAGATCAGGCTCTGGGAAGTAACGGTAGTCCGCTGAACCTTCCTTAACCCGCATGAGCAATGTTTCGCCAGTTGCTTCATCATAACGACGGGTTTCCTGACGGATTTGACCACCGCTGCGTAGGATTTCCGCTTGGCGTTTTTCCTCAAATGCTAGACCCTTGCGGACAAAGTTGAAGGAGTTGAGGTTTTTCAGCTCAGTCTTAGTACCAAACTCTTCCTGGCCGTAAGGACGGATGGAAATATTGGCGTCGACACGCATAGAGCCCTCTTCCATCTTAACATCAGAAATACCCGTGTACTGGATGATTTCCTTGAGAGCAGTCAGGTAAGCATAAGCTTCTTCTGGACTGCGCATATCCGCTTCCGATACAATCTCAATCAGAGGCACCCCTTGGCGGTTGAGGTCCACATAAGAGTAGCCATCGCTGCCGTGGGTATTCTTTCCAGCATCTTCTTCCAAGTGGGCCCGCTCGATACGGATTTTCTTGGTCGTGCCATCTTCTAGCTCAATCTCAATCCAGCCATTGTAACCAATCGGCTCATCAAACTGAGAAATTTGATAGGCTTTTGGATTGTCCGGATAGAAATAATTCTTACGATCAAAGTGCATCTTCTGGTGAATATCCATGTTCAAAGCCAAAGCAGCCTTGATACCATAGTCAATGACACCCTTGTTCATAACAGGCAGGACACCCGGGAAGGACCAGTCAATGATATTGGTATTGGCATTTGGATCTTCACCGAAGTGAGCTGGAGCCGGTGAGAAAATTTTTGAATTAGTCTTCAATTCAACATGGACTTCCAGTCCGATAACTGTTTCAAAGTTCATTATTTTTCACCTCCAAAGATAACTGGCTGCTGTTTGTGATAGTCAGTCGTCGATTCAAATGCTGCGGCTGCCTGATAGATGGTCGCTTCATCAAAGTGGTTCCCAATCAGCTGCAAGCCAACTGGAAGACCATCTGCAAAGCCAGCTGGGATTGAAATGCCAGGCAGACCAGCCAGATTGACTGGAATGGTCAAAAGGTCAGCCAGATACATGGCCACTGGATCTTGGTTTTGACTGCCCAAGTCATAAGCTACAGTTGGTGCAGTTGGGCCTAAGATCAAATCATATTTTTCAAATACTTTAGCAAAATCTTGCATAATCAAGGTCCGAACCTGACCAGCTTTCTTGAAGTAAGCATCGTAGTAACCAGACGACAAGCTGAATGTCCCCAGCATGATGCGGCGTTTCACCTCTTCACCAAAGCCTTCGCTGCGAGATTTGACATAGACATCTTCTAGATTTTCAATGCCTTCTGCACGATAGCCATAGCGAATGCCATCAAAACGCTGCAGGTTAGAGCTAGCCTCAGAAGAAGCAATGATATAGTAAACAGCCACTCCATACTTGCTGTGGGGCAGGCTAACTTCTTCAACAATCGCACCTAGGCTTTCCAAGTGCTTAGCTGCTGCCAGAATCGTTTCCTTGACCTTGCTGTCAATTCCCTCACCCATGTATTCCTTAGGCAAGGCAATCTTCATACCCTTGATGTCTTGGCCAATTTTGCTAGTAAAGTCTGGCACTGCTTCTTGTGATGATGTCGAATCCTTAGGATCATTACCAGAAATAACATTCAAAAGCTGGGCATTTTCCTTAACCGTCTGAGAGAAAGGCCCAATCTGATCTAAAGAAGAACCAAAAGCAATGAGACCAAAACGAGAAACCCGTCCGTAAGTTGGCTTGAGGCCGACTACACCGTTAAAGGAAGCAGGCTGGCGAATAGAACCACCCGTATCTGAACCCAGTGACAGACGAACCTGACCAGAGGCAACAGCTGTCGCTGAACCACCAGATGAGCCACCAGGAACCTTGCTACTGTCCCAAGCATTCTTAGTCGTCTTAAAGTAAGAGTTTTCGCTGGATCCCCCCATGGCAAACTCGTCCATGTTGGTTTTCCCAACGATAATCATATCCTTACCATAGAGCTTCTCTACACTGGTCGCATCGAAAATTGGTTTATAGTTGTAGAGCATTTTAGATGCAGCTGTTGTCAAAATCCCCTTGGTTGAGATATTGTCCTTAACCGCCAGCGGAATTCCGCTCATGAGATTGTCAGCATCAATGCCCTTAGCATCCAGAGCTGCTGCCTGAGCCAATGCTTCTTCTTCGCTGACAGTAATAAAACTATCCACAGCTCCTTCACGTTCTTTGATGTCTGCCAAAGTCGCCTGAGTTAACTCTACTGCAGAAATTTCTTTCTTGACCAGCAGATCATGCAACTCTTCAATGGTCTTGTGATTAAAAGTCATTAGGCATCTCCTCCGTCATCTAGGATGGCAGGCACTTTGATGTAGCCCCGCTCTTTTTCAGGTACATTTTGGAAAAGCTCTTCTCGGTTCCAGCCTGGCTGAGCCACATCTTCTCGCATATAGTTGATATTAGCTGCCACATTAGAAGTGAAAGGCACACCCTCTGTGTCCACTTCATTGAGCAATTCGACCATGTCGACAATTTTAGACAAGGTTGTCGCAAACTCAGCTGTCTCTTCTGGTGAAAAAGCCAGTTTTGACAGTTTTGCAACGTGACTTACTTCTTCTTGAGTAATCTTCATCTCTGATTCCTTTCATAAGATAGGCGAGCCTGAATACCGACCGAAAACGATAAATCTAAGAAAGATCTTTGTTTTCGAGGTATTTAACTCGCATTGTTTTGCTAAGATAGGGGCACCAAGCTCTCGTAGCTGTGACCTCTTTCTTTGACTTCTTCCTGATTTTTTCAGGAATTCGCATCATTTCATTTTACCATATTTCCGGCTAATTCTTCAATTCCAAATACAGTTCTTTGAGCTGTCTTTGGTCAACCAAACTCGGACTTTCAAGCATAGGATCAAAGCCAGTACCATTTTTCGGAAAAGCAATGACTTGTCGGATATTTTCTTCCCCAGTCAAAATCATAACCAAGCGATCCAAGCCCAGAGCCAAGCCACCGTGTGGTGGGAAGCCGTACTCCAAGGCTTCTAGGAAGAAACCAAAGTCTCGCTCATAGTCTTCTCGGCTCATGCCCAATAGCTCAAACATCGCTTCCTGAGCCTTCCGATCATGAATCCGCAGACTCCCTCCACCAATTTCATAGCCGTTCAAGACGATGTCATAGGCATGGCTGCGATATTGATCTGGCTCCTGACCTTCTTCAAAAATGCCCTGGGTGAAAGGATGGTGCATGGCTTGATAGCGGTTTTGGTCTTCATTCCACTCCAGCAGCGGCCAATCCACAACCCAGAGGAAATGAAGCAGACTCAGGTCAATCAAATCCAAAGCTTTTGCGACTTCTAGACGCAGATGTCCCAAAGCTTCCTGAGCCCGACGCTTCTTAGCCATGACTAGCAGAATCAAGTCTCCATCCGTGGCTTCAAAACGTGCTAGTAAATCCTGACTCTCAGCCTCAAAGGTGCTAGCCAAATCACCAACCAATTGGCCATTTTCAACCTTTAGACTGGCGAAACGACTGCAGCCAAATTCCTTCATTTCCTGATAGTAGTGGCTCAGCTGTTTCTTACTAAAAGCACTAGCTGCATCTGGCAAACAGATTCCCATCACTTCCTCTTGGTTGTCCAAAGCTTTCTTGATGAGAAGCGAATCATTGGACTGGCACAAATCCGTCAAACTCTTCAACTCTAAACCAAAGCGTGTATCTGGCTTATCAGAACCAAAGCGGCTCATAGCTTCTTCATAGCTGATAGTCGGAAAAGCTTCTGTCAACTCTAAACCATGAGTTTTCTTAACAACAGCCTTGAGCATGGCTTCAACCAGAGCTCGGATTTCTTCTTCGCTGGCAAAACTCAGCTCTAAGTCCACCTGAGTAAACTCTGGCTGACGATCGCCCCGCAAATCTTCGTCACGGAAACAACGAACAATCTGATAATAGCGCTCGAGGCCAGCTCCCATCAGTAACTGCTTGAGCATCTGTGGGCTCTGAGGCAGCGCATAGAATTGATTTTTAAAGATCCGACTAGGAACCAAGAAATCTCTAGCACCTTCAGGAGTTGACTTGGTCAGATAAGGCGTCTCCACTTCCAAAAAGTCCAAACCGTTCAAATAATCTCGAATGGTTGAGGTGACCTGATGACGAAGTTTGAGGTTATGTGTCATCTTCTCACGACGCAAGTCCAGATAGCGGTATTTCTGACGCAGATCTTCCCCAGTATGGGCATGCTGGTCCAGTTCAAAAGGCAATGCCTTGCTGCTAGCAATGACCTCAATCTTCTCTGCCCTTAGCTCAACCTGACCAGACTTGATGGCCTTGTTGACAAAACGCTCTTCCCGCTGAACTACTTGCCCTGTCACTGAAATAACATCCTCTTTGCCAATGTCTTCTAGCTTAGCAAAATCTTCAATCTCACCGCCAACGAAGACCTGCAGCAAGCCCTCGCGGTCCCGCAATTCAATAAAGGCTAACTTGCCGTGATTACGGATATTGGCCACCCAGCCAGTTGCGGTCATGGTCTGTCCGACCTGCTCTAAACCATAGTTTCCGATAAAAATTTCTTTCATGTTCTTTCCCTCTCAAATCCATTTGCAAGCCGCCCTGTCCTTAGGCATATTAGCAACTTTCTTCCAGCATCTCCACTTTTCCTTTTGCAAAATAAAAAGCTTTCGTCTCTGAAACAGACGAAAGCCGTGGTACCACTGTTATTCGCTACCCTAAAAGGCAGCCTCTGAGCTCGTAACGTGAGCGACGTTTGTGCTTGGTCACACAAAAGATTATGAAACATGTTCTTCGGTTTTGCTTTCTTGGTACTGCTCTCAGCTATCAGTACTCTCTGTGCAAGTCAGCAAGCCTACTCTGCTTCTCTTTTACTCTTAAATTGTATCTATTATAGTCGAACCCAGGACATTTTGCAAGTGGTTTAAGGCAAATTTGTGATTTTCCTCTGACAGAGAAGCCACTGCCGGCTCTACCACCTGAATCTGGTAACCAAGATTATAGGCATCGATCGCCGTATGCAGGACGCAAATATCTGTCAAGACTCCAGTCAAAATGACCGTATCTACCTTTCTTTCCCGCAGGCGGATATCTAAATCTGTGCCGGAAAAAGCAGAATAATGACGCTTATCCATCCAAAAGACCCGTGAGTCTGCTTGATGCTTGTCATAAAAATCGGCCAAAGGACCGTAAAGATTGCGACCGCTAGTTCCTTTGATATTATGAGGTGGAAACAGCTTACTCTCAGGATGAAAGGCATCATTTTCATCGTGGGCATCAATAGTAAAGAAGATATAGTCGCCTCGATCAAATACCGCCTCGGTCACCTGAGCAATGGCTTCAGAAATCGCCTGAGCAGGCGCTCCTGCGGTCAACTTGCCCTCATCTGCAACAAAATCAACTGTATAATCAATGGAAATCAGTGCTTTAGCCATTAATAGTCCCTCTTTTTAATTTCCTCAAAAACATCTGGAATCAGTACTTTCAGATAAGTTCCCTTCATCCCCAGCGAGCGGCTTTCAATAATCCCCGCACTTTCCAGCTTACGCAAGGCATTGACAATGACTGAACGAGTAATCCCGATGCGGTCAGCAATGACCGAAGCCGTCAGTTGGCCTTCATTGCCATTGAGCTCGCCCAGAATAGCTGAAACAGCTCTTAGCTCTGAGTAAGACAGGGTATTGACTGCCATGGTCACAGCTGTCCGACGACGGATATTTTTCTCATCCTCTTCCCGCTGGAAATTAAGCAGCTGGATACCGACCACCGTGCTAGCAATCTCGACCAGAATCAGGTCGTCATCCAAAAATTCCTTGTCATTGCGCCAGATAATCAGCGAACCCAAGCGAATTCCTGAAACATGAATCGGTGCGATAGTAGTCAAACCATCTGGAAATTCATCCTTGGTTTCCACTGGGAAAATGGTCAAATCGTGAGTTACAGGCAGATTAGCCTCCGTCTCATACACCATGTTTGCTTCTTGGACATATTCTTTGGGGAAAGTCTTGTCTTGGAAAAAGGCTTCTACACGATCATTATTTGTCTTGTAGCGCATGAAATAGCCCAAGAGACGGCCCTTGCTGTTGATGATACAGGCATTGCAATGAATAATGTCAGCAAGCTGGCGAGTGATCGCATTGTAAGGAAGTTCCTCCTGAAGTTGCTCCTCTGAACGTTTCAAGATAGAAGTAATCTTCCTTGTTTTTTCTAATAGTTTTGCCATACATTTACCTCGTATTTAGTCTTCTTGATTGTACCATAATCGACTGAAATTTTCAATAATTATCTGAAAATTGTGTATTGAAAAAAAATTCGCTACAATTCTGAAAGATTCAGAATTTGGCGATTGCGAAAAAATCACTCCATCAAAAAAACCATTTAAAACAATTCTAAGACGAATTTGTTTTAAACGGTTTATGACTTGTATTTTATGCTTATCTGCGGTATTGGCGTAGGAAGCGTGTCATTTTTTCTTGGATCTGGGCTAGCTCATCTACTCGAGGCAGATAAACGATTCGGAAATGATCTGGATCCTTCCAGTTAAAGCCTCGTCCATGGACAAGAAGGACTTTTTCCTGCTTGAGGAAATCAAAGACAAACTGCTCATCATCATCGATACGGTACATTTCTCGATCAATTTTCGGGAAGATGTAAAGACCCGCCTTAGGTTTGACTGCAGACAAACCTGGAATATCTTGAATGGCATTGTAAATGAAGTTTCTTTGTTCATAGATACGGCCACCTGGCAAAAGCAATTCGTCCACCGACTGGTGACCTCCAAGCGATGTTTGCACAACCTGCTGGGCCAAGACGTTAGAGCACAAGCGCATATTAGACAGCATATTGAGGCCTTCGATATAGCCTTTAACGTGCCGCTTAGGTCCAGATAGCACCATCCAGCCAACTCGGAAGCCAGCGATACGGTGGGATTTTGATAGACCATTCATGCTGACACAGAAAACATCAGGTGCCAAGCTTGCCACAGGCGTGTGTACATGCCCATCCATCACCATGCGGTCATAAATCTCATCCGCAAAGATAATAAGATTGTTCTGGCGAGCAATTTCCACGATCTCTAGCAAAAGTTCCTTAGGATAAAGTGCTCCCGTTGGATTGTTAGGATTGATGATAATGATAGCCTTAGTATTAGAAGTGATTTTTGACTTGATGTCATCAATATCTGGATACCATTCCGCCTGCTCATCACAGACATAATGAACCGCATTCCCACCAGCCAGACTAACTGCAGCCGTCCAGAGCGGATAATCCGGCATCGGTACTAAGACCTCATCTCCATCATCCAAGAGTCCCTGCATAGACATAACAATCAGCTCACTGACTCCATTTCCAAGGTAAATATCATCGATATCAACATTAGGGAAATTTCTGAGCTGGCAATACTGCATAATGGCCTTACGGGCTGAGAAAATTCCTTTAGAATCAGAGTACCCCTCACTATCACGCGCATTCATAATCAAATCATGAATGACCTCGTCTGGAGCGGTAAAGCCAAATTCAGCTGGATTTCCTGTGTTCAAGCGGAGAATTTTCTCTCCATTGGCCCGCATCCGCATCGCTTCATCCAAAACTGGCCCACGAATATCATAGGCTACATGCTCCAGCTTGCTGGACTTATTAAATTCTTTCATCCTATTTTCCTCAATTCATCTGAATGATTTTATTATACCACCAGAAAAAAAGATTGACAATTAGGAAGAATCTAAGAAAGCTCCATTCAACTAAAATAAAGCTTCTAATTTAGGAAAATACACTTATCCATCACAATAATTTCACTTGATTTCTGAATTTCATTTGCAGCTTTACTTTTTTTCTGAAAAGGTTTACAATATAAGTGAAGATATAAGAAACTCGAATCTAGGATTCGACAAAAGATGGAGGTAGCTTTATGACTCAACAAAAATATGAAAATATCATGGTCGCTGTTGACGGCTCTCGCGAAGCAGAACTCGCTTTTGAAAAAGGTGTTAATGTAGCACTGAGAAATGCTTCTCGTTTGACAATTGCTCATGTGATTGATACACGGGCTCTCCAAAGCGTCTCAACCTTTGACGCCGAGGTCTACGAAGACCTCCAAGAAGAAGCACAAAAGTTGATGACAGAATACAAGGAAAAGGCGCAAAAAGCAGGGGTCAAATACGTTGATGTCGTCATTGAATTGGGCAATCCCAAAACCCTCCTGTCAACTGATATTCCTGACGAACACAAGGTTGATTTGATTATGGTCGGAGCTACTGGTCTCAATGCCTTTGAACGCCTCCTAGTCGGCTCATCATCCGAATATATCCTCCGCCACGCTAAAGTGGACTTACTGGTCGTTCGTGACAAAGAAAAAACATTCTAAAATATCTAGTAGGTTGCTGCGATAGCTATGCCCTACTTCCCTCATAACTATAAGTTAAAATCCCTCATTAGGTTAGCCTAGTGAGGGATTTGTGTTTTAAAACGATAGCAATATTATTTTAGCTTGCCTTTTAAATACTGGCCAGTATAGCTGGCTGGATTGGCTGCGACTTCCTCTGGTGTACCCGTCGCAATGATGGTTCCACCACCGACACCGCCTTCCGGTCCTAGGTCGATGATATGATCAGCTGTCTTGATAACGTCCAGATTGTGCTCAATGACAAGGACCGTATTGCCATCGTCCACGAAGCGGGCTAGAACCTTGAGCAAACGAGCAATATCCTCTGTATGAAGCCCTGTGGTCGGCTCATCCAAGATATAGAAGGACTTACCAGTCGAGCGCTTGTGAAGCTCGCTGGCCAACTTCATCCGCTGGGCTTCACCACCTGACAAGGTTGTAGCTGGCTGCCCCAGAGTCACATAGCCTAGTCCCACATCCTTGATAGTCTGGAGTTTGCGGGCAATCTTGGGAATGTGCTGGAAGAACTCTACCGCATCATTGACCGTCATGTCCAGAACCTGAGCGATATTCTTCTCCTTGTAGTGGACTTCCAGAGTTTCGCTATTATAGCGAGTGCCGTGACAGACCTCGCAGGCCACATAGACGTCAGGCAGGAAGTGCATCTCAATCTTGATAATCCCATCACCCGAGCAGGCCTCACAGCGACCGCCCTTGACGTTAAAGCTGAAACGGCCCTTCTTGTAGCCGCGAATCTTGGCTTCATTGGTCTTGGCAAACAGATCGCGAATATCGTCAAAGACTCCAGTATAGGTAGCCGGGTTAGAGCGCGGTGTCCGACCAATCGGGCTTTGGTCAATATCAATCAGTCGATCCACATGCTCAATGCCGCTGATTTTCTTAAACTTACCTGGCTTGGCAGAATTACGGTTGAGTTTTTGGGCGATGGCTTTTTTAAGGATAGAATTGACCAGCGTTGACTTGCCGGATCCAGAAACTCCTGTCACAGCGATAAATTTGCCCAAGGGGAATTTAGCCGTGATATTCTGCAAGTTATTTTCCTGAGCCCCTATAACTTCAATAAAGCGACCATTGCCTACACGGCGGTCCAATGGTACTGGGATCTCGCGCTTACCCGACAAGTATTGGCCTGTGATGGATTTCTTGCTCTTAGCCACTTGCGCAGGAGTGCCGGCTGCAACGATTTCACCACCGAAAACACCAGCTCCTGGTCCCACATCAATTAGCCAGTCAGCCTCTCGCATGGTGTCCTCATCATGCTCAACCACGATGAGGGTATTACCCAGGTCACGCATCTTCTTGAGGCTGGCAATCAGACGGTCATTGTCACGCTGGTGCAAGCCAATAGAGGGCTCGTCCAAGATATAGAGGACGCCACTCAAGTTCGAGCCAATCTGAGTTGCCAAGCGAATCCGCTGACTCTCACCTCCTGATAGAGTCCCAGCCGAGCGAGACAAGGTTAGGTAATTAAGACCAACGTTATTGAGGAAGGTCAGGCGGTCATGAATTTCTTTAAGAATAGGACGCGCAATCGTAGCTTCGTTGTCAGTCAAGCTAAGCTTGTCCAACTGGACCAAATGATCTGCAATAGACAAGTCTGAAATCTCACCGATATGCAAGCCATCTTCACCGCCAACCTTGACAGACAGAGCCTGAGGGCTGAGTCGATAACCATGGCAAGCCGCACAAGTCAGCTCATTCATATAGGTCCGCATCTGCGTCCGAGTAAAATCACTATTGGTTTCATGGTAGCGACGGTTGATATTGGTGACAACCCCCTCAAAGGGAATGTCAATATCGCGTACGCCGCCAAATTCATTTTCATAATGGAAATGGAACTCCCGTCCATCTGAGCCAAAGAAAATCAACTGCTTTTCTTCCTCAGTCAGCTCCTCAAAAGGCTTGTCCATATCAATGCCAAAGGCTGCCATAGCCTGCTCCAGCATCTGTGGATAGTAGTTAGAGGAGATGGGGTTCCAAGGCGCTAACACTCCTTCGCGCAAAGTCTTGCCAGCTTCTGGCACGACCACATCTAGATCCACTTCCAGTTTAACTCCCAGACCATCGCAGTCTGGACAAGAACCAAAAGGCGCATTGAAAGAGAAGAGACGTGGCTCTAGCTCAGGCACTGTAAAGCCACATACTGGACAGGCATAGTGCTCAGAAAAGAGTAGTTCTTGACCGTTCATGGTATCAATCACCACATAGCCCTCAGCAATCCGCAGAGCTGCTTCAACCGAGTCAAAGAGGCGGCTGCGCACTCCTTCCTTGATGACAATTCTGTCCACCACGACTTCAATATCATGCTGCTTGCTCTTAGAAAGCTCTGGCACTTCTGTTACATCGTAGACATCGCCATCTACGCGCACCCGGACATAACCGTCTTTCTGAATCTTGTCAAAAACGGTCTTATGCTGGCCCTTTTTCTTGCGGATGACCGGCGCTAAAATCTGCAGCCGCTGACGCTCTGGCAATTCTAAAACCTTGTCGACAATCTGCTCAACAGACGAGGCCTTAATCGCTCCATGTCCATTGACACAGTAGGGCGTTCCAACACGAGCATAGAGCAGGCGCAGGTAGTCATTGATTTCAGTGGCAGTTCCCACTGTTGAGCGCGGATTTTTACTAGTCGTCTTCTGGTCGATGGAAATAGCTGGGCTGAGACCATCAATCGAGTCCACATCCGGCTTTTCCATATTGCCCAAAAACTGCCGAGCATAGGCTGATAGACTTTCCACATAGCGGCGCTGCCCCTCAGCATAAAGGGTATCAAAAGCCAAACTAGACTTACCCGAACCAGACAGACCAGTCACCACGACCAGCTTGTCTCGGGGGATTTCTACATCAATATTTTTTAAATTATGAGCTCGCGCTCCATGAATCACAATTTTATCTTGCATCTCTTCCACACTTTACCTTTAAACTTCTTCTATTATAGCAAATTTTTCTGCAAACTTTTTCCCAAAAGACTAGAATTTGTAGTATAATAAGACGGTGCTTATAAACGATTCTAGGAGGAGATATGAAGCAAGTATTTTTATCAACAACAACCGAGTTCAAGGAGATTGATACACTTGAATCGGGAACTTGGATAAATATGGTAAATCCTTCCCAAAATGAATCTTTAGAAATCGCAAACGCCTTTGGCATTGACATAGCTGACCTACGGGCACCCCTCGATGCCGAGGAAATGTCTCGGGTCACCATCGAGGATGAGTACACACTGATCATCGTAGACGTACCTATCACTGAGGAGCGGAATAACCAGACCTACTATGTTACTATCCCGCTTGGTATTATCATCACAGAAGAAGCTATCATCACGACTTGCTTGGAAAAGCTGCCCCTGCTGGATATCTTTATCCACCGTCGCTTGCGTAACTTTTATACTTTCATGCGGTCACGTTTTATCTTTCAGATTCTCTATCGCAATGCCGAGCTATATCTGACAGCCCTGCGTTCCATTGACCGCAAGAGCGAGCAGATTGAAAGCCAGCTGCACCAATCAACTCGAAATGAAGAACTGATTGAGCTCATGGAGCTGGAAAAGACCATCGTCTATTTCAAAGCCTCCCTCAAAACCAATGAACGCGTAATTAAAAAACTAACCAGCTCTACCAGCAATATCAAGAAATACTTGGAAGATGAAGATTTGCTGGAAGACACCCTGATTGAGACCCAGCAGGCCATCGAGATGGCTGATATTTATGGAAATATCCTCCACAGCATGACAGATACTTTTGCTTCCATTATTTCCAACAATCAGAATAATGTCATGAAGACACTGGCCTTAGTAACCGTTGTTATGTCCATCCCGACCATGCTTTTCTCAGCCTATGGGATGAACTTCAAAGATAATGAACTGCCTCTAAATGGCGAGCCACATGCCTTCTGGATTATCATGTTTATCGCCTTTGCTCTGAGTGGCTCTCTGACCCTCTACCTCTTCCATAAAAAATTATTCTAATCACCAGAAAGGACGCTTATGTCACAAGTAGTATCAGACAAACTAACTAAGAAAAATAAGGGATTTCTCCACATCGCTACTCATCAACTCCTCAAAGATGGCAAATCCGACGAAGAAGTGAAAGCAATCTTAGAGGAAATCATTCCAAACATTTTAGAAAATCAGGCCAAGGGCATCCCTGCCCGTGCTCTCTATGGGGCACCAACTTACTGGGCCTCTTCTCTCACTGCTAAGGAGCGCTATGACGCTGAACATCCAAAACAAAACGACGATCCAAAATGGATGATGCTGGATTCTGTCCTTTTCATTTTCGGTTTCTTTACCGTTCTGACTTCCATCGTCAATTTGGCATCTTCTAAACCGTCAGTTTACGGCATGACGACACTTGTCTTTGGTAGTATTGTCGGTGGTCTCGCTTTCTACGCCCTCTATCATTTCGTTTACCGTTTTTACGGACCAGACACTGACCGTAGCCAGCGTCCACATCTACTCAAATCTATCCTTATCATGCTAGTAGCCATTGGTCTTTGGACCCTTTCAATCATTGGTTCTAGCTTACTGCCCGACTCTCTCAACCCACATTTGTCAAACATTGTCGTTGCCATCATCGGAGGGATCACTCTAGCACTCCGTTTCTATCTCAAGAAACGCTTCAATATCAAGAGTGCGACTATGGGACCAGCGAAATATTAAGCAGCATAAAAAAGAGGTTTTGCAACCTCTTTCAGATTGAAGACAAACATTCCAAATGGTGTTTGTCTTTTTCTGTTTGTCAGGCTAATATTTCATCTTTTGATAGAATAATGGTCATTTGAACAAAATAAAAAGGCTTGTCCACCCTCATTTTTACTAGTTTTTTAAGATTCAAACACGCCAAAGTAAGCCCAACCTTATCTTCCATTTTGGACTTTCCTTTCTCTCTGGTGTATCTCAAGTTATGATATTCCTTAGCAGTCCCAAAGAGTCGCTCAATTGTTTCCTTGCGCTTCTTATAAAGCTCCTTCATCCCTCTTTTGTGGCGAATCTCTTCACAAAATTCAAGGTCATCTTTCCATACATGTCTTGTGATGACTTTCTGCTGATTCTGGCTCTGGGTACAAACTGATGATAGGGGACAGGCGACACATACTTTTGGATCACTCTTATACTCACGGTAGCCTGCTCGGGTCGTCGTGCGATAGGTTAACACTTGGTTCTCTGGGCAGAGGTAACAGTCATAGAAGGCATCATAAACAAAATCACCGGGCCTTAAGTTCCCTTTTACACCCTTGGGGCGGGTATAGGGAAAGACAGGGATGATGTTTCGCTCTAATAAATAATGAGCAATAGCTGGGGTCTTATAGCCTGAGTCCGCAATAATGTAGCGTGGGGAGAAAGCTTCTATCTTTGAAAAAAGGGCAGGGAAAGCCTGACTATCGTGTACATTTCCTGCTTCAACACTATAAGCTAGTGCCCAACCATGCTTGTCACAAGCTACCTGGGCAGAATAGGCAAATACTTCCTTGTGTTGACCCTTGTGGAACCAGCCACTCTCTGGGTCTGTCCTTGAGATTTTCTTTTCTTTAGCCTCGCTTTCTTTTGCGGGCTTTAAGGACTTTTTTTCATGTTTCCTCCTATCTAAATCAATCTCAACTTCCAATTGCTCACTCATAAATTTAGCTTGTTGGGCAACCATTTTCTTACGATATTTGTGACTGTTAGCTGCCGCTTTGATGTGAGTACCATCCACAAATAGTTCCGAAGGATCAATTAAGCCAGCACATAAAGCTTGATGGAGCACTCGCGAAAATATCTCTGAAATTAATTCTTTATCTTGAAAACGACGACTGTAATTCTTTCCATAGGTGGTAAAATGAGGGACCTTGTCATCCAAGCTTAGTCCAAGAAACCAACGATAAGCTACATTTACTTCAATATCTTTAATGGTTTGGCGCATGGAGCGAATGCCATAAAAACATTGAATCAAAGGGATTTTGACTAACATGACAGGATCGAGACTAGGACGACCATTATCTGGACTATAGGTGTCTTCTACCAAGTCATAGATAAAATCAAAATCAAGCTTTGAATCCACTTGGCGAAGAAAGTGATCCTCTGGGACCAATTCGTCGATCGTATAGAAGCCATATTGGCAGCGATGATAATCAGGTTTTTCTTTGTGAAACATAGAGAATACCTCACAATTCTTCTCACCTCTATTATACGACTTTACAAAAAGAAAAGCCCTTAGAAAAGTGTCTTCTAAGGACTTTGTCTTCAATCTGAATCCCTGCTAGAAGCAGGGACTCATATTAGTCTTCATTTACGAAAGGCATCAAAGCCATTACGCGAGCGCGTTTGATAGCTGTTGTTACTTTACGTTGGTTTTTAGCTGAAGTTCCTGTTACACGACGAGGAAGGATTTTCCCACGTTCTGAAACGAAACGGCTAAGAAGCTCAGTATCTTTGTAATCAACATATTCAATCTTGTTTGCTGCGATGTAATCAACTTTTTTACGGCGTTTGAATCCGCCACGACGTTGTTGAGCCATGTTATTCTCCTTTATATTATAGTTCTAGTTTTGTCCATTATTAGAATGGTAAATCATCGTCTGAGATGTCCATCGGATTTGAATTGCCGAATGGGCTTTCATCACGAGAAAAATTCGGTACTTGGTTGAATGAGTCAGCATTACCATAGCTTGGTGCAGAATTTCCACCGAAGCCACCGCCACCAAAGCCAGCTGAAGGCTGCCCTTCACGGCTGGCACGACTTTCCAGAAGCTGGAAGTTGTCTGCAACGACTTCTGTGACATAGACACGCTGGCCTTGCTGATTGTCGTAGTTACGAGTCTGGATGCGACCAGTAATTCCGATTAGAGCTCCTTTTTTGGCCCAATTAGCAAGATTTTCTGCCTGCTGACGCCAGATAACAACATTGATAAAGTCCGCTTCACGCTCACCACTTTGATTTTTAAAGTTGCGATTAACAGCCAGAGTAAAGGTTGCGACCGCTTGGTTTTGCGGTGTATAGCGAAGTTCAGCATCACGGGTCATACGTCCCACAAGTACAACGTTATTAATCATAATTTACCTTCTTAAGCGTCAAGTTTGACGATCATGTGACGAAGAATGTCAGCGTTGATTTTTGAAAGACGGTCAAACTCTTTAAGAGCTGCATCGTCGTTTGCTTCAACGTTAACGATGTGGTAAAGCCCTTCACGGAAATCTTGGATTTCGTATGCAAGACGACGTTTTTCCCAGTCTTTTGATTCAACAACAGTTGCACCGTTGTCAGTCAAGATAGAGTCAAAGCGTGCTACCAAAGCGTTTTTAGCTTCTTCTTCAATGTTTGGACGAATAATATAAAGAATTTCGTATTTAGCCATTGATATGTTCCTCCTTTTGGTCTAATGACCCCAAGACGCTGCAAGGGGTAAGTGAGGTTCACTCACAAATAATAATTATACTAGATTTTCCAGCAAATAGCAAGAATAAATTTCGCTTTTCCTTGAATGATTTGCTAAAGCATTTTATTAACTAGACAAAGCACATAAGCTGGTGATTTATTGCACCTGCTCGGCTCCTTCTTTTAAGCGACCGTAGAGCAGATAGGGAACGGATGTTAATTCTTGAAGGTTGCGACAGGACAGGGCGCACATCAGCAGACGTAAATCTTCTTTCCAGCCATTTACAATAGCAATGACCTCTTCGACTGGATATTTTTCGACCAAGTCTAACATAGTCCGAGAAAGGCCGACTGCTTTAGCACCAAGGACCAAGGCTTTAACCATGTCTAGAGGATGGCGAATGCCACCGCTTGCCAGCAACTCCACCTTGTCCACCCAATCTTGCGCTGCCAGTAAAGCCTGAGCTGTGGTCTGCCCCCAACCGTTGAGGTAGTCTCGCTGACCGCTCCGCTGATTTTCAATATAGGCAAAGCTCGTTCCACCACGACCAGAAATATCAAAGGTTGAAATCCCTAGTGCCTGAGCTTCCTCAATCGTTTTCCGATCCATGCCAAAGCCTACTTCCTTGAGGACAAGGGGGACTGGAAAATCTTTTCCATAGGCTTCCAAATGCTGCTTCCAAGTTCTGAAAGTCCGCTCTCCCTCAGGCATTAGCAATTCCTGCATAACATTAATATGTAGCTGGAGAAACAAAGGTTTCAAATCCGACACCGCCTGCAAGCCTGCTGCTACTGGTTTGTCAAGTCCGATATTGCTGGCCAAGAGTAGACTAGGCTTATCCTTTGCCACAGCATAAGAATCATCATCTGGATTTTTCAGAGCAGCACTGTAGGAACCTGTCACAAAGAGGATGCCGCAGGCCTCCGCCACTTTAGCCAGTTTTTCATTGATTTCTCGCCCTTTTGGACTTCCACCTGTCATAGCATTGATATAAAAGGGAAAATCCCAGTCACGCCCGGCGAAATGAGTGGATAAGTCAATCTCGTCCAAATCATATGCTGGCAAAGAGCGATGAATCAATTCTATATCATCAAAGCTATTGTAGCCAAGGGGCTGTTCTAGGGCGTAGTTGATATGATCATCTTTACGACTTTGGCTCATGAGCACCTATCCTTTCTTGGTAGAGTAATTCCAGACCAGCTTCTTTCCAGCGTTGGATCAAGGTTTGGCTATCTTCGGTAGCAAAAGACAGGGCGAAGCCACAGTCTCCACCGCCAGCTCCACTGCTTTTAGCGACACAATCTAAGCCCTGACTCGCCTCTCTTAAGTCCTGTAATTTCTCCGTGTAAATCAGCGGACTGAGCCTGTCTAATAACTGACTGACAGTCAATAAACTATTTTTTACAGCTGTCTTATCAGCCGACAAAAAAGCTTCTTTCAGACCGTCCACCTGAAGCTGGGTTTGAGTCAAGAAGTCCTCGTTTAAACTCGACTTAACCTGCTTGACAAGGTCACTCGAAATAGCCGGTTCTCTCGTCCAACCAACTAAGAAATCACAGCCCAAACTAGGCTGAATTGGTTTGATTTCATAGCCCCAATCTTGATCTAAAATTTCTAATAGACTTGTGTCGACCAATCGCTGGCGGATTGCCATCCGATCAAAAGATCGGTAATAAACCAGTTGTTCATAAGCAATGCAGGCCAGATCTCCCATGGAGCCATTATCCCCCCGCTTGAGAAGCACTACCGCAGCTAGTCTAAAGAGGAGCTCAGAGCTTAGTTTCAGTTGATAAAAGGTAGCCATAGCCTTGATCGTCAAGACAACCACGCTGCCACTGGAACCCAGCCCAAACTTGCGCCCGCCTTTCTCCATTTTTCCTCTGACAGTCAGAGCAAATGGGCGCAATGGGCGTTGCAGCAAGCTGAGATAATCGTTCATCAACTGAATGGTCTCTTGAATCAAGCCATAGTCCGCGTCTGGCGATAGACTGGCTTTGTGGCTAAAGAGATCCGAATCCAACTCATAACTATCCGCTGACTCAATCTCTGCCCGCATATAGATGGAAACATTCTTAATCAAGGCCGCATGACCAGGGCTCAGAACAGCGTATTCTCCGGCTAGATAGAGCTTTCCGCAGGTCTGGACTTGCATCTTAGTTGTCATCAGGCAATTCCTTCGTTTTGGAGACAATCAGACGGTACTGATCCGCAAAGAGGGGCACCAAGTCTTCCAAGTCCTCTTCAAGACAGAGAACCTTGACATTAGGACCAGCGTCCATGGTGAAATAGCAACGATACCCCTGGTCCCGGAGCTGGCGAACAAAATCCATTGCAGCATAGCTTTCCTCCGTCAGATAAGTAAATGGAGGCGTGGCTGTCTCTGTCGTTGCATGCATCCGCAGGGCATTCTCCTCGGTCAACTGCCCAACTTTCTCAAAATCATTATCCTTTAAGTAGGCCAGCATATCCTGATAATCCTGAGCCGACTGGTCAATCCAAGCTTGAAAATTTTTGGACGTTTCGGCACAGAGCTGCATGCCAAGTCGACTAGAAATCGGCTTTTTCTCATCATGAAGCACCAACATAATCATGGCTAGCTTAAGGTCGGTTTGCACAGGATAAATTGCTCCGCTATCCTTGTCCCATGCTGCCAAAGGACCAAAAAAGGAGCGAGCCGAAGAACCTGAAGCAAACTTGGCCAACTGGGCCAGCTCCTCGGTACTGTAATGAGTTTTAAAATAAGCATCACAAGCCTTGACCAAGGCAGATAAGCCGCTGGAACTAGAGGATAAACCTGCAGCTGTCGGCATATTGTTACTGGTATCAATCCGAACCCAATCACTTGGCTCCGTCCGAAAGCGATCAATAATCCGACTGACTTTAGCATGCTCTTCTGGGCTTTGCAATTGCCCATCAATATAAAATTCATCGCCAGCAGCCTCAGCCGAAAGCGGACTTAACTGGGTTTGGGTGTACATATTCTCTAAAGTCAAGGAAATACTGCTAGTGGAAGGAATCATCCGCTCAGCATCTGCCTTTCCCCAATACTTGACAATAGCAATATTGGCGTAAGACTTGACTCTTACAGGCTTTCTATCCATATATTGCTGGCTCCTTTCTCTCTCAAAAGACGGGCTAGGTCTTCCGCCTCTTTCTTTTCTTTTATTAGCACAATCACGCAGCCACCTAGGCCACCACCACTCATTTTGGCTCCGAGAGCTCCATTTTCAAGTGCCAGCTCGACCAAGTCATCAGATAGCTGGCAGGAAACTCCCAACTGAGCTAGTTTCCCGTGAGCCCTAGTCATGGCCTGTCCCATAGTTAGCAAATCCTTGAGCTGGATCGCCTTCTCAACGATTTTTGTCAGATTTCCCAGCTCCTGTAAGAGGGACAGAGCCTCCTGACCCAAGCGTTCCACCTTTTTGATGGCTTCCCGCGTGTGTCCGTGAATGCCCGTATCCGCAATCAGCAGATAAGCGCTCAAATCTAACTCAATCTCTGAAAATCCGACATTACGAATAAACTTGATGGCTACATCACTAAGGCAGGTCTTGGCATCTAGACCGCTAGGATTCATATGAGCAATCATCTCTGCTCGATTGGCCAGAATTTCCAGACTCTCATGATCCAAGGCCTCTTCGAAGTAGTCAAAAACCGCACGAATAGCTGCAATGCTGACAGCTGCAGACGAACCCATGCCTCGTTTTTCTGGCACCATGGAATTCACCTGACAACGAATCTGAGCACCTTGCTTCCCCAAGTGCTCCAGACAGGCAAAAACAGCCATGGACAAGGTATCTTCCTCATAGAGAGTCCAAGGCTTCTCAGAAGGAAATACCTGACAAGTCACTTCGATATTATTGAGAGGCAAAGCCAAGGCTGGATAGCCATAGACCACCGAATGCTCCCCCATCAGAATAATCTTGCTATGTGCCTTGCCGACACCCTTCTCTTTTGTCATACTTTCTCTCTATTTCTTCCTTCTATCTTCTATATTTTAATATACTTTTGGAAAAAAAGCGATCTTTTCCTATCTTGACTGACAAAGTCACGTTAAGCAGTCAAAAACTCCAAGCAAAAGCCGGAGTTCTATCCTATTTCATCATCAGTGACGGGCCTTTAGCCTCGGTAGGGAGGATGCTACCACTCTTTTCTGATTAAATCCATCAGTTCATTGCGGTCTAAAATCCACTGGGCACGTTCATCCTTTTCATAGGTGCGATTGGACAGAAAGATTGCGGCTTTCTGTTCCGCCCGATTGTACATGATAAAAGTACCCGTATAGCCAGTATGATCCAGCCATTCCCCTTCCAAATTCCAAGCTAGACTGCGTGTCTTGCCAGGCTCTAGAGCATAGTTTTGGCTCAATTTCTCTGCAAATTCATCCCGCAAATAATGCTCTAAAAAGATCTGCAAATCCTCAAGTCTTGAAAAAAGTCCAGCACTACCGGCATGATGGCCTAGGACACGCGCTTTGGGATCATGAACCACTCCCGCTTTCACGCCACGAACAGTCGGCACCGCAGAAGCTACTGGCCCAAAGCTAGTGTTCTTCATCGCCCACGGCTTAAAAATCTTGTATTCAAATAAGCGGTCCAAAGCTTCCCCGTACAGCTCCTCCAGCATAAAGCCCAGCAGGAGAAAATTAACATCTGTATAATGGAAGGCTTTGTCATCCAGCACTGTCAAGCTATTGAGGGCCGCCTTTAATTCTTGAGCATTGAGCCTATCCCGATTAAGAATAAAGGGATCTAGCCCAGAGGTATGGGTCAACAACTGGCGCAGAGTCACCCGATCATCATGAAAGGCTGGATAGTATTGTCGCAAAGGCGCATCGATATCCAAGTCACCAGTCTGAAGCAAAAATGCCACCAAGGTCCCTACACCAACCACCTTGCTGACGCTGGCCAGATCATAAACCAGACCAGCTCGCGTTACTGATTGATTGGCCGGGTCTGCTAAGCCCAGATAAAAACTCTGCCAGTGTCCATCACGATAAAGAGACAAACTAGCCCCAGGATAAAGCCCTGCAGCAAGCTGCTGATCGATCTTTTCTAAAATCCGCTGGGTCATAGTTGCTCAAACCATAGTTCAATATTACTTTGGTCTTGGCTGACCAAGAATTTTTTAGATTTAGGGACAAAAAATTCCTGTGTTGCAAAAATCGATGACAATTTTTCCACATCAAAGTCTGCCACCAAACATTTGAGCATAGCTAAATCCCAAGTTTTCGTATTATCAGCCTGCAAATCGTCTCCTTGGGCTTCCTGCACATCTAGGAAATCCAAGACATTGCTCACTGGTTGATAGAAAGCCTTGACAGCCTGTAAATCCGGGACACGAAGCTCAATCTTTTCCACATCAAATTGACTCAAGCCGATAAAGTCGTCCTGCACTTCAAATGCAGGAGTTTCTTGGACTGGTTGTAAGCTGCTCAGATCCTCTTCTGCATGGAGCAGGATGTGATCGCCTTCTGGGGAAATCGCTTCAAAAGCATAACCTTTCTCCCCACGATATAAACTATCAACTTCAATCCCTCGAGCCAACAAAGCCTCAATTTCTGACGCTTGTGCCACCTTGATCACTAAGCGAGCCAATTTTTTTGCCCCTTTAACTCGACGAGAGCGCATGCTTGGAGATTCTTCTAAGATCAATCTTTCTGTTTTGGTTTGATCGCCCAAAGACAACTGGGCTCCTTCTTCTAATAGGGATTTCATCCCTAGCGTTTTACTATAGAAATCTTGATTTAGGTTCCGATTATTTACTTTTATTACTGGAACAATTCTTGCAACATGATTCACACTCATAACTTCCTCCAAACTATTTTATTGTAATAAATTTTCATTTTTTTGACAAGAAATTATGCGCAAACCAACAATTTTCAGAACATTTCCACTATCCTAATCTAACAGACCAAAAATATAAACCAAATCGCATTTTTCTATTAGTCAGAAACCAACAAAAAAAGACCGAGATTTTTCTCAGTCTTTTGATAAATATTATCCGTAAATCGCTTTAAACAAAGCTACTGCTGCAATACCAGCCGCAATTGGTGCCACAACCGGTACCCAAGAATACCACCATTTTGAATCGCCCTTGTGTTCACCAAGGATTGATTTTGGCAAGATAAAGTGCAAGATACGAGGTCCGAGGTCACGGGCTGGGTTAAGACCTGGTCCAGTAGGACCTCCAAGTGAAGTTACCAAAGCCATGACAAGGAAACCAAGCGCCAAGTGAGCGACAGCAGATGAACCATTTGTTGCTTGTGCAAATGTATTGTGAATCAGACTTTGAACATCTGATTCTGCTACTTTTTGACCTGCTTGAGCTGCTTGAAGAGCTTGTTGTTGTACATTCTTCTCGATAAGAACCTTCAGTTCCGCACCGAAGTGAAGTTTAGTCAAGCCCATCGCTGCAAAGAAAAGAACAAAGGAACCAACAAACTCATTGATAAAGCCATTGATTGTTGCTGCTTTACGAGATTCAGGTGTTCCGTGATCTAGACTTGAAATGGTTGAGAAAGTACCCAAGATATTGTTTGGATTTTCTGTTTTCAAGTAGTAAGGGCGGTGTGTCGCTACGACCAAAGCCTGTCCGAAGATAGCACCCAAAACTTGAGCAAGAATGTAAGGTGCTACATGCGCCCATGGGAAGTAACCACTAATCGCAAGTGCTAAAGTGAAGGCAGGGTTGATGTGGTTACCTGAGGTATTTCCAAACATCAAAGCTGGAATCATAACCCCCATACCGTAACCAACAGCAATGACCAACCAGCCACTTTGATGACCTTTAGTTCCTTTTAATTCAACATTGGCAACAGCACCATTCCCCAAAATGATAAGGATAGCTGTTCCTAAAAATTCCGTGGCATATTTAATAGCCCAACTGAAATCCATCTAATTTCTCCTTTTAAATTTTTTAGACAATCTATATTTTATCAAGTATAATGGATAATGTAAAGGTCATTTTAAATAAAAACCAGAAAAAGAGGGAAAAATATGCGCTTTAATCAGTATAGTTATCGCAAGACAAATCCAGACACTATGCGCCAAGAATTAGCCGAGTTGGGCTTCATCTATGAGCCGCACCTTTCTGACAAAGACAATATCCAAAGCTTCCTACGACGCTGTTTCTTTCTCTATCAGGATACTGACTACTTGCTTCGAGCTTGGGCAGCTGATAGCGAAACTGACCTATTGACCTTCTTCGAGTCAGACCGTGAACTGACAGCTGAGGTCTTCTACATGACTGCCTTTCAGCTATTGGATTTTGTGCCTTTTGTTGATTTCACCGATCTTGAGAAATTCCGAACAGAAAGCAACTTCCCTATCGTTTATGGCGATCTGCTAGAAAACCTCTACCAGTTGCTCAACACTCGAACAAAAAATGGCAATTTGCTGGTTGATAAGCTGGTCAGCGAGGGATTGATTCCCGAGGACAATACCCACCACTACTTCAACGGTAAGAGCCTGGCAACCTTTTCCAGCCATGATGCCATTCGTGAGGTAGTTTATGTAGAAAGCCGAGTTGATACTGATGGAGACGGCCAGCCAGATCTAGTCAAGGTTAGCATTATCCGTCCTCGTTACCAAGGGAAAATCCCCGCTGTCATGACCGCTTCTCCTTATCATCAGGGAACCAATGATCCGGCCAGCGACAAGGCTCTCCATAATATGAATGTGGACTTAGTAAAAAAAGAGCCACATCAAATCACAGTACAAGATCCCGAGCTTAAATTGCTCCAACTGGATTCGCTAGCTCCTGTCCAAGAAGTCTCTGAAGCCGAGGAAAAATTAGGCCATATCGGCACCTACACACTCAACGACTACTTGCTACCCCGCGGCTTTGCCAATCTCTATGTGTCTGGCGTGGGAACTAAAGACTCTGAAGGACTGATGACCAGCGGCGACTATCAGCAGATCGAGGCTTATAAGAACGTTATTGATTGGCTCAATGGCCACTGTCGAGCCTTCACCGACCACACTCGCCAACGGGAAATCAAGGCCACTTGGTCCAACGGAAAAGTGGCTACGACCGGTATCTCCTATCTGGGCACCATGTCCAACGGGCTGGCAACGACTGGAGTAGATGGACTGGAAGTCATCATCGCCGAAGCAGGGATTTCTTCTTGGTACAACTACTACCGCGAAAACGGTCTCGTCACTAGTCCTGGTGGCTACCCAGGAGAGGACTTTGAATCCCTGACCGAACTGACCTACTCCCGCAACATGAGGGCTGGTGACTACCTGCACAACAACGACGCTTATCAGCAAAGCCTAGAGCAACAGCGCAAAGACCTAGACCGGCAAACCGGAGATTACAATCAATTTTGGCATGACCGCAACTACCTGCTCCATGCAGATAAGGTCAAGGCCGAAGTCGTCTTCACCCATGGCTCTCAAGACTGGAATGTCAAGCCCCTCCATGTTTATAATATGTTCCGAGCTCTGCCAGCTCACATCAAAAAGCACCTCTTTTTCCATAACGGTGCCCATGTTTACATGAACAACTGGCAGTCCATCGACTTCCGCGAAGCCATGAATGCCCTCCTCAGCAAGAAACTGCTAGGCCATGCTTCAGACTTCGAACTGCCACCAGTCATCTGGCAGGACAACAGCCAAGCTCAAAGCTGGCTAACTCTGGAAGACTTTGGTGGACAGAAGAACTACGCTCATTTCCAACTAGGTGAAGGCGCTCAAGAGATTCAAAACCAGTATTCAGAAGAAGATTATAACCGCTTTGCCAAAAACTACCAAAGCTTTAAAAACGAGCTCTTTGACGGCAAGGTCAACCAGATTAATCTGGATTGGACTTTGGAAGACGACCTCTTCCTCAACGGGGCCACCCAGCTCAAACTGCGCCTTAAATCCAGCACGGACAAGGGGCTGATTTCTGCCCAACTACTGGACTTTGGACCAGCTAAACGCCTCACTCCGATTCCGACACCACTTGAGCCTCGAGTCATGGACAATGGCCGCTACTATATGCTGGACAATCTACTTGAACTACCTTTTGCTGAAACGCCACACCGTGTCATTACCAAAGGTTTCCTCAACCTGCAAAATCGGACAGATTTGCTGACGGTCGAAGAAGTTACTCCTGACCAATGGATGGAATGTAGCTTTGAGCTGCAACCAACCATCTACAAGATGAAAAAAGGCGACCAACTCCGCCTCGTCCTCTACACCACTGACTTCGAACACACCGTCCGTGATAAGACCGATTATCAGCTGACGGTAGATCTAGAGCAGTCTAGTCTAGACTTGCCAACCATGGCATCACTTTCATAAAACCTAAAAGACGCTGAAATTCAGCGCCTTTTTCTTTTATTGTAGATTGAAATATTTTTCTGCATATTTTTTATAATCTGGCTTTTCCTTGCGGTTCATAGCAAAGAGCATACTGCCTGTGAGATAATCCTCGTCTGAATCAGGAATTAGCATAATAGCAACATTTTTATCTTTCTCAGGAAAGACGATAGAAAATATTTTGCCATTATCTTTCCGAGTCAGGCCATAATAACTCACCCCATTTTTAAAACCAACAGCATTTTGAGTATACTTATACTCTTCTTCGTTGATAATGATGGTTTTCTCCTTTATTTCAATGGTCATTTGTTCTCCTCTAACATCCTGAACATTCCATTTCCCCTGAATTTTAGGGCTACCACTACAGCCGATTAGGATGAAGAGGGATGAGAGCACTACCAACAGCAAAGCTTTTATCTTCTTATTTTTCAAGTTGTCTTCTCCTTGGGATATAGATTCATGACCATTCTACTATAAAGACTAAATCTTTGTCAAACCTTCTAGAAATGTTCTTCTTGCCACTTTTCTAAAAAATGATATAATTAAAGAGTGAAGATTACCAAGGGGCTCAGCCCTTGCGAGAGAAAGGAAAGAAAATCTTATGATGAATATGCAAAACATGATGAAGCAAGCCCAAAAACTTAAAAAAGAAATGGACATTGCTCAAGCAGAATTAGCCGCAACTGAATTTGTTGGAAAATCTAGCCAAGATTTAGTTGTAGCAACTCTTACTGGTGATAAAAAGGTTGTCAAAATTGACTTTCAGCCTGCTATCGTAGATCCAGAAGATACAGAAACTCTGTCTGATCTGACTAGCCAAGCTATCAATGCTGCTATCGATCAAATCAACGAAGTAGCTAAGCAAAAACTCAGCGCTTTCCAAAGTGGACTTTCTTTCTAATTCTGTTAAGCCCCTATAAAAATCAACTCCCAAAAGATGATATATTCATTCTTTTGGGAGTTTTTTTGCGCAAAAATTGGAGAAAAGATCTCTGCATTTTCTCCAATATAAATCTTCTTAATGTCTAAAATGTCTCACTCCTGTGAAGACCATGGTCAAGCCATATTTGTCAGCGGCTTCGATGGATTCTTGGTCACGGACAGAGCCACCCGGCTGAATGATGGCCTTAATTCCTGCTTTGGCAATTTCTTCCACGTTGTCTGCAAATGGGAAGAAGGCATCAGAAGCAAGTACAGCGCCATCAAGGCGGTCTTTGGCTTGATCAATCGCGATGCGGACTGAGACCACAACTATTGGACGGCTCATTAGGAGTTTATCATTTGTAAACTAATAGAGATTTTTTAGCTTGAGGATTCTAATATTTCATTCAATATTGTAAATACTGATGTTCCAACTTCATTAATGAGTTTATGGTTTTCAAATTGATATAACTTTAAGTTTCCAATTCCTTTGTCTATATTCTCTATGAAATATTTAACATCATAACTTCGCTTCTTAAAAGAGGTGCCTATTTCTTGCTTCAAACATTGATTCAAAATACGCTCCATCAAAGTTTTCCCCTGCTCCTTTTTATTTTCCAATATATCATCCTTTGAAATATCTGAAACATCATAGATATGCAGTAATAAGAAGAACTCAAAGCAAGGATTAGAGATTCCCAAAATAAAGTTGTTTTCTTCAGATAAATTTATTGCATTTTGATATTGCTCTTCACTAAAACTATTCACATCCCTATCGATTATAATACAGATTTTATCATAAGTTGAATCATAAGTTGTAATTGTTGCCAACGCATATAACTGATTTTGAATATTTTCTTTTTCAGATATTAAATCTGGATATTTTTTGATTAGTTTGGGAATTTTATTCGCAATATTTAGTAAAGTCTGGCTATTACAGCCATCAACAATTTGCTTGAAATAACTTTCAAAGTTAGATTTATCTTTTTCATTAATCTTAGTCGCTTGAAAAATAAATTCTCTTATATCATCTACTACTTGGAATTGATTCGATCTTCCTGAATGCTCTTTCCATCTATTTAATACTTTGATTTGAATGTTTTTCTTTACTTTTTCAGATTTTGATAATTCCTCAAAATACCTTTGTTCAGTCTCGACACCTTCGGTAAATATAATAAATATCCTTCTTGGTTCACGAATTCCAGAATTTCCCCTTACTTGAAACGGTTGTTTCCCAGCCAACCTCATACTTCCTGTACTTTTATACCCTGTCATATCTTTATCTCCCCTCTTCGACCAAGGAAGTGAATAAATTCTGTAATCTAGGTACCGCCCCATATCTACCATCTAAATATGCATTTGCAATATTTTTATCAAATCTCTCTTTAAATTCTTCTAAACTATACAAAGATGTATTACCTTCTTCATTTTTCTCAACAAACCAAATCTCATCTCTTCGAAGAACACTGAAATCTAGCAACATATCCTCATGTGTCGTAACAATAAGTTGATTATTTCCTTTTTTAGTTCTAAATGATTTAATAAAATTATATGTTAAAAGTGGATGCAAACTTCTATCTATCTCATCAATAACAAATACTTTATCTTTATTATTAAACAATACAGAAAACAATTCTACAAGTCTTACCGTACCATCTGATTCTTCAAACAAACTATATAATGTTCCATTCTTATGTTTAAACTTCAACTCTGAAAAGGACATACTATTATCTCTATCGACTGTTATAATAAAAATATGAGTAGGCGTTTTAAGAATAGTTGATATTTCTCCTTGTTTATTTTTTCGTTGTGCGACCGAACTAATTATTTGTTCTTGTATACGACTTTGTATTTTTGCTGGAATTCCTTCTAAGTTTTCGACAGGTATTGGTACAAGATCAACTACTCCAGTGTCATTCATATCCAGATAAGTTCCTAAATCCATTTTGTACACTTCATCTTGTAAAGTGACACTAGGAATTGACCCCCTTGCTTCATCATCAATCTGAAGAACCTCTAATGTCTCGCTAAACCATTCAAAAATACTATCAAATATTCGAAAATCTTCATTTATAGTTATAGCTTTTTTCCCGTCTTGTAAAGCATTCAGAAACAACTGATTCTCATCCTGTATATTATCCTCAATATAAATATATAATCTTTGTTTATCTTCTTGACTAATATCAATAAAGTCATCATTAATGCTAAATTCTTGTAATTCTCTATTTACAGTATAGATAAGTGTTTCTTCATCAGTAACATCATAAAGCCATTCTTTTACAAACTTTCTTTCTGATAAAATTACCGAAAAACCATAACTATAAGTTCTGTTTCCCACTACAATCTCAAATTCAAACCGACTTTCTTTCCTCTTATTATCAGGTTTGTTTTTATTAAAACTACTTGTAAATACCAGTTTGTCCTGAAATCCATTCACGATTAAAAATCTAGCATACAAAAGTGCTTTTATAAAACTTGATTTCCCAGAAGCATTTGCCCCATATATAGCAGATATTTTTAATAGCTTTTTATGATTACTTAAATTAATAAGGCTATCTTGAAGTCCTTTTGTTCTACCTGGGACCATAGAAAATTCAACTAATTCATTAATTGAAAGAAAATTATCAAATCTAAAATTTACCAACATAATTATAACTCCTTACGTGATTAATTCACTTCCTATTCTCTATTATACCGTATTTTACTGTAACCGTACAGTTTTTTCTAAATAATCCGTGATTTTTTCACTCATTTTAAAAACATCCATTTTAAGGATGTTTTTAAAATATTTCAATGTCTAAAATGTCTTACGCCTGTGAAGACCATGGTCAAGCCATATTTGTCCGCAGCTTCGATAGACTCTTGGTCACGAACCGAGCCACCAGGCTGGATGATAGCCTTGATACCCGCTTTAGCGATTTCTTCCACGTTATCTGCAAATGGGAAGAAGGCATCGGAAGCAAGAACAGCGCCATCAAGGCGGTCCTTAGCTTGGTCAATGGCGATACGAACAGAAGCTACACGGTTAGTTTGACCTGGACCTACCCCAAGTGTCATGTGGTCATTGGTCACGATGATTCCGTTTGATTTGACGTACTTGATAGCTTTCCAAGCAAACTCAAGAGCAGTCGCCTCTGTCTCCGTTGGTTGGCGTTTGGTCACCACTTGCCAGTCAGCCGGCCTTTCTTTGACCACGTCTTGATTTTGCACCAGAAGTCCACCTACTACACCTGTGTATTCTGCCTCTACCTCACTAGCATCTTGAGCATCAAATTGCAAGGCAAGAATCCGCAAGTTTTTCTTTTTGTTGGTCAAAATGGCTAGCGCTTCATCCGTATAGCTCGGTGCGATGATGATTTCAAGGAAGACACCGTGCATCTTCTCAGCTGTTGCAGCATCCACCTCACGGTTGAGGACGACAATTCCACCAAAGATAGACACTGGATCAGACTCATAAGCATAATCCCAAGCAGTCTCGATGTCATCTGCTTGACCAATACCGCATGGATTCATGTGTTTGAGGGCCACAACGGTTGGACGATCTTTGAAATCACGGATAATACGAATCGCCGCATCAGCGTCGCGGATGTTATTGAAGGACAATTCTTTCCCGTTGAGCTGTTTCGCTGAAGCAATCGAATAGTCAGTCGGCAAAGCTTTTTGGTAGAAGTCCGCATCCTGTTGAGGATTTTCCCCATAACGCATAGCTTGTTTGAGGTCATAGGTCAAAGTGAGCTTTTCTGGTTTACTTTCGCCCACTTGAGCTGTGAAGTATTCCGCAATCAAGGCATCATAGGCCGCTGTGTGACGGAAAACCTTGGCTGCCAAACGTTGGCGAGTTTCGTAAGTCGTTTCACCATTGGCTGACAACTCGTCCAAAACCACAGCGTAGTCAGTAGGATCCACCACAACCGTTACACTGGCATGGTTTTTAGCTGCTGAACGAAGCATAGATGGCCCGCCGATATCGATATTCTCCACCGCATCAGCGTATGTCACATCTGATTTGAGAATCGTTTCCTTGAATGGATAAAGGTTGACCACTACAAGGTCAATAAGCTCAATATTATTATCTTTAGCCGCCTCTAAATGGCTATCGAGATCACGACGAGCCAAGAGGCCACCGTGGATATTTGGGTGAAGGGTCTTGACACGGCCGTCCATCATTTCTGGGAAACCAGTCACATCATCGATCGCAATGGTCTCCACCCCAGCATTATCAAGGGCAACCTTAGTCCCACCTGTCGAGATAATCTCCCAACCAAGTTTTTTAAGTTCTTGGGCAAATTCAACAATGCCCGCTTTGTCTGAGACGCTGATTAAGGCGCGTTTTGTCATGTTTTTTCCTTTCATTGTATCAAGAGGTGCTTTCACATCATTTAAACCAAAGACTGGCGACTATAATCTGTAAGCTGATCTCCAAGTCCTTGCAACAATTTCCTGACCTCCAGCTTACTTGTTTCACTTTCATAAATACTTCGCAGTTCGGCGTCTGTCGCACCAATTAAGGTTACAAATTCCACTTTTCCATGCGGAGTATCTAGAGGCTTGGCTAAATCATCAGCAGCAGTCAAGAACCCTGTCAAATTAGATTTCTGTTGAGCATCAATTCCTACCGTTTGCTTGGTATAAATGTATTCTTCTGGCAAAACCACTTTACCTGTTTGAAAAATATATCTTGCCACATACTGTAGCAAACCACAGCCATTTTTAATTTCTTCTTCGTCATTATTTGATTTCTTTAACTTAAACGTTAATTCAATCCCATAACCACTGTATTCAGGATCTTCGCTTTCTTTGGTATATAATTCTGACAAACCATAACTCACAAAATGCCAAAAATCTCCTGCATCGTAAACACTGATGCCATCAAGTGGATCTGGACCGCCTAGCATATACTTGATAACTGTTACATAATGAAGAGGACTGGGCTGATCAGGGTATAAACGATTAAATTCTGCCTCAATCGCTTCCCATCCTGGAGCGCTATCATCTGTATTTTCAACTTTAATAACAATCTTGTCTTCATCTTTAGTTGACTTCTCTTCATCAGAAGATTTCTTCTTAAAAAAATCAAACAACCCCATAAATTTCTCCTTAGCAGATGACTTTTAATCCTTGCCACAAAATCAGCTATGATTTCCTTCTTATTTTCGTGCAACTCCCAAGCTATCCAGAACCTCTGGATACAGCTTGTACTCTGCTTCATGAATGCGGGCTTCAAAGTTTTCGATGGTATCATCAGCCAAACGTGGCACGCGCACCTGTTTGATAACCTTGCCTGTATCCACACCCGAGTCCACCCAGTGAATGGTCACGCCACTCTCAGCAACGCCAGCATTCCAAGCATCCTCAATCCCATGAGCTCCTGGAAATTCTGGCAGGTAGGCTGGATGAATATTGATGATTCGGCCCTCATAAGCTGACAATAAAGTTGGCCCAACGATTTTCATGTAGCCTGCTAGACAAACCAAGTCAATCTGGTGTTCTTCCAAAAGCTCGACGAGGGCTGCTTCGTAGTCTGCCTTGTTCTCAAACTCCTTGAGTTCAAAAGCATAGGACAGGACGCCGAGCTTTTCTGCACGCTCTAGCACATAGGCGTCACGATGGTCTGAAAAGGCAAACTCCACTGGAAATTCTTCCGCAATCACCTGAAAATTTGAGCCGTTACCAGAGGCAAAAACCGCTATTTTTTTCATTTGATGATGACACTTTCGTTTTCTTTCTTGACGATGCGACCAATTTCATAGACTGGTTCATCCATCAATTCCTTGATACGGCCTACATTTTCAGGTTTGACTGCCAGCATGAGTCCCACACCCATATTGAAGATTTCAAACATTTCTTCGTGTTTGATCTGACCGTATTTTTCAAGGGCTTTAAAAATCGGAAGCACTGGAACTTTGCTTTCTTCAATCTCAGCAGCCAAGTCAGCTGCAAACATACGAGGAACATTCTCAATAAAGCCACCACCTGTAATGTGAGCAATACCGTTGACCAAACCTTCCTTGATGAGTGGTAAGACAGCCTTGACATAGATACGAGTCGGCTCAAGAAGGACTTCCTTGAGTTTCTTGCCTTCCAATTCTGGCAAGACCTCTTCACCTGTGTAGTCTGCAAAAACACGACGAACGAGTGAGTAACCATTGGAGTGAATCCCACTTGAAGCAAGTCCGAGAAGAACATCTCCTTCAGACACCTTTGAACCGTCAATGATTTGAGATTTTTCAGCCACACCGACTGCAAAACCAGCTAAGTCGTAGTCATCTGCGCTATACATACCAGGCATTTCAGCCGTTTCCCCACCGATGAGAGCAGCGCCTGCCTGCACACAGCCTTCTGCCACACCAGCAACCACTTGTTCTAGTTTAGCTGGTTCATTCTTACCAGTTGCTACGTAGTCGAGGAAATAGAGGGGCTCAGCACCTGCAGCAATGATGTCGTTGACACACATGGCCACACAGTCCTGACCGATGGTATCGTGCTTGTCATACTTGATAGCCAGCATGAGCTTGGTTCCGACACCGTCAGTCCCTGAGATCAAAACAGGCTCTTTAACCCCAGTCTTTGAAAGGTCAAACATGCCACCGAAACCACCCAGAGCTCCCATGACACCTGCACGCTCCGTACGAGCCACGTGCTTTTTGATCCGTTCAACAACTTCATAACCCGCTTCAACATCCACACCAGATTGCGCATAAGCATTTTTATTTGTCATTTGTACATTCCTTTTCTTTAATGGAGAATCGTCTTCCGCCTATTTATAGAAACTGGTCTTTTCTTCCAAACTTCTACGGTATTCTTCTTCATAGTCGTAAAGAGGTGTTGGATAGTCGCCGTCAAAGTAAGCAACACAGAGACCACCATTCGGCGCATCTGTTTCAATCCCGATAGAGTTAATCAAGCCATCAATCGAAAGATAGGTCAGGCTATCCGCACCAATGATTTGGCAGGTTTCTTCGACCGTATGATTGGCCGCAATCAGCTCCTGACGGGTCTGGATATCAATACCGTAGAAACATGGATAAGCTAGCGCTGGACTGCCAATGGCAACGTGAACCTCCGTCGCCCCCGCTTCTTTCAAAAGCTGAACGATACGTCGAGAGGTCGTCCCGCGGACAATGGAATCATCAATCATGACCACACGTTTGCCTTTGACAACGCCTGAAACAGCAGACAGTTTCATCCGCACCCCTTGCTCCCGCAATTCTTGAGTCGGTTGGATAAAGGTGCGTTGCGTGTATTGGTTTTTGATCAGTCCCATTTCATTTGGCAGGCCTGATTCTTCTGCAAAGCCCATGGCTGCGCTGAGTGAGGAGTTGGGCACACCGACCACAATATCCGCCTCATGCTTAAATTCACGCGCCAGCTGAGCTCCCATACGTTTGCGAGCTGTATGGACATTGACACCGTGGATATTGGAGTCAGGACGGGCAAAGTAGATATACTCCATAGAGCAGATTGCCAACTGTGTATCATCTGTATAGCTATCATACTGGATACCCTTATCATCAATAATGACAATCTCTCCCGGTTTCACATCGCGAATCCACTCAGCACCAATGACTTCAAAAGCACAAGTTTCAGAGGAAACAACCACCGCTCCATTTGCCATTTTCCCAATAGAAAGCGGACGGAAGCCATTAGGATCAAGAGCCGCAATCAACTTGTCCTCAAACAGCAAGATATAAGCAAAGCCACCTTTGACGAGACTGAGTGCCTCCTTGATTTTGCCCATCAAACTTGGATTGTGACTACGACGAATGAGGTGAGCTAAGATTTCCGAGTCCGAAGTTGAACTGAAGATAGCACCTCTTTGTTCCAATTCTTTCTTGAGCGACGATGCGTTGGTCAGGTTCCCATTATGAGCCAGCCCGAACTGCATATCATGAAAGCGAAAAATGAAAGGCTGGATGTTATCTACAGAAGCTTCTCCTGCGGTCGCATAGCGCACATGTCCAATCGCGCTAGTCCCCGTCAGTTTATCCAATTTGGTAGGATTTTTGAAAACTTCTGATAGAAGCCCCATATCACGATGGCGCTTCAATTTCCCTTGGTCATTGGAGAGGATCCCAGCCCCCTCCTGACCACGGTGCTGAAGACTATGGAGCCCAAAATAGGTCATTTTAGCCGCATCCGGATGTCCCCAAATACCGAAAACACCACATTCTTCATTAAGAGATTTTACTTCGTATGTCATTTTTTATACCTTTTATTTCCCTGTGAAATAACGCACAGCTGACGCAAACAGGTGTTGATCTTTATTTCCTGGGATGTTTTGGAAAAGACCGTCTTCATAACGTTCTGAGTGGCCCATCTTACCGATGATTTGTCCGTTCTTGCTAGTAATTCCTTCGATGGCATTGACAGAACCATTCGGATTATACTTAGAATCCATGCTTGGTTTGCCCTCAAAGTCAACGTATTGGCTAAAGATTTGACCATTGTCACGGAGCTCTGCAAATTCCTCAGCCGTCACAACAAACTTCCCTTCGCCGTGCGATACTGGAATGGCATGGATATCGCCCACTTGTACACCAGCCAACCATGGTGAGTTGGTATTGGCAATTCGAGTTTCCACCATCTTGGCCACGTGTTGGTTGGCATCATTGTAGAAGAGAGTTGGGCTAGTACTGCTGGCATCCTCGAAGTTCCCGTATGGAAGAAGACCTGATTTGACCAGGGCCTGGAATCCATTACAGATACCGATAATCAAGCCACCACGAGCGATAAAGCTATCAATGGCTGCACGCACTTTTTCATTGAGCAAGATGTTGACAATAAACTTAGCTGATCCATCTGGTTCGTCCGCAGCTGAGAAGCCACCTGCAAAGAAGAGGATATTAGCCTTGCCGATGTTGTCAACCATAGTTTCAACTGACTTGACAATAGCTTCTTCATTCAAAGTCACAAATGGCACCAAGTTGACCTCTGCACCTTCTTTTTCGAAGGCCTTAGCTGAGTCATATTCTGAGTTGGTTCCTGGGAAGACTGGGATGTAAACCACAGGTTTTTCAACTCTTTCTTTGGCTTTGATGACTGCGCCAGAAGCGACAGCTGGAACTTCTGCTAGTTCTTTAGCTTGGGCAAATTCTGTTGGGTATACTGCTTCCAGTTTTCCTTGGAAAGCACTGTCAAGCTTGTGTCCATCTAACTTCACACCGTTGACAAGGAGTGTAAAGTTGGCACTTGTTTGACCGATTTTCTCCACTCCAGCAATTTCTTCAGGAGATGTGAAGACAAATCCACCCAATTGAGCTGTTAAGGCTGTTTCAAGTTCAAGCAAGGTCACCTCTGCACCAATATGATTTCCAAAGGTAGCAAGAGCCAAGCTTTCAACGATACCACCGTATTTAACAGCTGAAGCTGCCGTCACCTTGTGAACCTTTTGAATGGCTTCAAACTGAGCAAAGTTAGACTTAATCAAATCAAAATCAATCTCTTGTGCCAAGGCTTGACCTGGGATGTAGTAGATATTTTCACCAGCAGCTTTGAACTCAGGAGAGAGCACCTTCCGGCTATCTGCCGTCGTCACCCCAAAGGCAACCAAGGTTGGTGGTACGGTTAATCCCTCAAAGGTGCCAGACATAGAGTCCTTCCCACCGATAGATGGCAAGCCAAGTTGGATTTGTGCTTCGATAGAGCCTAGGAGAGCTGCTACTGGCTGACCAAAGCGCTCAGCTTGTTTGTCCATGCGTTCGAAATACTCTTGGTAAGAGAAGCGAGCCTTAGACCAGTTAGCACCAGCAGCAACCAAACGAGCGGTTGCTTCGACTACTGCATAGGCAGCACCGTGATATGGAGACCATTCTGCTACATAAGGGTTGAATCCTTGAGCCATGACTGACGCAGTGTGAGTTACACCGTGTTGAACTGGCAATTTTTGCACAGATGCCTCAGTTGGAGTGAGTTGGTAACGACCGCCAAGTGGGTGATTGACCGTTGAACGACCGACAGAACAGTCAAAGATGGTTTGCAAGCCTTTTTGACTCGCATGGTTCAAATCAGATAGAACCGCGAGGGTATCAGCTTCAAGTGTGTCAACGCTTGTTGTGCGTTCTTCTGGGAGCTTGACATCCTTGTCCACCACCTTGGCATCGACAACGACACGCACACCATTGGTATCAAGGAAACGGCGTTCCAAGTCGACAATCGTTTCACCATTCCAGTGCATGACTAGATTTGGTTTTTCAGTCACTGTCGCCACAACAACCGCGTCAATATTTTCTTTATTACATTCGGCAACGAAGGCATCCACATCTTCAGGACGAACCACGACCGCCATCCGTTCTTGTGATTCAGAGATAGCAATTTCTGTACCGTTCAATCCTTGGTATTTAAGAGGAACCTTGTTGAGGTCGATTTCAAGACCATCTGCCAATTCACCAATGGCCACACAGACACCACCTGCTCCAAAGTCATTAGACTTCTTGATAAGACGAGTGACATCGCCATTACGGAAAAGACGTTGAATCTTGCGTTCTTCGATGGCATTCCCTTTTTGAACCTCAGCTCCAGCAGTCTCTACAGACTCAACTGTTTGAACCTTAGAAGACCCTGTCGCACCACCAACACCATCACGGCCAGTCTTACCACCAAGGAGGATAATCACATCGCCCGCTTCAGGTTTTTCACGGACTACATTGCCCTTGGGAGCTGCACCAACAACGGCACCAAGCTCCATGCGTTTGGCTACAAAGCCTGGGTGGAAGTACTCACGAACATAAGTTGTCGCAAGCCCAATCTGGTTCCCATAAGAAGAGTAACCGTGAGCCGCTGTCTTCGAAATGACTTGTTGTGGCAATTTCCCAGCACGCGTTTCCGAAATCGGCGCTGTAATATCGCCTGCACCTGAGATACGCATGGCTTGGTAAACATATGAGCGACCTGACAACGGGTCACGAATGGCTCCACCGATACAAGTAGCCGCGCCACCAAATGGCTCAATCTCCGTTGGGTGGTTGTGAGTTTCGTTCTTGAACATGAGAAGCCACGGCTCTTTCACACCATCAACGTCCACTTCGATTTCGACCGAGCAGGCATTGATTTCGTCAGACACTTCCATATCGTCCAAACGTCCATTAGCACGCTCATAACGACCAAAAATAGTCGCCATATCCATCAAGGTTTGTGGCTTTTCAGACCGACCTAGTTCCTCACGCATGGCAATATACTTATCATAAGTCGCCTGCAATTGCTTTTGGAATTTTGAAGCTGAGAAATCAATCTGTTTCAACTCGGTCTCAAAAGTCGTGTGACGGCAGTGGTCAGACCAATAAGTATCCAAAACCTTAAGCTCTGTTTCCGTCGGCACGCGCCCGATTGATTTAAAATAGTCCTGGATAAAGAGCAAATCGTCCACTTCCATGGCCATCCCTTGCTCGGCCTTGTAGCGGGCAAAGTCTTCTGCTGTATAGCTTTCAAAGAAAGTCAATTTGGGAATAGTCTTGTCTGACTCAGAAAATTCCTGCTTGGCAATCCCTGTCGTGATGTCTTTGAAACGAGAATCAACTGGATTAAGCAGGTAGTTCTTGACCGCTTCTAACTCAGTCGCATCAATATCTTTATTGACCAAGTAAAGTTGGGCTGTATTGACTGTCACGTCACTAGAACTTCCGAGCAAAAGCAAGGCTTCCTGTGACGAAGCTGCACGCTGGTCAAACTGTCCTGGCAAGCTTTCAATGGCAAAGAATGCATAGTTAGCAAGATCCGCTTGCACGGCTGATTCATCCAAGATATGATCCGTCACCTGCTCAGAGAAGATGTGCTTCTCTGCAGGCGCAAACAAGTCCTCTGCCAAATCAAAGACATCATAAACCTGCACAATGCGAATACTTTTCAAAGTTGAAAGTCCCAAGTTATGCTGGAGTTCTCTTACCAAACTCTCTGATTTGACCTGAAAATCAGCCTTTTTCTCAACAAAAATACGTTTATCCATCAATTCTTATTCCTTTATTTCAGCTCTTGCAATGTTCCCAACAAGCTATTTCAACTCTTGCAACTTTTCCCAGACAACCTCGTAAACGTCTGTTAGTTCTCCCAATCCCCTACGGAAAACATCCTTGTCCATGTGGTTGCCATCTGCGTCCCACAAGCGGCAATTATCTGGTGAAAATTCGTCTGCCAAGATAATCTTGCCATCCTTGTCAAAACCGAACTCTAGCTTAAAGTCAATCAATTTAAGACCAATCTCAGCAAACCAGGCTTTCAAGAGTTCATTGATACGACGCGTTTCCTCCTTCAAGTAGGCAATCTGCTGGTCATCTGCAATTTTAAGGAATTTCACATGCTCATCATTGATAAAAGGATCATCCAAATCATCATTTTTATAGTAAAATTCAACGATCGGAGTCTCAAATGCGATACCTTCTTCTACGCCAAAACGTTTTGAAAATGAACCAGCTGTGTAGTTGCGGAGCACAACTTCCAAAGGAATGATGTCAACTTTTTTATTAAGCTGATCTGTATCTGAGATTTTCTCGATAAAATGCGTTGCTACACCGGCAGCATTCAACTTTTCAAAGATAAAGGCTGAAATCTGATTATTTAACACTCCCTTGCCCGCAATCTGCTCCTTCTTGACACCGTTAAAAGCAGTCGCCTGATCCTTGTAGCGGGACAAAATCACCTGCTCATCTTCTGTCGCAAAAATATCCTTTGCTTTTCCCGAATATAACAACTTGTTTGACATTTTATTATTCGCCTTTCGTGCTTTTATGCTTTAAGTTTATCACTTTTAAATATATTTTACAAGTATTCCCCGTACATTGCAGAATAAAAAACATGAAAAAAATTGGAAATACAACATTTAAAAAATGAAAATATCTTGTTTCCATACAAAAACAGGACTTTTTCAAGCCCTGTTCTAGAATTCATTAATATAAGTCTAAATAATTATCAATTTCCCATTGGGAAACGAAGGTCGCATAGCTAGCCCATTCAATCCGCTTGGCTTCAACAAAGCTAGTGTAAATATGGTTACCCAAAGCTGCCTTGACGACCTCATCTTCAGTTAAAGCCTTAAGGGCATTATGGAGAGTAGATGGCAGGTCTGTAATACCGGCTTCCTTGCGCTCCTCAGCTGTCATCACATAGATATTTTCCTCGATTGGAGCTGGCGCTTCGATTTTATTTTCCACTCCATGCAGTCCCACTTCTAAGAGCACTGCCATAGCGATATAAGGATTAGCCATAGGGTCTACTGAACGCAACTCCAAGCGAGTTCCCATGCCGCGCGATGCCGGTACTCGAACCAAAGGTGAGCGATTTTGCCCAGCCCAAGCGATGTAAACTGGCGCTTCAAAGCCAGGCACCAAACGTTTATAAGAGTTGACAGTCGGATTCATGATAGCCGTATAATTATAGGCATGCTTAATCAAACCACCCAAGAAATAGTAGGCTGTCTCAGACAACTGCATTCCTTTTGGATCCTCTGGGTCATAAAATGCATTATTTCCATCTTGGTCAAAGAGGGACATATTGCAGTGCATACCAGAACCAGCAATACCAAACTTGGGCTTAGCCATAAAGGTCGCATAGAGGCCGTGCTTACGAGCGATGGTTTTCACCACCAACTTGAAAATCTGAATCTTATCACAAGCACGAAGCACTTCATCATACTTAAAGTCAATCTCGTGCTGACCGACTGCCACCTCATGGTGACTCGCTTCCACTTCAAAGCCCATCTTAGTCAAAACATTGACAATTTCCCGACGAGTATTGTCTGCCAAGTCTGTCGGCGCCAAGTCAAAGTAACCACCCTTGTCATTCACTTCCAGTGTCGGATCGCCATTTTCATCCAATTTGAAAAGGAAAAATTCTGGCTCAGGACCAAGATTAAAAGACTTGAAGCCCAGTGCTTCCATATGTTTGAGAGCTCGCTTAAGGTTACTACGAGGATCTCCTGCAAAGGGAACATGTTCTGTCGTATAAACATCACAGATCAAGCCTGCTACACTGCCATTTTCATCTCCCCAAGGAAAAACTGTCCAAGTATCCAAATCAGGATAAAGATACATATCAGATTCATTAATCCGAACAAATCCCTCGATAGACGAACCGTCAAACATAGCCTTATTTGATAAGACTTTTTCAAGCTGCTCATCCGTTGCTGGAATTTCAACGTTTTTCATGGTTCCCAAAATATCAGAGAACATCAGACGGATGAAAGTGACGTTTTTTTCTTTTACTTCGCGACGAATATCAGCTGCTGTAATGGGCATGGGTAACTCCTTATAGTTTTAAAAAATAGTTTATGGTCGACGCATGTGACCAAAAGTTGGCAGAGAAGAGCCAAAACGACCTTGCTGTAAAATATCATTGTGGAGAGCCCGACGAACTTCCTTTTCACTAATCGTTTTGTGGGATTTAGCTTCACGCTCAGCATATTTCTTTTTGATAGCGGCGATATTATAACCTTCAGAAATATAATCCTTAATTTCCAAAAGTCGGTCCATATCATTCAGGGAATACATTCGGCGATTGCCCTCATTCCGAAGGGGAGTGATGAGGTTTTGCTCCTCATAATATCGAATCTGACGGGCAGATAAGTCCGTCAACTTCATAACGCTACCTATGGGAAAGACTGCCATATTTCGGCGAAACTCTTTTTCCTTCATTTTTTTCCTCTCTATGCACTATTATAACTAATTTTTTTTGTATGTCAATAATCAATGTGAGATTTTCTCACACATTTTAATTTATAGACTTAAAGAAATTCTTAATTCTATCCACATCCGAATTTACCACTATTGCAACAAAGACACCCATAAAGGTTTCAAAAACTCTAGCAAAAACGTATAAAATAGTATCTTCCGGACTAATGGAGAGAGTGATAATCAGCATAGCTGAAACACCACCAATCACCCCAGCCTTATTGTTCATAGCAACATTGGTCATGATCGTCAGCATCGTACAGATTGGCACAAATACCAAGGTCACCCAAAATTGGCCGTTCAATAAATTTCCCAACAGATAGAATAGCAAGGCATAAAAGCCCCCGACACTATTTCCTAAAATACGAGAAGTTCCGAAATGAACACTTTTATCAAAATCTTCTCGCAGGCTAAACACCGCTGTCAAAGCCCCAATTTGGAGCCCCTTCCAGCCAAACATACCAAAAATAAGTAGGACAATAAAGACTGCTATCCCTGTTTTCATCGTCCGCATACCCAAGCGAAATTTTGATTTATCGAATTTATACTTACTAAAATAGCTCATGCTTTTTCCTTTTTAAAAGTAAACTATCTTTATTCTAACATATTTTCTAACAAAAAGGCTCTGTCCATCGAGTTTATTGTCTATATCCTACAAGGATGCATAGCCAGCTTCTACTGTATTTCTAACTATATTTCCCATTATTGATTACTCATTAGGAAAATAGAAGCCAAAAATCCATTTCCTCAGAAGCCTACGCGTACAAAAGAAAAAGAGTTGGTTCCCCAACTCTTTTCGTTTCAAAGATTATTTTTCAGTTAAAGCTGCAAGCCCTGGAAGAACTTTACCTTCAAGGAGTTCCATTGAGGCACCACCACCGCGTCACAAATACCTCCACTAACACAAAAAGGTGACATAGCCACCTTTTTGTTAACGTTTCAGTTTTGTTCCTTTTTCTACAAAATCAGGATTTTGTAGAGACTAACGGGCTGAAATTATTTTTCTGTAAGTGCAGCCAAACCTGGCAATACTTTACCTTCAAGAAGCTCCATAGAAGCGCCTCCGCCCGTACTAATCCATGAGAACTTGTCTGCACGACCAAGGTTGATGGCTGCAGCAGCTGAGTCACCACCACCGATGATTGATTTCACGCCTGGTTGTTTCACGATAGCGTCCATCACACCGATTGTACCAGCTTGGAAGTCTGGGTTTTCAAACACACCCATTGGTCCGTTCCATACAACTGTTTTCGCACCAGTCAAGGCTTCGTCGAATTTAGCGATAGATTTAGGACCGATATCCAAACCAAGGAAGCCTGGATCTACTGCTTCACCTTCAGTATCTTTCACTTCAGTGTAGTCAGCAAAAGCATTAGCTTCTTTTGAGTCAACTGGTAAGATCAATTTGCCGTTTGCTTTTTCAAGAAGAGCTTTCGCAACATCCAATTTGTCTTCTTCTACAAGTGAGTTACCGATTTCGATACCTTGCGCTTTGTAGAATGTGTAAGTCATCCCACCACCGATAAGGACTTTATCAGCTTTTTCAAGCAAGTTTTCGATAACACCGATTTTGTCTGAAACTTTTGAACCACCAAGAATGGCTACGAATGGGCGTTCTGGAGCTTCAACTGCTTCTTGGATGTAGGCAATTTCGTTTTCAAGAAGGAAACCAGCAACTGCTTTTTCAACGTTTGCTGAGATACCAACGTTAGATGCGTGTGCACGGTGAGCTGTACCGAATGCATCGTTTACGAAGATACCATCTCCAAGTGATGCCCAGTATTTACCAAGTTCAGGATCGTTTTTAGACTCTTTCTTGCCGTCAACATCTTCAAAACGAGTGTTTTCAATCAAGAGAACTTGTCCATCTTCAAGAGCGTTAACAGCTGCTTCCAATTCAGCACCACGTGTAACGCCTGGGATAAATTTAACTTCTTGTCCCAATTTAGCAGCCAAGTCAGCAGCTACAGGAGCAAGTGATTTACCTTCTTTGTCTGCTTCTTCTTTTACACGTCCAAGGTGAGAGAAGAGGATCGCACGTCCACCTTGTTCAAGGATGTACTTGATAGTTGGAAGTGCTGCAGTGATACGGTTGTCGTTTGTAATCACGCCATCTTTTACAGGAACGTTGAAGTCAACACGAACGAGAACTTTTTTCCCTTTCAAGTCAACGTCTTTAACAGTCAATTTTGCCATTAGATATGACTCCTTCTTTTTTTATACGTGTTAATTATATCACAAAATCTACAAAAGTGATAGCAAAAATTCATGGCTTTTCCTTTTCTCCAATCAAAGATAGATGAAAGACTACACGATTCTCATTTTTCTGATAAATGCTAATGCTGCTAGATGATCGAGTTGATTTCCAATAGCCATTCCTTCAAGCTGTTCTACAAAACAAAAAAAGAGATCCATTCGGATCTCTTCTTCATACAATTGAATTATTTAGCGATTTTTGCGAAGTATTCAAGAGTACGTACAAGTTGTGCAGTGTAAGACATTTCGTTGTCGTACCATGATACAACTTTAACCAATTGTTTACCGTCAACGTCAAGAACTTTAGTTTGAGTTGCGTCGAACAATGAACCGTAAGACATACCTACGATATCTGAAGATACGATTGGATCTTCTGTGTAACCGTATGATTCGTTAGCTGCTGCTTTCATAGCTGCATTTACTTCATCAACAGTAACGTTCTTTTCAAGAACTGCTACCAACTCAGTAACTGATCCAGTTGGAGTTGGAACGCGTTGTGCAGAACCATCAAGTTTACCGTTCAATTCTGGGATTACAAGACCGATAGCCTTAGCAGCACCAGTTGAGTTAGGAACGATGTTAGCAGCACCAGCGCGAGCACGACGAAGGTCACCACCACGGTGTGGTCCGTCAAGGATCATTTGGTCACCAGTGTAAGCGTGGATAGTAGTCATCAATCCTTCTACAACACCAAAGTTGTCTTGAAGTGCTTTAGCCATTGGAGCCAAACAGTTTGTAGTACATGAAGCACCTGAGATAACTGTTTCAGTACCATCAAGAACGTCGTGGTTAGTGTTAAATACGATTGTTTTAACATCGTTTCCACCAGGAGCAGTGATAACAACTTTCTTAGCTCCACCTTTAAGGTGTTTTTCAGCAGCGTCTTTCTTAGCAAAGAAACCAGTTGCTTCAAGAACGATTTCTACACCGTCAGTAGCCCAATCAATTTGTTCTGGGTCACGTTCAGCAGAAACTTTAACGAATTTACCGTTAACTTCGAATCCACCTTCTTTAACTTCAACAGTACCATCGAAACGACCTTGAGTTGTGTCGTATTTCAACAAGTGTGCAAGCATAACTGGATCTGTAAGGTCGTTGATGCGAGTAACTTCAACACCTTCTACGTTTTGGATACGACGGAAAGCAAGACGACCGATACGACCGAAACCGTTAATACCAACTTTAACTACCATTAGTGATTTCCTCCTTATGAAAATCAAAAAAAATTTTATGTGAAAAGAGTAACTTGAATCACTACAAATCACCTTTCAACATATCTATTATATACCTTATTGAGCAAAATTGCAACTGATTTCATTATTATTAACAAGTAACAAATTTTCTTTCATGTATTTTCGATATTTTTCATAAATTTCATATTTTGATTCCAAAAAGAAAAAACGCCCGCTAGAAGCGAGCGTCATGTAGTGAATTATTCACCACGGTGTTTCTTAATGATTTCTTCTTGTACTGATTTAGGTACATCTTCGTAGTGGTCAAATACCATCATGAAGGTACCACGACCTTGTGTTGCAGAACGAAGAACAGTCGCATAACCAAACATTTCAGCAAGTGGAACATAAGCACGAACGATTTGGCTGTTACCATGTGCTTCCATACCGTCAACACGTCCACGACGAGCTGTTACGTGACCCATAACATCACCAAGGTTTTCTTCAGGAACAGTGATGGTTACAAGCATCATTGGCTCAAGGATAGCTGGTTGTGCAGTCTTAGCAGCTTCTTTCAAAGCAAGTGAAGCCGCAACCTTGAAGGCTGTTTCAGATGAGTCGACATCGTGGTATGAACCATCGTAAAGTTTAGCTTTCACATCAACGATTGGGTAGCCAGCAAGGACACCATTCGCCATTGACTCAATCAAACCTTTTTCAACCGCTGGGATGAATTCACGAGGAACCACACCACCGACGATAGCATTTTCAAACTCGAAGCCTTTTCCTTCTTCGTTTGGAGTAAATTCAATCCATACATCACCGAATTGACCTTTACCACCAGATTGACGTTTGAAGAATCCACGTGCTTGAGTAGAAGCGCGGAATGTTTCACGGTAAGATACTTGAGGAGCACCTACGTTTGCTTCAACCTTGAACTCACGACGCATACGGTCAACAAGGACATCCAAGTGAAGCTCACCCATACCAGAGATAACTGTTTCACCAGTTTCAACGTTTGTTTCAACGCGGAATGTTGGATCTTCTTCAGCCAATTTTTGAAGGGCAATCCCCATCTTGTCTTGGTCTGCTTTAGATTTTGGCTCAACCATCAATTGGATAACTGGTTCTGGAACGTTGATTGACTCGAGGATGATTTTAGCTTTTTCATCTGTCAATGAGTCACCAGTTGTAGTATCTTTCAAACCAACGGCAGCAGCGATATCACCTGAGTAAACAGTGTCAATTTCTTGACGGCTGTTAGCGTGCATTTGAAGGATACGTCCGATACGTTCACGTTTACCTTTAGAAGTATTCAATACGTAAGAACCTGATTGAAGTACACCTGAGTAAACACGGAAGAATGTCAAACGACCTACGAATGGGTCAGTCATGATCTTGAAGGCAAGAGCTGCAAATGGCTCTTCGTCAGATGCTGGACGAGTTTCTTCTTCGTCTGTATCTGGGTTGATACCTTTGATCGCTGGGATGTCAAGTGGGCTTGGAAGGTAGTCAATAACCGCATCAAGCATCAATTGAACACCTTTGTTCTTGAAGGCAGAACCACACAATACTGGGAAGAATTCAACGTTGATAGTTGCTTTACGGATACCAGCTTTCAATTCTTCGTTAGTGATTTCTTCACCCTCAAGGTATTTCATCATCAATTCTTCATCAGTTTCAGCAACTGCTTCCACCAATTTTTCACGGTATTCTTGTGCTTGGTCAAGGTACTCAGCTGGAATATCTTCTTCAAGAATATCTGTACCAAGGTCGTTAGTATAGATTTCAGCTTTCATCTTGATCAAGTCGATGATACCACGGAAGTCATCTTCAGCACCGATTGGCAATTGAATTGGATGAGCATTTGCTTGAAGACGGTCGTGAAGTGTGCTTACTGAGTAAAGGAAGTCAGCACCGATTTTGTCCATTTTGTTGGCAAATACGATACGTGGAACTCCGTACTCAGTTGCTTGGCGCCAAACTGTTTCAGTTTGAGGCTCAACACCTGATTGTGAGTCAAGAACGGTAACCGCACCATCCAATACACGAAGAGAGCGTTGTACTTCGATTGTGAAGTCCACGTGTCCTGGTGTGTCGATGATGTTTACGCGGTGGTTGTTCCATTGAGCTGTTGTCGCAGCAGATGTGATAGTGATACCACGTTCTTGCTCTTGCTCCATCCAGTCCATTTGTGACGCACCTTCGTGAGTTTCACCGATTTTGTGGATTTTACCAGTATAGTAAAGGATACGCTCAGTTGTAGTTGTCTTACCAGCATCGACGTGAGCCATGATACCGATATTACGAGTTTTTTCAAGTGAAAATTCGCGTGCCATGAGGTTAGTTTCTCCTATTTTTTTATTTTACAATCTATTATAACATTATTTAGAAAAAACGGATAGGCAGGACCTACCCGTTCTCAATGTTTATCTTGTTTTTTTGTTGGTTTCAACTTACGAAATGGTAAGTTGAATGATACTCGAGCTAAAAGCTCGTAGTATCTTATTCTTACCAACGGAAGTGTGCGAAGGCACGGTTAGCTTCAGCCATACGGTGAGTATCTTCGCGTTTCTTAACTGCTGCACCAGTGTTGTTAGCAGCATCCATGATTTCTTTTGCAAGACGATCTTGCATAGTGTGTTCACCACGACCACGTGAAATTGTTACCAACCAACGAAGTCCAAGTGTAGTACGACGTTCTGGACGAACTTCAACCGGTACTTGGTAGTTTGAACCACCGACACGGCGTGCACGTACTTCAAGAACAGGCATGATGTTTTCCATCGCTGTTTCAAATACTTCAAGTGCATCATTTCCAGTAGCTTCTTTGATTTGCTCAAAAGCTCCGTAAACGATAGAAGCTGCTGTACCACGCTTACCATCAAGCATAACGCGGTTGATAAGACGAGTAACTAATTGTGAATTGTAAAGCGGATCTGGCAATACTTCGCGCTTAGGCGCACGGTTTTTACGACTCATTTATCTTTATCCCCTTTCTTTATGCTTTTGGACGCTTAGTACCGTATTTAGAACGGCCTTGCTTACGGTCAGTAACACCTGCTGTATCAAGTGCACCACGAACGATATGGTAACGTACCCCTGGAAGGTCTTTTACACGTCCACCACGAAGAAGCACCACGCTGTGCTCTTGCAAGTTGTGTCCGATACCTGGGATGTAAGCTGTAACTTCGATCAAGTTGCTCAAACGTACACGGGCAAATTTACGAAGGGCTGAGTTAGGCTTCTTAGGTGTCATAGTTCCGACACGAGTTGCAACACCACGTTTTTGTGGTGAAGATACGTTTGTTTGAACTTTTTTGTGGCTGTTGTAACCAACGTTCAAAGCTGGTGATTTAGATTTTTCTACTTTTGATTTACGCGGTTTGCGAACCAATTGGTTAATTGTAGGCATCTACATTCTCCTGTATTTTTTTAATTTTGGTGATGATACACTTGGTGACAGCTACCATCTGTGTGTACTTTTGCAACATTTGTCAGCACGTCTCTGTACACTTTTGAGAGACCAAAAGTAAAAAGTACCGTTTATCATTGTAACACAGAAGCATATCCTCGTCAATAGGTTTTCTTAATTTTTTGCTTATTCTTGTAATCTTTAATAAGCGTTTAAAATAAAAATATTTTACTACTAACAAACCAAAAAACTCTCAGAACATGCTTCATATTGCATGATTGAGAGTTCTTATTATTTTTAGCATGATTCTTTTACTAGTAATCACTGTGTCTCTTAAGCCCCTGAGAGAGTAGAAGACGAGCTGGGAGTATGCTCCGAACTTGTAGAGGGGGCTGGGGTGTGATTTTCCTGTGGTTGAGCTGGTACCTCATTTACAACAGCGGGAGCTACATAGGCTGGTGCAGGAGACGGAGCAGGCTGCTGGTCTGATTCAGGTTCAGAGGATTCCTCAGGTGCCTTCATTGCATCTTTTACGGCTTGAATTCGACCTTGGAACTTAGCTTTGGCTCCCTCATCTTTTACCTTATCAACCGCTGCTTGTGCTTGAGCTAAACTTTCATCGGTACGCTCTTCTTCTATTTTTTTAACAGCAGCTTCAGCATTCTGAATCGTATTATCCTCTGATGATGCTTGATTCGTAGAGCTAGCGTCGCTAGAGCTTGAACGTCTACTGTAACTAACGTTTTTAGTAGAGCCAGTATTCTTCTGAGCCGGTTTTAAAAATAAAAGACCAGAAATCAAGATAGCCGCTAAGATCAATATAATTCCAGAACGAACAAAAACAGAAATTCCCTCTAATTTATCAAAAATATTTCTCATAATTCTTTCCTAAAGTTAATCAAATATATTCCCAATCTCAACATCAATCATATTTGATTTAACGTCGATATTGGTCACCTTTAACAGCGATTTGTATTCCAGATGATCGCGATTGGCTTGCGCATTGTCCGCAAAGACAGCTACTCCTGCCAACTCCGAATCAAACTCAGACAGAAGACTAATCATCCCATTAACCGTTCCGCCTCCCTTTAGAAAGTCATCGACAATCAGCACTCGACTTCCAGCCTTTAGGCTACGTTTTGAGAGGAACATTTTCTCAATCCGATCTCCGCTAGAGCCAGAGACATAGTTGACACTGACCGTAGAACCCTCAGTGATTTTCAAATCACGACGAACAATGACAAAGGGAACATTCAAGACATTAGCGACAGCATTGGCCAAGGGAACACCCTTGGTCGCCACTGTCATAACAGCATCAATCTTTTGATCTTTAAAAGCTTTGGCAATGATGCGGCCAATATTATTGAGAATAGATGGTGTACTGAGTAAATCTGACAAGTAGATATAGCCGCCAGGCAGGATTCGATTACTCTCAGACAGCTGATCGCGGAGGTCTTGAACGATAGCCTTGGCCTCCTTTTCTGAAATGGAAGGAGTAAAGACGACACCTCCCCCAGCATCGGTAATTGTCTCAATCGTACCAATCTCGATTTCTTCAAAGGCACGTTTGATAATCACGATGTCTTCTGAAATAGAAGACTTGGCAGATTCATATTTCTCTGCAAATGTGTTTAAACTTGTTAATTGGTAAGGATGGTTAATCAAGTAATTGGAAATAACCACCATGCGCTCACTTCTTCTTAATTTCATTTTTTCACCAATTCAATTCCATCAAAATCAGCCACAAACTAATCTGAGAACGTAGCTCTTCTCGCATAGAGCAGTAATCAATTCTTCCTATTTCAAAGTTTGGAGTGATTTCTATGAATATTTATTTTATTTTTTTCATTATATCATACTATATCAAAAAAACGAACATTATACTAAATATAATGCCCATTTTTCGTATTTCACTTATCAATTTTTGGTTTATAGAAGGAACGATTTTCCAATGCGAAAATTTTATTGGTCATTTCCCCTGGAGCAACGAGAGACAGAGCCGTAGTCATCATCATCATTTCCGCATCCAGATTGTCAATCATGTGTAGGATTTCTGCTTCCATAATCTTTGGACGAACGGGACTGCCGTATTCAAGGAGACCGTGATGACTGAGGAGGACGTGGCGCAAAACGATGACATCTTCCTTGGTATCATCAATTTTCAGCTCCGCCAAGGTTTTAGTCAGTTCCTCATCAATCAGTGCAATATGACCAATCAGATTGCCTCGGACAGTATATTCCGTATTTTCTGGACCGCTCAACTCAATGACTTTGGCCAAGTCGTGCAACATAATCCCCGCAAAAAGAAGGCTCTTATTAAGCTGAGGATAAATGTCACCAATCGCATCCGCTAGTTTGACCATGGTAGCTGTGTGAAAAGCGAGTCCCGATTCAAAAGCATGATGATTGGTTTTCGCTGCGGGGTAAGAATAGAATTCCTTATCGTATTTGCTGTAAAGGGAACGCACGACCCGCTGCCAGACTTGATTTTCAATCTTGAAAATCATTTGCGCCAGATATTCCCGCAGTTCTTTTTGGTCAACGGGTGGTTTTTCTTTGAAATCAGCAGGATTGTTGGGCTCGCCGGCCTTTGGCAGGCGCAGTGTCAGCTGATTAACCTGAGGGGTGTTATTGTAGACCTCGCGGCGGCCTTGCATGTGAACGACCTTCCCCGCTGTAAATTCTGCCACATTATGGGGTTGGGCATCCCATAATTTCCCTTCAATCACTCCAGTGTCATCTTGGAAAGTGAAGGCGAGGTAATTCTTCCCAGCTCTGGTCTGTCGGACTTCGGCTGACTTAATCAGATAAAAGCCTTCAAACATCTCATCTTTTTTCATTTGATTAATTTTCATAGTCTTCCCTTTCATCTGGAATATCGAGCAAGTGTAAGTGAAGGTCTTGGTCAGACAACTCAATGTGCCGTAGCGTTCTTTCAATGGCATTGGTTCGGCGAGTCAGTAATTCATCGATGCTGCCAGAAGCGTTCTTTAGGTGCTTCTGAGCCTTGGCTAGAATACCGCCAAACTTATTGAATTCCAGCTTGACACTGCCCAGAACTTTGCTGATGTCATCTGCGCTACGCTGAATGTTCAGGGTTTTAAAGCCAACCGAGAGAGAGTTGAGTAAGGCTGACAAGGTAGATGGACCCGCCACGACAATCTGCTCATCTCGCCGCAGACCGTCGAAAAACTCTGGATTGCGAACTACTTCAGAATAGAGACCTTCCGTTGGCAAAAACATAATCCCAAAATTAGTCGTAGCTGGCGGAGCTAGATATTTACTGTTGATGTCCTTGGCAAAACGCTTGACGCTAGCCAACAGCGACTTGCGATAAAGTTCAATTTCTTCCTTGTTGCCAGACTCGTAAGCCTCTTCCAAGCGGTAATAATCCGCCAGAGGAAATTTGGAATCAATGGGCAGGTAGACATAGTCCTGATCCGTCTGCCCCGGCAATTTGATGGCATACTCCACGCGCTCACTAGAACCTACCACTGTGGCAAATTCCCGCTCATACTGGCTGGGTGTCATGATGTCTTCGATAATTTGTCCCAGCTGGAGCTCGCCCATAATGCCGCGGGTCTTGGTATTGGAAAGAACCTTATTGAGACTGCCCACATCCCGAGCCACTGTCTGCATCTCTCCTAAACCACGATTGACAGACTCTAGTTGCTTAGACACCGTCTCAAAGGAGGTCTGCAGGCGACTCTGCAAAGTCTTCTCCAATTTTTCCTCAACGGTCTGGCGCATCTGCTCCAGTCGCAGGTCATTGGACTCCTGAATCTGACGCATCCGTTCATCGGTTTTGTCTCGATTTTTGCTGAAACTCTCCGCCATTTCGGTACGTAAATCCGTCAAATGAAGGTGCAAATCTGTTCGAACTTCGGCTAACCGATCGCCCAGAACAAGTTCCAACTCTTTTTGCCGAAGAGCCTCCTGCTGCCTTTCCTGCTCAAAGCGGTAATCCAGCTGGTCGGACAAGTGATCTTCCTGCTCTTCTAGCAAGACTTTGATTGCCTGCTCCTGCTGCCCCTGTCTCTGCCAGAAGAAATAGAGAAAGACCAGATTGATGATAAGCAGGATGATGATGATATACTCCATATCAACTCCTATCTTTACTGTAAATAACAACCGTATAACCTCTGTCAAAGGATAAAAATACAGGTCTATCTATAAATTCGTTAGAAGCATAGACTTTTTTAAAGAAAAAATTCCTTTCATTTAAAGGATATTTAGCTCCTTCAATGGTCAAAGGAACATCCTCTGTCGGCAGAAAGGCCAGATAGTCCATGCCTTCCACCGGCTTGATCTCATGACGGCCAGAGGGAACATAGCAGATGCAATTCTGGGCATCCACTAAGATCAGCTGCTCCATATAGGGAGCGATTTTATCATTGCTGGGTAAGAAAACATTGGCCAGAGCATGATCTAGACGACCGCCAAAGGCGCCGAAAATAGTCAGATAAGCATTTGGATAGCGCTCAAAGCAAGCCAGAACAGCCAATTCTAAGTCCGTATCATCCTTTTCAGGCTGAGCCTGAATGACTTCCTTGGCGCCAGCTTTTATGCGCAGCAATTCTTCATCAGAAACAGAATCAAAATCGCCAACCGCTAGATCTAGAGGCAAGCCCTGCTTTAGCAAATAAAAGGCACCACGATCAACTCCGACAAAAAGATCAAAATCCCGATTGACCTCCGTCAAATCACCGCCAGCAAACAGAGCAATTCTAGGCATCTAACGCATCCCTCAAGGTCTGAACTTGATGGCTGACATCACCTTTGAAGACATAGCTACCTGCTACGAAAATATTGGCGCCAGCTTCTCTAGCCATCTGAATTGTCTTATCATCAATCCCACCGTCCACTTCAATATCAAAGTTCAGCTGATTGGCCTCTCGCAGAGCGACCAGTTCACGAATCTTACCCATGGTTTCGGGCAGAAAAGCCTGACCGCCAAAGCCTGGGTTGACTGTCATAACCAAGACCTGATCCACTAAGTTCAAGACATTTTTAATCGCTTCAACCGGTGTTCCAGGATTAATAACCACACTAGGCTTGACACCTGCCGCCCGAATCTTCTGCAGAGCTCCATGAATATGCGGTGTCGCTTCCACATGGATGCTGATAATATCTGCACCTGCTCGAGCAAATTCCTCAATATGATGCTCAGGATTGGACACCATAAGATGGCAATCAAAAACCATCTTGCTGTGGGGACGCATACTGGCCACAACACCAGCTCCAAAGCTGATATTAGGGACAAAATGGCCATCCATGACATCCAAATGGGCATACTCCGCCCCGCTAGCTTCTAGCTTTTTCAACTCAGTCTCAAAATTAGCATAATCCGCACTCAGAACAGAGGGAGCAATTTTAAATGTTTTCATGATAGTTCCTTTCTCTATTTAGGAAGTTTTTTAGCCGTCTTTTTATAAGTTTCACGACGATTTTCGATTTCACTAAGAAATTGCAGGTAGTTTTCAAAACGAAAAGCGGCAATTCGCTCGGCTTCTACGGCTGGTTTGACAGCACAAGCCGGCTCGTGCGTATGGGTACAAGTGCGGAACTTGCAGTCCCGACTGATTTCGGCAATTTCTGGAAAGGCTGCATTCAGGTCTTCTGCCTTGTCTACTTCATAGTCTAGGGAAGAAAAGCCCGGAGTGTCCGCAATTTTCCCGCCATTCAGGTTATAAAAGCTGACCGCCCGTGTCGTATGGCGACCACGACCCAGACTTTCAGAAATTTCTCCTGTTTCTAATTGCAAGTCTGGTGCTATTTTATTGAGCAGGGTGGATTTCCCAACACCAGTCTGACCCATAAAAACAGTGACTTTCCCTGTCAGAAGTGGCAGCAACTCCTCAGTGGTTTTAACGACCTCATAGCCGATGGCCTGATAGGCCTGTACATAGACATCCAAGCTCTGCTCATCTTCAAGCAGGTCTAACTTGCTGATGTAGATAATAGGATGGATCCGCTTATGCTCTAAAAGCACCAGAAAACGATCCAAGAGATTGGCATTGAAATCTGGCTCCTTGGCACTCATAATGACAACTGCCTGATCAATGTTGACAATGGGTGGCCGCACCAAACTATTTTTACGCTCGGCTATTTTTAAAATGTAGCCTTCAGAATCCTTGTCCGCTGAAAATTCGACATGGTCACCAACATAAGGCGTCTGACCTTTTTTGCGGAAATTTCCACGCGCTCTCGTCTGATACACCTGCCCATCTGACTCTACATAATAAAAGCCAGCCAAGGCTTTGATAATTATTCCTTGCAAGACTGCTCCTTTAAAGTTAATACAATTATTATATCAAAAAAACATATATTTGGCTTTTACTATTGGCATTTTCAAAAAATATGTTATAATAAAAAGCAAGCGGAGGTGGTGGAACGGCAGACACGCATGCTTCAGGCGCATGTGCCCGTACGGGTGTGAGGGTTCAAATCCCTTCCTCCGCATCGAACAGGAACTCTTGTCCAAGTTGGCAAGAGTTTTTCTTTTGGAAAATTTTGAAAGCATCTTGCGATTTCTTTCAGAAAAACCAGCCTTTTTCAACAGGGCTGGTTTTCAAATCTTATAATCCTTGTTCCTTCAGGGCATCCGCCAGACGGGCAAAATCTGCCAAAGTCAAGGCTTCCCCCCGAACACTTGGAGATAGCTCAGCTTGCTCTAAAGCGGCTGTTAGCTTGGCCTTGTTTTCCTCTGACTTCCCAAAATGACTGGTCAGATTGTTCCAGAGCGTCTTGCGACGATGGACAAAGCTGGCCTTGGAAACCTTGAAAAAGAATTTCTCGTCCTGAACCGCAACTGCTGGCTGGTCTCTGCGTACCATCTTGAGAATGGCCGAATCCACATTGGGAGCTGGCACAAAGACTGTCCGTGGCACGATAAAGGCAACCTTAGCCGTCATGTAATACTGCACGGCAATCGACAAACTGCCGTAGGCCTTGGTATTAGGCTGAGCCGAAATCCGATCCGCCACTTCTTTTTGCATCATAACGATAAACTCACTAAAAGGAATCCCACTCTCAATCAAATGCATGAGAATCGGCGTCGTGATGTAGTAGGGCAAGTTGGCCACTACCTTGATAGGCAGGTCAGGATTCTTAAACTCTGCTATGTACTGGGCCAAATCAACCTTGAGAATATCCTGATTGACCACGGTCACATTGTCAAAATCACGCAGAGTATCTGCCAAAATCGGCACCAGCCGATCATCAATCTCAAAAGCCATGACCTCGGCGGCACTTTCCGCCAAAAATTCTGTCAAGGCCCCAATACCAGGACCAATTTCAATGACATTGACTTGCTTGTCAATCTCGGCTGTATCCACAATCTTCTGGAGGATATTGGTATCCGTCAGGAAATTCTGACCGAACGATTTTTTAAAGGTGAAACCGTGACGCTCCAGAATGGCACGGGTCACACTATAATCTGCTATTCTCATTTTATTACGAATACAGTCAAGCTGTATTCTTCCTTTCTCTCATCTGCTTCTATTCTAGCATATTTCAGAAAGCTTGGAAATGCTCTAGCTCCAGTTTGCCTATTGAATCCTTATATATGACTTATAGAATCCTCTATCTAAATTTTATCGTAGATTTTTTAAACGCAATATCTTTATCTAAAAGCTTCAACAGGGGAGTTACGTATTCAGGATTTGGAAACTTAGGGCCGAAAATGACTTCATCGATTTGAATTGAATTTTCACGTTCTACATAAAGTTTGCCTATCCCAGAGGTTTTATCAATTTTGATTTTATCATTACTTGGGTCTAGATTAGCATAGCGTAAAATACGCAGTTCATTCTCATATTTATAATCGACAGATTTAAATAAGTAGCGAATTTCTTCGATACATTCAGAGATGGCATCTTGATAATTCTTCTCCGTGACTTTTGAACCGATATCTAATTTTTCTTTTAAACTATTCAACAATTTTTCTAATTCTTCTATTTCCGACTTCTCAAATAGTTCAGTTCGTTCTAGTTTTAAATTTTCCTCTATATGCTTAACATAGGCAATTCGGTAGAGATAATCACTATTCCCTTTTGAATCACTATCTTTTTCTACAGAATTCGGTTCAGTTCCTTCATCATTAACAGTATAGACTGAATTTTCACTTTCACTCCGAAAGATAGATTTTTCAAAACCACTATTTAATTCAGATTTCAGTAAATACATCTTATCAGAGAATTCTAAAAAGTTTTTTTCTTGACGCCAAGAAACATCATTGAAGGAAGTAAATCTTGAGAAATCATCTTCCTTAAGTACCAGACAAACACCTTTGGCATCATCACCATACTGGGACCACATGGCCAAATCATCCGTCTTGTTTGTAAAACTCATTAAGAACCATGAGCTTGGTTCCAAGATGTCCCGCCTATCTAAGCCCAATATCTGTTCTATGACGATTCCTTCTTCAGGATCATTCATATAATTAGCATTATACAAACGAGTTTTCCCAGATACCGAAAAAGTACTTTTCTTCTTTTCATTCTCCTCTTGAGCTAACATAATTTGGAGAGTGCTTCCCTTGGTATAATGGCCGAATTTAAGTACTTTATTTTTATCTTCGTCTTTTAGTCCCAATTGATACTTAATTTTTTGCACAAGTTGATAAATTGATAGCAAGTTCCTTAGTTCACTCGAGTCTTCTTTATAACGCTGTGCCCATGTTTGTAAAATAGCATATTTAGTATTCTTTAAAAGACCTTCCCTTAGGATAAAGTTGAATAGCATGTACTCTTCACTGTCACAAACATTTTCATTACTAAAAAATAAATCATCAAAATTTTGTATCATAAATTTTGAAAATTTTTCATAGAGTTTTTTAATTATTTTTGTAGCTTGAAGACGTTCACTTAACTCTGTTTGGTGTTCAAATAAGCTTGCTAAGACCGTGCTATATATAAAAGCAATTTCTTCAGTTTCTTGGAATTGTTGATGCAAGACTTGTAATTTCTCAGCAGTAGTCTCTAATTCATCCAATTCAGTCTGCTTGGTTGATAAATTGAACAAAGTCATAGCATACATTTCTGCTACATCAGGCGAGTCAGGGAATTGTTGATGCAAGACCTGTATTTTTTCAACAGTAGCCTCCCGCTCTTTCAATTCAGTCTGCTCGATTGATAAATTGAACAAAGTCATAGCATACATTTCTGCTATATCAGGCGAATCAGGGAATTGTTGATGCAAGACCTGTGATTTCTCAGCAGTAGCCTCCCGCTCTTTCAACTCAGGCTGCTTGGCTGATAAATTAACCAAAGTCATAGCATAATGCAAAGCTATATCAGGCGAGTCAGGGAATTGTTGATGCAAGACCCGTAATTTCTCAATAGTAGCCGCCAGTTCTTTTAACTCGGGCTGCTTGATTGATAAATTGAACAAAATCTTAGCATACCCCAAAGCTATATCAGGCGAATCAGGGAATTGTTGATGCAAGACCTGTAATTTCTCAACAGTAGCCGCCAGTTCTTTTAACTCAGGCTGCTTGGCTGATAAATTAACCAAAATATTAGCATACTGTAAAGCTATATCAGGCGAGTCAGGGAATTGTTGATGCAAGACCTGTAATTTCTCAACAGTAGCCGCCAGTTCTTTTAACTCGGGCTGCTTGGCTGATAAATTAACCAAAGTCATAGCATAATGCAAAGCTATATCAGGCGAGTCAGGGAATTGTTGATGCAAGACCTGTAATTTCTCAACAGTAGCCACCAGTTCTTTTAACTCGGGCTGCTTGGCTGATAAATTAACCAAAATCTTAGCATACCTCAAAGCTATAACAGGCGAATCAGGGAATTGTTGATGCAAGACCTGTAATTTCTCAACAGTAGCCGCCAGTTCTTTTAACTCGGGCTGCTTGATTGATAAATTAACCAAAGTCATAGCATACCCCAAATCTATATCAGGCGAGTCAGGGAATTGTTGATGCAAGACCTGTAATTTCTCAACAGTAGCCTCCCGCTCTTTCAACTCAGGCTGCTTGGCTGATAAATTAACCAAAATATTAGCATACCGCAAAGCTATATCAGGCGAGTCAGGGAATTGTTGATGCAAAACCTGTAATTTCTCAGCAGTAGCCTCCCGTTCTTTCAACTCAGTCTGCTGGGTTGATAAATTGAACAAAATCTTAGCATACGCTAGAGAAAGCTCTTCTGAGCCAGAGTATTTTTCATAAACAGATTCCGCTTTATCTGCTATAGATTTACAAGATGCTTCATCCGTTTGGTTTGCTGATAAACTAACGAGTTTATCTAGCTCTTCTCTACTTTGTTCTAAATCATATTCTTTTTGGTCCATCTTTAATACCTCTCCATCACTTCTTCCACTTCTGTCAAGGTCACTCCAAATAACTCTAAACGTTTGAGCAACTGCTTGCCGTTGGAATAGCCGATGCGGAGTTGCTCACCCAGATACTCTCGACGCTGACGACTGTCGCTTCCCATGAGTAACCCCAGCCGCACGAGGTCATTCTTTGTTACATCAAAATCACTGCTTAACTCAAAATGGCTGGTTACCCCAGCGAGGGCTGTCTTTAAGTCTTCAAAACTAGCGTGCTCAATACCTAGTGAGCGTCCTTTGGTCTTGGACTTGGGGGTTGCTTCGTCACGCTTGAGAAAGGCATGTTGGACAGCGGGAATTTCCGTCATAATCAGACGGCGAATCCGCTCGCCATTGAAATCAGGATCAGTAAAAACAATGACTCCATGCAAGTCCTGCAGGCGACGAATCCGCTCGATATCCGCATCGCTGAGGGCAGAACCTCTAGTTTCATAGGTTTCAAGATCAAAATAGCGCTTGAGATTGGCTGTGTCATCACGTCCTTCCACAACGACCACTTGCGGGATTTTTATCTTCTCAGTCAAGCCCAAACACCTTCTTTGCATTTTCATAGGTCGCCTGCGCTACTTCTTCGACAGGCAGCCCACGCAGTTCAGCAATTTTCTCCACCACATAGCGGGTATAGGCTGTTTTGTTTTCTCGACCACGCTTGGGAACAGGTGCCAAGTAAGGCGCATCCGTCTCGACGAGGATTTTGTCCAAAGGCAGGTTCTGCGCAGCCTCCTGAATATCCGTCGCTTTCTTAAAGGTGACGACTCCAGAAAAGGAAATCATCATCCCCAGCTCGATAAAGCGCTCAGCCATTTCCAAAGAACCTGAATAAGAGTGCATGATGCCACCCCGAGGACCAACTCCCTCACTCTTGATAATCTCATAGGTGTCTTCTAAAGCATCGCGCGTGTGGACGACAAAGGGCAGGTCTAACTCTTTCGACAGCTGGATTTGTCGGCGAAATACTCGCTCTTGCACTTCCTTGGGGGCTGTCATCCAGTGATAATCCAGACCAATCTCGCCCAGAGCCACCACTTTTGGATGAGCAAGCTTGTCCAGCAGATAGGCTTCCACCGCCTCATCATAAGTCCCAGCCTCAGTCGGATGCCAGCCAATCGTAGCGTAAATCTGCTCATAACTGTCAGCCAACTCCAAGGCGCGCTCAATGGTCGGCCGATCAAAACCGACAACATTCATATTGCTAACGCCCATTTCTGCAGCTATCTGGAGCTCCTCTGCCCCTCGCCCAGCAAATTCTTCCACATTTAAATGCGTGTGTGTATCAAAAATTTTCATGCTTTACTTCCTTGTATTTCCTGCCTTTCATTATACCAAAAAAGTCAGTTAAAGGGGCAGGAGCTTTACTTTCTCTCCATCTATTCCAGCGGGTATTTGTCAATTTTTCAGTACCTACTAAAAATATTTTTGCCGTTTTTTGATAATTTTTTATTATTTTTCGATATTTTGTTATTGATTATCGATATATTTTGTGATATAGTAAATAAAAATAGAAATTATTTGGAGGAATCCATGTCAAAGACAAGACAAAAAACAGCTGAAGATATAAGCATTGTGCTTACAAAAATCAGCCTCAGCATTTTATTTATTGCTTCCATTGTCCTGATAGCCATCGGACCTTGGGTGGTCAGCTTGGTCATCGAATTTCCCTCACCTTTCTTTCAGGGAGAAAGTCGCTATTGGATATTGTTGCTCCTAGGCTATGTCTTAGGCTGTCTAGCTCTGACCTGTATCGTGCATCTCTATCGGCTCCTTAGCCGCATCGGGAAAAATCAGGTCTTTATCAGACAGAATGTACAGTATATGCGCTATCTGGGCTGGGAAGTTGGAATGGTCGCCCTCATTTCTTTCTTTATGGGCTTGACAGTCTATATGCCCATGCTCCTCGTAGCCGTTTCTTGCTGCATTTTAACCTTGATTATTCGGGTTATCCGCAACGCTTTTGGCAAGGCAATTGAGCTGCAAGAAGAAGTAGACTACACGATTTAGGAGGGACTATGATTCAGATAAATTTAGACCTTGTCATGGCTCAAAAACGGATTAGTGCTGGACGCTTAGCAGAATTGATTGACCTCACCCCTGCCAACTTGTCCATCTTGAAAAATAACCGAGCCAAGGCAATACGCTTTTCAACACTTAATGCCCTTTGTCGGGAATTGGACTGCCAACCCGGCGATATTCTTGAATATATCACAGATGAAACCGAGGAGGAATAAACATGGAAACACCATCACAAGAACAGATGACGGGGCAACCCTACCTGCCTTTTGAAAAAGACCAAGAACGAAAAAGCATCTTCACAGCTTTAAACATAAAGGAACTGAAGAATTTTAGAATCAGCTCTCTCATTCTCTATTTTTTAGCCTACTTTTATACAGTTGCTATTGACGGAAACAAAAGCATTTACTTTTTTCCTATTGCGATTGGTCTGATTAGCTTGACCGAGTGGTTAGTAAGAAAAACGCCGAAAAGCTTGCCTCAAATCGAAAAAGATGCCTCTACTGGACTCGAGTCCAAGCTTTTCCTGATTCTCAGTCTGACTCAGGCACTGGCACTCAGTATCTGGGGCTTTCACCCACAATTAGAAATTTTTCAAACTTTGGCTCTCCACATCTCCTTTTCTTTTTATATCCTATCGCGGACGGGTTGGCTCAATCAAGGTCGCTTGGGGATCATGGTTTGGTACGATAGCATTCAGGCCTTTGTGATTCTACCTTTTAGAAACTTTTTCGCTGGTCTTCAGGTCTTTGCTCTGAGTGATAAGGCTTCAGATACAACTACTGAAGACAGCGATTCTTCTAGAAAAGCACTCCAAAGTACGATGATAGCAAGTAGCCTTCTTATTGCTGGTATGCTTGTCTTCTTCGTTTGGTCACAACTCAGTCAAGTCTCTGATCGATTTGCTCTTTTCTTTAGTGATACAGCTGATGCCTTGCATCTTTTCTTTGACTTGATCTTTTCAAATCTTGATACAGATGCCATCGCTCTTCGCCTCTTCTTGGCCCTACCTATTGGCCTCTATCTCTACAGTCTGATTGTTGGCAGCTTACTGAATCAAAAAGATATCAAAGTTACCTATCAAAGCTTCCAAAATAAAATTCAGCCACTGCGAATGTTCCCTGCTTTTACAGCCTATATCATCATCGGCAGCCTCTGCTTGACCTACGCTCTCTTTTTCCTCGTTGGTTTAGGAGAATTAAGCGAACTCCTTAATGCTGGTACTAGCCTCCAAACCATTTCTCCACAAAACGCTTCAACCGTAGCTGTTGCTGGCTTCTGGCAGCTTGTTCGTGTATCACTTCTAAATTTCGCTGTCCTAGCCGCCTTTTATTTGCTGGCCCAAAAGCCTCTCTGGGACCAAAAAGGCACTCGTTTAGCCAGCACTATCCTCTTTATTTTCGCCTTTTTACTGGCCTTGCTTGCTGGCTGGAAACTCTTCGGCATCTATATCTATCTTTATGGTCCAACACCATTGCGCCTGATCTCCGCTTGGTTTATCCTCGTTCTACTGGTCTGGTGTATTCTGACCCTGATTCGCTTCTACAAGCCCATCCAAGCGATCCGAATCGGTATCTTCTACGCCCTTATTAGTTTCACGCTGCTCTGCTATCTCTATCCTCTGCTCTTAGCCGCTTGATAGAGAGCATACTTACATGCCAATATAATTTTCAAAAAGAGGCTGGGACAAAAGTCCTAGCCTCTCAATTGTCTTTGGAATGTCGAGCAAGACGCAGTGGTTGAGTGGGCCCTACTACGCTGATTTCATCAGCTTTTACAGCCCTACTCAACTGTGCGGAGGTGGGACGACGAAATCGAATTCTAACGAATTACCGATTTCTGTCCCACTCTCTTTTCTTTTATTCAAACTAGATAAGATACACCTAGAAACCACCTAGACTAGCCCGTTTACCTTCCATTTCATGTAAAGTTCCTATTCTGCACGGACTCTACTAGCCACCCTTAAACCATAAAAGCCTATTTTATCAAGAACAATAGAAAAACCAGCGGTCTCGAGTCTCCACTGGTTTCTTTATGGTAATCGTTTGGATTATGCAGCCAAAACTTTGCGTCCTTTACGACGACGAGCTGCCAATACGCGACGACCGTTTTTAGTTGACATACGGTTACGGAATCCGTGTTTGCGCGCACGACGAAGTTTACTTGGTTGATAAGTACGTTTCATGATGAATACCTCCTCATAGATTTTGTATTCGTTTAGCCGGCTATAAAGTGATCAGTTACTAAACATACTTTACTATTCTATCGGATTCTCTCTTGTTTGTCAATAGTATTGGACGAATTGTTTCATTTTGGAAACGAAATCATTCAAATCGTGTCGCTTCATAGAAGGGAATCAAGGCAGTCATAGCCTGCTCAAGCTCCGATAAAACTTGCTGCTTGCTTCTAGCCTCGGAAAGATTGACATCATATTTGATCAAAACCTTGCGGACTAGCCCAGCAGCCACCTGCTAGCTTAGATGCTGCCTATTTTCCTCAGTAGCCTCGAAGCGTTGACTCACACCATCTATCTGGGGAAAATAGTAAGCCGGCGGTTGAATGGGCAGATTCAGTACCCGATTTTGCTTGCTGAGACTGTGCTCGTCTTTCTTACGCTCCATAAAGCTTACCTCCAGCGACACTCCAAAATCTTCTGCAGTTCCATACAAGCGTAGAGCGAACATGGGCTCTGTGATTTCCCCATAGCCTCTTAGATAATTCCAAAAATGTGGGCGTAAAATCTGAGCCTGATTCAGCCAATTGCTGGTCCGCTCCAGACTCAGCTTAGGATAGATTGCCTGAAAGTCTCGGACCAAGTTCGCAAACTCTTGCCGAGCAGCCTGACCTCTAGCTTTCAAATCCAACATTGTCTCTCGCAGTTCCCCTGCCTTATCTGGTGAAATGTATTTACTTCCTTGAACAGTCAAAAATGACTCAATAGCTGGAAAAAGTGACATAGAATTTTCTCCTTTCTGTATCTAAAAACCAGCTGAGCAGCTGGTTAAGATTTATTCCGAATCAATATCTACAACAACGTAGCGGTTAGGCTCATCGCCTTCTGAATAGCTTGTCACACCATCAATTCTTGAGATAATCCGGTGGATGATTTTACGCTCACTATTAGACATAGGATCCGTATGCTGGCTGCGACGGTCTTCCAGAGCACGCTGAGCCAATTTTTGCGCATAGCTTTGCAAAACTTCTGCCCGATGCTCCACATAGTCATTTACATTGATAGAAATGTAGAAACTCTTAGAATATTGATTGTAAAGATAATTCTGAGCCAACAGCTGCAAGGCTTTCAAGACTTTACCGTGGTAACCAATCACGCGCCCTGGCTCATTCGTATCGATTTGCATATTGATTGTCCGGCGATTGTGGCTACTAGAAAGAGTCGCTTCAACATCCATTTCATCCACAATCTTTTGCACATATGTGGTCACACTTGCGACAACTTCTTCAATATCACAATCATCCTCAACCTGGATACCCAAGTCAAAGAAGGACGACTCAGCTGGCTCTTGCTGACTAGGTGCCACTTCTGCTAAAGAGCTATCTTCCTCTGAGTCTTTCTGAGTCTGTGCTTCATCAACCGCTTGACTGGTCTTTAAGAAATCAATTGCACCTGTTTCTTCCAGAATGGTACTGGCGTCTTTATCGTTTTTAAGAATTTCAGCCTTGATTTTTTCTGAAACAGCTTCACCTTCGCCTTCGGCCTTTTTGATAGCTGTCACCACTCGCCCTAAGTCGACTGTTGCTTCACTAACACTCTGTACCGGCTCGTTTTGTGCATTGATTTCCTCAGGAACTCCTTTTACCGCCTGTTGGTTGGCCTTGGCCACAGTCGTTTCAGCAATCGGCTCCACATCTACCTGCGCAGGTTTCTTGCCAAATAAACCGAGAAAACCTTTCTTTTCACGCGAAACAACAGTAATATGTGCTCTCATTCGTGGGATATCCAGCGTTTTTAGTCCATTTTGAATCGCTTCTTCAACACTTGCTCCTGTAAAAATAACCATCTGCAAGAGTCCTCCTTTTTACTTTTTCTTTTTCTGTGCTTTTTGAAGGGCACGTTTTTTCTTCATTTCCAATTGGCGCTCCGCCTTTGCCTTCGCTTCACGTTCAGCAATGATCTTAAAAGGATTGCTCAAAAGCAAGGTCTGACCAACTTGATAGGCGTTGGAGACTGTCCAGTAAAGAGCAACCCCGCTGGCTGCATACACCGCAAAGAAGAAAATCAATACTGGCATCAGGTAGGTCATCACTGCTGTTCCACCATTTTTTTCTGGCAAGGCTTTATTGGATAGCCAAGTGCTAAAGAAAGTAAAGAGAGCAGCGAGAATAGGTAGGATAAAGGTCGGATCCGTCGCACCTAGATTGAGCCAGAGGAAGTGACCTGTTTTTAGAAATTCAACTCGTGTCAGAGCTTGGAAAAGTGCCACAAGCACCGGCATTTGGATAAAGAGCGGAAGGAATGCAGCATAGGGATTGACTCCCATTTCTTTATAAAGCTTGCTGGTTTCCTCTGCCAAAGCTGCTCTGCTATCCATATCTTTGCCCGGATATTTTTCCTGAAGCTTCTTGATATGAGGCTGAACTTCCTGCATCTTTCTAGATGAGGTCGTCTGAAATTGAAAGACTGGCAACAAGACTGTCCGAATAATCAACGTGAAGAGAATGATCCCGATCCCTGTACTTCCATTAAAGGACAAGAATTGAATCATCTCCGCAAAGAAATAAACTAATTTCTCCCAAAAATCACTTGAATTAGCGGTCACTTCGCTGGTGCCACAAGCTGTCAGAATGAGCAGCGAAGCCACTAAAAGAAATCCTATCTTACTCTTCTTTTTCACAAACAAATCCTTCCTGATAAATTTTTGCAACTTTTAAGACATGCAATAAATTTTGTTCCACTTGATGGTAGTCTAGAGTTTCAACTCCCTTGCGAGCAATAACAACAAAGTCATCCTTGGTCAAATCTGCCCGATGCTGAATCAAGACATGACGAATCTTTCTTTTGATACTATTGCGGACAACTGCATTGCCCAGCTTTTTACTGACTGAAATCCCCACTCGAAAATGGCGCTGTTCTTTTTCTAATTTATAAACGACAAACTTTCGATTGGCAAAATTCTGCCCAGCTTTAAAAATCGCCTTGAAATCTTTTTCGCTCTTGACGCGATAGTTTTTTCTCAAAACTCAACTCCATCCACCAAAATTAACTCTATTATACCATATTTTCCCAAAAAGCCAATAAGGGCTAGGTGCGAGACGAACCCTCTTTTTGAATAGTTTTACCGAATGAAAGAAGCTGTTCGGAAAGAAGAGATCGGCAGTACAGCTCCAAAAAAGAGTCTGGGACAAAAGTCCTAGCCTCTCAATTGTATTTGGATTGTCGAGCAAGACGCAGTGGTTGAGTGGACTCTATTACGCTGATTACATCAGCTTTTATAGCCCTACTCAACTGTGCGGAGGTGGGACGACGAAATCGAATTCTAACGAATTACCGATTTCTGTCCCACTCTCATTTTACACGGTAAAAAACGTCTGGGTGCTCTGAGATACCTTGGGCAATAATGAAGCGATCTCGACTGCTATCAGTCGGATCCTGCCCGCTAACAGTCTCTCCAGCTGGCAACTTTTTCCCTGCTGGAATAATAGACAGGGCAGCACCTGTAAGATTATGCCAACGAATATTTGTGCGATAAATTCCATTTTCATCCAGACCAGCGTAAACCAGCTCCAACTTGGCAACATCTGACACCAGTCCCTTGGCATCAAATGTATAAGTGACACCATTGGCATCTTTCCAAGTACCAGCCATGCTAGAAAAATCCCCAGAAGCAATGGCCTGCATGTCTAAATTAGAGGTTGCGGCAGGCTCTTTTTCCCCCTTGCTTTCTGACTTAGCAGAAGACTCCTTAGTTGCTGGCTCCGAAGGCTCTTGACTGTTTTCCTGACTGCCAGAAATAGAAGTGTCCGAACTACTTGTTTCGGTAGACAGCTCTGTCGAACTTTTGCTCGTCTCAGACTTTTTGGAAGAAGCTGAGCTGGTCGAGGTCAAGCTAACTTTGGAACTGCTAGAAGGCGAAGTCGGTTTTTCTTTCTTTTGACCGCAGGCCACTAACACAGACGATGCCACCAGAGTTCCAGCCAAGAGAATCATCCATTTTTTCATCTTTAGCACCTCGCAATATTTTCCTGTTCTTGTAACATTATTGTAACATAAATACAGCTTTTTAGAAAGCAAAAACCAGCTCGAAAGCTGGCTTATCTTATTGAATTTTTTTCAACATATTGTCGATATGCTGGATGGATTTTTCACGGCCTAATAGATAGATGGTATCTGGCAATTCTGGACCGTGCATTTCACCAGAAACAGCGATACGAATTGGCATGAAGAGGTTCTTGCCCTTGATACCTGTCTCTTTTTGGACTGCTTTGATTTGTGGGAAGATGTTTTCTGTCACAAATTCTTCATCTGTCATTGCTTCCAGTTTTGCTTTGAAAGCTTCCAAAACGACTGGAACTGTTTCGCCGGCCATCACTTCTTTCTCTGCTTCCGTCAATTCTGGGAAATCTGAGAAGAAAAGGTCTGTCAATGGAACGATTTCATCCGCTGACTTCATTTGTGGCTTGTAGAGTTCAACCATTTTTTCAGCCTTGTCGGTCAAGCGTCCTGCTTCTTCCAAGAATGGTTTGGCCATAGCAAAAATTGTCTCAAAATCCGCATTCTTGATATACTCATTGCTCATCCAGTCCATCTTTTTCTGGTCAAAGGCAGCTGGAGACTTGCTGAGGCGGTTTTCATCGAAGAGTTTGATGAGTTCTTCACGAGAGAAGATTTCGTCTTCCCCACCAGGATTCCAACCAAGAAGTGCGATAAAGTTAAAGACTGCTTCTGGTAGGTAGCCCTTTTTGCGGTAGTCTTCGATAAACTGGAGAGTGTTGGTATCGCGTTTTGACAACTTTTTACCAGTCTCAGAGTTGATAATCAGGGTCATGTGACCAAACTCTGGTGCTTCCCAACCAAGCGCTTCATAAACCATAAGCTGTTTTGGTGTATTGGCAATATGGTCGTCACCACGGATAACATGGGAAATTTGCATGTCGTGGTCATCGATGACAACGGCAAAGTTGTAAGTTGGGTAGCCGTCTTTCTTTTGGATAACCCAATCGCCACCGATATTGCCACCTTCAAACTCGATATCGCCCTTGACCATATCAGTCCACTTGTAGATGCCCGCTTCATTGACCGCCAGACGAACCGTTGGAATGATGCCCGCTGCTTCGCGTTCTGCGATGTATTTTTCTTTTTCTTCTTCGCTCATGCCAAGGTATTCATTGATGTAGCGAGGTGTTTCGCCAGCTGCTTCTTGGCGCTCGCGCTCAGCAGCCAACTCTTCTTCTGTAACGTAAGATTTGTAGGCCTTGCCTTCAGCTAGCAATTGGTCGATGTATTTCTGATACAATTCCAAACGCTCTGATTGGCGGTAGTTTTCATGAGTTTCTGGACTTTCATCCCAGTCCATGCCCAACCAACGAAGGTTTTCAAGCTGTGAACGCTCCCCATCTTCGACATGGCGCTTGCGGTCAGTATCTTCGATACGGATGATAAATGTTCCGCCATGATGACGAGCATAAAGGTAGTTAAAGAGCGCCGTACGCGCATTTCCAATGTGTAAAAGCCCAGTTGGACTTGGTGCATAACGCACTCGAATATCTTTTGTCAATTTTCGATCTCCTATTTGGGAATAGCAGGGATATCTCGCTCCTGCTTTCGTATTCAAACGTTATTATTATATCACATTCTCGACCCAGAATCTGCTGAATCGTATGATTTTTTAAGACAGTCTTTCTTCGAGGGCAAAATCAATCGGCAGCCAAGCTAAAACCTTCTCCAATTGCTTTTCCCAGTAGTACCATTCGTGCTTACCAGGACTGTGACTGTAAGTAATATCCAAGCCCAAGTCTTGCAGATTTTTTACAGCCACCTGATTGGCCTCGTAGAGAAAATCCTCTTCACCGCACCATGCCCAAAGCTTAGTCTTTTTATCAGATTGCTTGGCTATGCTCTCCAGCGAATGGGGGCTGCTGGTCCAGTCTTTATAGTCTCCAAAAACTCCTCGCCAATAGGCTGGTGTTGCTATTTCAACATCGTCTGGATGACTATCAAGAAAGCTCAAAGCCCCTGAAAGACTAGCCGCGTATGAAAAACGGTTAGACTTGAGAGCCAGCTTAAAGGCTCCGTATCCGCCCATGGAAAGACCAGCGATAAAATTCTTCTCCCGCTTGTCAGACATATTGGGGAAAAAGCGCTTGAGTACCCGTGGCAGCTCTTCAGCGATAGCCTCGTAATAGTTAAATCCGTATTGAGTATCGGTGTACCAGCCATTGCTGGTATTCGGCATGACAACAATCAAGTTAGTCGAGCGAACCAGACGTTCGATATTTGAGCGCTTGAGCCAGCTATTGTGATTACCGTTCATACCATGAAGCAGATACAAAACAGGAATATCCTTATCATCTGGCTTGTCCACGCGCGACGCATCTGGATAGAGGACATTGACTCCCCACTCCATCTCCAAGGCTTCTGAATAATACTCTATCTGCATCACTGCCATCTTTTTTCTCCTCTTGTAAAAACTACTGTTCTTGACCATGCAGCACAGCCAGCCACACTCCGAAAGCAAAGCCTGTTCTGCTACCGCTAAAAGATAAGAAAAAGCCGATATTCGACTTTCTCTCTGCAAAATACTAGGAAAGCTGTTCCCACGAATAATCTAGCGAACCTCCATGACAACCGGAAGAATAGCCGGCCGGCGTTTGGTTTGCTCAAAGAGGAACTTGGCCAAACTATCACGAACCGCTCCCTTGAGCTCACCCCAGTCAAAGTTATCCTGAGCCAGATAGTCTTCCACTGTCTTATTGATCAGGTCAGTGCTCTCCCGCAGGATGTCACGACTCTTCTTGACATAGACAAATCCACGAGTATGAACCTTGGCTTTGGAAATGATTTTCTTCTCCTTACGATTGACCGTGAGCGCCACGATAAAGATACCGTCTTCAGACAGAACCTTACGGTCACGTAGGACGATATTGCCCACATCGCCGATGGCATTTCCATCAATCATGACATCGCCTGCTGACACTGCTCCAGCTGGCACAAAGTCGCCATTTTCGTAGGACATGACGCTACCACGCTTCGGTATCAAGATATTTTCTGGTAAAATCCCGACTTCCATGGCTGCCTTAGCATGGGCATCCAGTCCGCGGTATTCTCCCTGAATCGGGAAGAGGTACTTGGGTTGCAATAAATTGAGCATGAGCTGCAAGTCACGCGCATTGGCATGGCCAGATACACGCAAGTTTTGAGTAATCAGCTTAACCACGCCACCAGCTTGGTAAATCATGTTTTCCACACGCGCTACAACTGCTTCCTTGGCAATAGATGGCGTTGTAACGATATAAACCAAATCTCCGTCCTTGATTTCTACATAACGGTGACGACCGATGGACATCTTGCGCAGACCGTTAATGGGCTCGCCCATCCGACCCGTCTCCAGGATAATCAGCTCATGGTCTTCAAACTTAGACATTTCCTTAGGCTTGATCAACAGGCGCTCATCCGCCAAGGATAATTTCTTGAGGCGGATAGCCGTACGGACGATATTTTCAATATCAAAGCCTGTCAAAACAACACGACGACCTGTTTCTGCCGCAGCTTCAAAGACCTGCTGGATCCGAGACAGGTTGCTGGCAACCGCTGCCACGATGACACGCCCATCCCAATCAGAAATCGTGTCCGTAATCTCACGGCCAACCTCGCTCTCACTAGCCACTTGCACAGTGCTGTCAGCGTTGGCTGAATCACTCAGCAAAGCTAAAACGCCCTCACGGCCGATCTCAGCCAAACGGCCGAAATCTGTCGCATAAGATTCGCTGGCAGATTGGTCAAACTTGAAATCTCCCGTATAAACAATATTGCCTTCACGCGTCTTGACAACGATTCCCAGACTCTCTGGAATCGAGTGAGTCGTCCGGAAGAAAGAGACAACCGTTTCGCCAAATTCAATCTCGGTATTTTCATCGATAACATGAAAATCATTGAATTTCTTCACAGCGTCATTGTTTTTGACAAAGAGCTTGGCTAGCTCAATCGTCAACTCCGAACCAAAAACCGGTACCTGGGCTTCTGTCAAAAGATAAGGCAGTGCACCGATGGCATCCGCATGACCGTGGGTCAGAAAGACACCTGCAATTCGGTCTTTGTTTTCAAACAAATAATCCATGTTGGGAATGACGACATCTACTCCCAGCTGCTCATTTTCTGGGTATTTGAGCCCAGCATCCAATACAAAAATGGAATCATCCACTTCGGCGACGTAGAGATTTTTCCCATTCTCACGAACGCCACCCAAAGTAATCAGCTTAATCGTGCTTTTACTCATTTTTACTCCTATCGATTTAGAATCTCATTTATCAAAGATTCCTTGATTTTAATACTAACGGTCCTTGGCAAGCCAAGTCGAATTACAGTTTTGCAAACAAAGTTTGCACATCTTAGTCATTATAGCATTTTTTCACGCTTTTTTCAAAACAAAGGAAACCTATAGAATGAACGGCAAATCAAGAATAGTAGTTTGATACAGCAAGTCTCTGGTCACTTCTTTCTTCCTGATGTAACATGCGAAGAAAGGCATCCTCCCAGTTTCATTTTAGAAAACAGCTTTTAGGAGCTAGATCTACTCACAAGATAAAAAATAATAGAACCTAGTCTGAGACTAAATTCTATTATCCGAGCGGGATACCCTAAGCTGATCTTCTGAAATCGATCAGAAGCTTAGTTGGGAAGCCGCCCTATCTTCTATAGGCTGAATGGATAAAGAGACTTATTCAAAGCCATTGTTCTGGCTTAATTCTTTGAACCAGTGCCCTGATTTTTTGATAGTCCGTTCTTGGGTTTCTAGATTGAGCTCAATCAAGCCATAACGGTTCTTATAGCTATTGAGCCAAGACCAACAGTCGATAAAGGTCCACATGAGGTAGCCTGTACAGCTGGCCCCGTCCTGGATGGCACGATGGAGCTGGCGCAGATGGCCTTTAACAAAGTCTATCCGGTAATCGTCTTGGATCATGCCATTTTCACGGAATTTCTCCTCACCCTCGACGCCCATGCCATTTTCCGTCAACATCCACTCAATATTGCCATAGTTTTCCTTGATGTTTTGTGCAATATCGTAGATTCCTTGTTCATAAATTTCCCAGCCACGGTGAGGATTAATCTTGCGGCCAAGCATAACATAAGGCTCATAGAAATGATCTGGCAGAAGCGGTGACTCTGGATGCTTCAAATACTTAGGCGCTGCAACCCGCAGAGGCTGATAGTAATTGACACCCAAAAAGTCGACCGTATTTTCCCGAATCACTTGCAACTGCTCCTCAGTCGTAGCTGGTAAAAGATCGTGCTCACGCAAAAGATCGACCAGCTCTGCTGGATAATGCCCCAAAACAGATGGATCCAAGAAAGACTTGGCCTGGAAAAGCTCGGCAATGCGAGCTGCCTTCAAGTCCGCCGGATGCTGGCTGCGCGGATATGCAGGTGTCAGATTTAGGATAATGCCGATTTTGTAGTCTGCTCCAACCTCATGGCAGGCTTTCACTGCTAAAGAACTAGCTAGCTGGGTATGATAAGCCACCTTGACCGCAGCCTTAGCGTCCACTTTATTAGGATAATGTCCATCGTAGAAATAGCCAAACTCAACTGGTACGATAGGCTCGTTAAAAGTCACCCACTGATCCACCAAGTCACCGTAGCTTTCAAAGCAGAAACGGGCATAGTCTACATAAGCATCGACTGTATCTAAGCTCTCCCAGCCTTCTTGCGCTTCCTGCAAGGCAAAGGGCAGGTCAAAATGATACAGATTGACAATCAAGCGAATGCCCTTGGACTTGATTCTTTCAAAGACCTTGCGGTAGAAGTCAACACCGACTTGATTGACCGGACCACGACCATCTGGAAAAATCCGTGACCATTGGATAGAGGTCCGAAAGGCCGTGTGGCCTGTTTCGACTAAAAGGTCGATATCTTGCTCCCAATTTTCATAAAAAGTAGATGCCTTGTCAGGACCAATTTCGTTATAGAAACGATGGGGTTCTTGACTAAACCAATAGTCCCAAAGGTTGTCTCCCTTTCCATCTCCTGAAATCCGACCTTCTGTTTGCGGACCCGATGTAGAAGATCCCCAGACGAAACCTTTTGGAAATTGAATCATATTTTATTTACCTCTCGATTTATCTTTACATTTCATTATATAAAGACCTTCTTCAAAAAGAAAGCAACAGTCTATTCAAATTTCTCCACTGATTAAAGACATTTTTGATTTGGAAGACTAAAGGTTCATTCAAAAAGAGAGTGGGACAGAAATCGGTAATTCGTTAGAATTCGATTTCGTCGTCCCACCTCCGCACAGTTGAGTAGGGCTGTAAAAGCTGATGAAATCAGCGTAGTAGAGCCCACTCAACCACTGCGTCTTGCTCGACAATCCAAAGACAATTGAGAGGCTAGGACTCTTGTCCCAGCCTCTTCATCATTTTTACTGATTAATAAACAGTTTTCTCTGTTTCGAAATCAAAGAAATGCGCCTTGTTTAGATCAAAGCCAAGGTCAATTCCAGCACCTGTTTCTGAATAGTCACGAGCATCTACCCGCGCGATAAACTCGCTGTCACCAACTTGACAGTAAAGGTGAGACTCAGACCCCAAAAGCTCAGAGACAGAGATGGTCGCATGAACCACAGAATCTGGGAAGGTCTCTAAGAAGGCAGGTTCTGTATTGATGTCTTCTGGACGAATACCGAAGATCAATTTCTTGCCGTCATAACCCTTCTCACGCAGAACTTTCAGCGTTCCTTCTGGCACTGTCAAACGCAAGCCATCGGCAACGATTTCATTCCCCTCAAGTGTCACAGTGATAAAGTTCATCGCTGGGCTGCCAATGAAGCCTGCCACAAACTTGTTGACTGGATTTCTGTAAACTTCCTGTGGACTACCGATTTGTTCCACTCGACCAATGGTTCCAGTTCCAGCAGGGTTCTTGGTTGCTGACATGATAACAATCCGGTCTGCAAGTGTCATCGCTTCTGTCTGGTCGTGGGTAACGTAAATGGTTGTTGCTCCGATACGGCGGTGGATTTTGGCAATCTCAGCACGCATGGACACCCGCAGCTTCGCATCCAAGTTTGACAGAGGCTCGTCCATTAGGAAAACCTTTGCATCACGCACGATAGCCCGGCCCATAGCAACACGCTGACGTTGACCACCTGACAAGTCCGCTGGCTTGCGATCCAAGAATTCTTTCAAACCAAGGATTTCAGCTGCTTCTTTCACCCGTTTGTCGATATCTTCCTTGCTGTACTTGCGCAGTTTAAGCCCGAAAGCCATGTTGTCGTAGACTGTCATGTGTGGGTAGAGGGCATAGTTCTGGAAGACCATAGCAATATCACGGTCTTTCGGCGCCACGTCATTGACAACTTTACCGTCAATCGACGCTGTTCCTTCTGTGATATCCTCAAGACCCGCAATCATACGTAGCGTTGTGGATTTCCCACATCCTGACGGACCAACGAAAACGATAAATTCCTTGTCCTTAATGTCCAAATTAAAGTCTTCAACAGAATAGTGCTCACTATTGGGATACTTCTTATAAATATTTTTCAGATTTAATTCAACCATAAGCTTCTCCTAACTCCTTTACCATATTGTAAGTTCTTTCTGCTTGATTATATCACGAATAGCAGGCCCTCACACTGACTCTTCTATATCTTTTTTTCTACTTTTTTTAGCATTCGATAAAAAAGAAATGGAGAGGTGGTCGCTTCATTGATTTCATCAGTCGACTTGCTTCCGATAGGCCTTAGGAGATTTGCCACATAACTTTCGAAAGACTTTATAGAAATAACCAACATTGCTATATCCAACTGCATAACAAACATCTTCTATACTGTCATTTTTTGCGAGCAGGAGCTGCTGGGCTGCCTTGATGCGCTGCTTATTTAGCAACTCTGCAAAAGTAGAATTCGTCTCACGCTTGATCAGCTGGCCCAAATAAACTGGATTGATATAGAGTTCCTTGCTGATATCTTTTAGGGATAAATCTTTTTGATAATCACGACCAATCACTTCCAAGACGTTAGCAACATTCTCATTCATTCGATACTGGGCGAACAAATCTGAGAGCTGAGCCTTCAGATAATCCAACAAATCTTCAAAGGTATTCGTGCTTTCAATCTTTTTGATAATGCTTGTCATATCGTCTGGTTTCAAATGCTGAAACAGATGGTAAACATCCATGATAAACTGAATGAACAACTGCTTGGTAATTGAAACTTCAGGCGTATTTTGCAGCACGATATCCTTGAGCAAGTCCAATTCGTCCAAAATCTGACTAATATTTCCTTGGATAATCACGCGATACATAGGCTCATAGTAGCTAAAGAGCGGATTGGTTTCTTGCAAGCTAACCGTTCCATAAAAAAGAGTTTTTTCTAGATTGAGCTTGAAAGCCTGCAGGCCTTGTTTATAAGGAACTGTGAATTCTTCCAGATAGAGCGCTTCTTCCTTTTGCGAAGACAAAAACAAATAGCCAGTCTGTCCTAAAATACTATAAGGAACCGAAACTAGCCCTTTTTCTTGAGCAGCTGCTCCCAGCCAGACATTATCGAAGGATTTGAGATAAGTAGCTATCTCATCTTCACTTGTCTCTTCTTTAAAAATCAGCTCTAGTTGATTATTGGAAGAACGGTCAAATTCCTTTTCCAATTTTTCTAGGATTGCTGCCAGTTCGACCTTATCGACTGGCTTCACCAGATAATCTGCCACCTGCAAATTGAGGGCCGTTTTGACATATTCGAATTCTTGGTAACCTGAAAGGATGATAAAAGCTGCATTAGGCAGGGAATTTTTCATCTGCTCAATCATCTGCAAGCCATTCATCCCTGGCATATTGACATCGGTGATGACCAAATCAACAGGATTGTTCTTAATATAGGCGAGGGCCGTCTCTGCATCATTTGCCGTAGCTACGACCTGCATCTTCCACTTTTCAAAAGGAATCAGCACTTTCAAGCCTTCTGTGATCATGTATTCATCATCGACTAGTAATACTCTGTACATCTTTTTTCTATTCATCCTTAATTTCTATAATATAGGTTACTCCCTGATCCGTTTGAGATTTCAGTTGGATACTGTAGCGGTCACCAAAAAAGAGCAAGAAGCGTTCATGAATATTCCGAATACCAATGGATGTCCGCTGCTCTCGGTTCTGGGCATCCATAAGCTCTCGACTAGCTAGAATCTCTTGAATCTCAGTCAGACGTTCAGCAGGGATGCCTCGACCATTGTCTTGGATCATCAGCCTTACAGCACCGTCTATCTTTTGAGCCTTGACACTGATGACATTGTCCTGCCTGCGATAGTCGATACCATGGGCAAAGTAATTTTCAATCAGTGGCTGAATACTGAACTTGGGAATCATCATTCCTTCTAAGCCTTCTTCAATTTTGAAACCATAGGCCACTGATTTGGGATGCCGAACCATGCAAAGATAGCTATATTTCCGGCAGAATTCCAATTCATTTTTCAAACTACTTCTGGATTCATCTGAGATATTATTTCTCAGAAGACTGCTAAATTCGTAGATAATATCTGCCAATTCTTCCTGATGCTGCATGACCGCATACATCCTGATAAATTCCAAGGTATTATACATAAAATGAGGATTGATTTGCGCCTGCAAGGCTCTCATATTGGCATCTTTTTGGCTAATCTCCAAACGATAAATATCCCGAATACTCTTGTCCAGACTGTCCAACATGGTATTGGTCGTTGTCGCAATCAGAAGCAACTCCTGCTCCTTGGTCTCTGTCGCAATACGTTTCTGATTATCACCATCTGTGATGAGATGGAGCGTATCCACAATATCAACAACCTGCCTTTGGTAATTGAGAAAAATCCTCTGCAAAGCAGCATATAAAACTCCAACCAAAATCAAACCAGAAAAAATGATCAAACCTGTGCTGAAAATCGTCTTCTCTATCACATAATGCGCAGGAACTGCTGTCTGGACAGTGTAATTGTAGATAGTTTCTTTTTTGATCCAATCATTTTGGCCAATTCCTTTTGTATCACCAAATGCAAGAATTTCTTTTTTGTAAGGCGAAATGACACTGAGAGCGAGTGGGACATCGCCCCGCGTATTATCGACAACCTTGTTGAAGACTTCCCCATCAATCCGAATGTAAATCGTTCCGATGACTTGATCGACTGCCTTATCATAAATCGCGATGGGAAAGGCATCGCGCGCAGGTCTAAATTCCTCAGCAGGAAGCTGTTTGCCACCTCTCGCTTGCCTTGTGGAAACAAAAACAGTTTTGTAATCATTTAAAGCAATATCAATACCTGTAACAAATTCATTTTCAACATAAATATCATTGATATTTTGGTGGAGGGATACTTGAACATAAGTAGGTACATCCGCAGATAGGCGCCAACTAGCGTACTCAGAGGGACTCATGATAAAGTAGTTATAAACACCGTCCAATTTTGCTCGATTTTCAACCAAACTTTGAGCCAGTTGATTCGCTCGGCGGTTATAATAATCCACTTCGTCAGCCAATCGAGTCACTGCTTGCTGCGCAATCTGCTCAGTTTCCTTATAACGACTGTGCCAATCAGAATAAGACAAAATGAGACCCAAACATCCCACAATAGCCACCATAATGACAGCATAAACTTTTAGTAACGAATGGAGCCAAAATTTCTTCATGGTTTTTCTGTTATCAACTTAGACTGAATGGTTTGGTAAATTGGGTCTAAAACATCACTAACAAAAAAGTGCCAAAGCCCAATAAAAGCAAAGAAGAGTAAAGCCGGCATGAAGTAGCTGGCAATCAATAGCAGAATTGTCCCTAATAAGAGTTTCAACATGGCTGAAATATTGAGAAAAACGCCAATCAAAGATAATTTCAAGCTATTTTTATAAGAAAACTCAAAAAAGACCTGCAATTTCAGATAGACTGCGTATACTGCTGGTGCCAAAAGCAAAAAGAGCAGATTTGCTATCGTCAATAAAAGGTAGAAAATAGTTTGGTGAGGAAGCTGGATAAGGAGATAAATCCCATAAGATAAAAGAGCCTGCACTACAAGCAAAGTGAAAAATACTTTGTTTGTAGCAAGGAAATTTTCTTTAAACAGATCCCATGCTTCTTTCCAGTGATATTTTTTATAGTCATAGCGATATTGCTGAAACAAAGTCATGAGCACACACCCCGCTGGAGCAAGTCCAAAAACAAGACCTCCACACAGAGCCAATACCCAAAAAATTGCGGATGCAAGCATAGCCATATAAACTCGTTGAAAAATCCACTCAACTAATTTTCCCATCGTTCTTCCTTTCTGCTGGTCAAATTCCATACATTGTAAAATTATAACACATTTTAACCGTTTACAAAAATTCCTATCACTCCAAAAAAGAAAAATCCTCCCCAAAACGAGACGAGGAGGATTCATCATGTTGCTTATTTCTTAGAAGCAAGGAATTCGTCGTATTGTTTTTGCATTTCTTTCAATACTTTATCGTATGCTCCTTCAGATTTCAGTTTGTCCATCATCTTAGGAATTTCAACATCAGGATCAACTGTACCAGTGTTGATAGCAGTGTCGTATTCTTTCATTGTGTTCGTAATGCTAGATACTTCTGCTTTAACTGGGTCTACATTGAAGTTAAATCCAAGAGCAGGTGACTCTTGTGCTTCTGCAAGAATCTTCTTAGAATCTTCGATTTGTTGATCTGTTACGTTTTCATTGATGTAAAGAATCCAGTTGTTACCTGTGTTCCAGCCAGACATGTGGGTATTACCATTGTAGGCTTTCAAAGTACGAACGCGGTTTTCTTTACCTTCAACTTTTTCCCAGTTTTCGCCTTCTGGACCATATACAAGGCCGTTCAGCAATTCAGGATTTGTGTTAAGCAAAGTCAACAATTCCATTGATTTTTCTTTGTTCTTAGAGTTGTTTGAGATAACGAAGTTCGCTACTTGAGTAGTTTGGCTCTTCTTGTAGTTCTTAGTCAGTTGGCTGATTTCGATCTTACGGTTTGCTACACGAGAAAGCAAGCTGTTACCGTAGTCAGCAGGTCCTACTGTTTCTTCGCGAACGAACCAAGAATCTTCAGACAATTGATAAGCAGTATCGCTAGTTGCTACATCTTTTGGAATATAGCCAGCTTGATAGTACTTATGGATGGTTCTGAGGCTATCCAAGAAACGAGGAACTTCATAACGGTTTACAATCTTAGTTGTATCGCCTTCCAAGTCAATAACGAAAGGAAGTCCGTTAGTTACAGGATAATCAAAGTTATCAGATGGGATGAAGTTCTTACCGATAGCGAAAGGAACAACTTTTGGATCTTTTTCTTTAGCAGCTTTCAAAACTGGTTCCAAATCTTGGTAAGAATGGATATTTGAAATATCGCTAATACCATATTTTTCAAGAAGTGGTCCGTTGAAGGCAAAGTTTTGTGAAGAAGTTACATTGGCATTAACTGGCACAGCATAGATTTTACCGTTGACAGTGTTTCCTTTGATGTAAGCTGGGTCTAGAGAATCGTAAAGTTTTTTACCTTCCTTTTTGTAAAGCTCAGTCAAGTCAGCATAAGCACCTTTTTGGGCATTGATGACATAGTTTTGAGCAAAGGCGATATCGTAGTTTTCACCTGATGAAGTGATAACGTTCATTTTTTGTTCGTAGTCACCCCAACCGATGTATTCGATATCCAACTTAGCATCGATTTCTTTGCCGATAATCTTGTTAGCATTTTCGAGCAATTTGTCCAAATTATCTGGTTTGTCACCGATTTGGTACATTTTGATAACTGTCTTACCATCATCCGTTTTAGATGACTTTTGGTTGTTACCAGTAAGACTACCGCAGCCTGCTAGTAGGCCTGAGAAAGCCAAGAAGCTAGCAGAAGCTAGAGCATATTTTTTCCAATTTTTCATAGAAAAATCTCCTTTTAATTTTTTATATACAAATTTAATGATGTGAGTTTTTAGTAGCAAAAACTCTGAGACTAAAGGGGCAGCTTATTCTTTGACGCCTCCGATAGTCAATCCCTTAACAAAGTAACGTTGGAAGAATGGATAGACGCAAGCGATTGGCAAGGTTGCAATTACGACCATGGCCATACGACCAGACTCTTTAGGTAGAGATCCTGTCAAGCCTGCAAGCTGAGCACTCGCTCCCGCACTCTTAGACAAGTAGTCCATATTTTGCTGAATCTTCATCAGCAAATATTGAAGGGGAACTAAGTTGTCACTGCGAATGTAGAGCAGCGCGTTAAACCAATCGTTCCAATAAGCAAGGGCAGTGAAGAGTGTGATTGTAGCGATACCTGGAAGAGATAGTGGCAAGCAAATTTGGAAGAAAATCCGAGTCTCGCTGGCACCATCAATCTTAGCGGATTCAATAATCGCTTCTGGGATCGTTCTCTTGAAGAAAGTTCTCATCAGAATGATATTGAAAGGACTAAGCAGTAGCGGCAAAATCAAAGCCCACACTGTATCTCCTAAACCAAGCAAGTTGGTCATAACGATGTAAGTTGGAATCATCCCTGCTTGGAAGAGCATACTTGCCATTGCAAACAAGGTAAAGAAGCGTTTAAATTTAAAGCTGCGACGTGAGATAGCGTAGGCATAAGTTGTTGTGAAGAAAACATTCAAACTAGTACCTATTACCGTAATCACTACTGTCACAAAGAGTGACTGCAAGAGCTGATCTTTCAAGCCAAATAAGAATTCATAGCCCGCTAGACTAAACTGTGACGGCCAAAAGGCAAAACCATTATGAACCAAACTGCTTTCATCCGTCAGAGAGATAATAATGACAAAGAAGAAAGGTAGCACACAGGAAAGCGAGAAGATGGCAATCAAGATGTTAAAGAAAAAATCGGCTTTTTTGCTAAAGGAGTGAATTCCCACATTATCGACTTTTTCTTTTTGAATTTTTGGGGATTTCATAAGTTCCTCCTTCTAAAAGAGAGCAGATTCTTTATCAATTCTGCGGACAATCAGATTGCTGACGATAACGAGGATACAGCCCACAACTGATTGATAGAGACCCGCAGCTGAAGCCATCCCGATATCACCTGTACCGGTCAATCCACGATAGACATAGGTATCCAAGACATTGGTTACGCTAAAGAGTGATCCTGAATTATGCGGAACAGTATAGAACAAGCCGAAGTCCGCGCGGAAGATGTTTCCGACTGCTAGAATGGTCAATACTGTGATAAGAGAAGCCAAAGATGGCAATGTGATGTTCCGGATGCGCTGCCATTTTGTAGCACCGTCTACCGTTGCTGCCTCATAGTAAGTCGGATCAATTCCCATGATACTTGCATAGTACAAAATACTACTGTATCCTAAGCCCTTCCAGATACCAATGAAAAGGATGAAGGCTGGCCAGAAGGAGACCACTGTGTAAAAGTTGATATTCGGATTGTGCAATAAATTGTTCAGCAAGCCCTTGCCAGGGTTCAAGAAAGCATCTACGAAGAAACTAATGATAACCCAAGAAAGGAAATACGGAAACAACATGGTTGTCTGATAAATCTTTACCATCTTTTTCGAACGAAGTTCGCTAAAGATAATGGCAATTCCGACAGAGAAAATCAATCCTAAAATGATGAAACCACCATTATAAAGAATGGTATTTCGTGTAATCGTATAGGCATCCTTGGAATTAAACAAGAACTTGAAGTTATTGAATCCTACCCATTCACTGCTCATAAGGCTATGGATGAATCCTTCACCACTTAGTTTAAAATTCTTAAATGCAACGACGTTTCCTAAAACTGGTATATAGAAGAACAAAACAAACCAAACAACTCCTGGTAAGACCATGAGCAAGAAAATAAAGTTTTCTTTCAGTGTTTTGATAACCTTATTCATTCAAATCTCCCTTTCTATTGTTTTGATATCGTTTTCATGTTTCTATTATATGCCTTTTTCTATTCTCATTTAAACTCCTAATTATAGAAAAAACTATACAAATTATTTATCTAATATACAGATAAAAAATAGAACAGAGGCATGAAAACTATGATCAAACAAAATAATTACGTTGTGTAAATCGTTGACGCTGTGGCGATAGTATGCCATTGGTTGGCTGTTGTGGCTGCAAAGTTCTTGTCTCCATAAAAGTCATTGAAAGGCAAGATTTCTTGCTCTAATTCTTCTACAGAATCAAGCTGACCAGTCGTGTATTGCTGTAGGCGTTCCTGCGCCCGTTTGATCCGCTTGAGCAAGCCTCCAAAGCGGATATCAATAGTATCTAAACCGAAAATCTTGTTTTCTAGCTGCCATTGGCGACTGAATTGCTCGGCAAAGTCTTCCACTTTTTGATAGAGCAAAGGCAAGTCTTTTTCAGCTAGTTCTGCCAAGCGCTCCTTGTCTCCTGCGCCATAGGCTTCTTGAATGCCAGATGTGACGGCAATTTTCAAGGCCAAGAGCGCATTCAACTGAGCCTGAGTCTCAAAGAGATAGCTATATTCACCAGCTTTGCGGCTGACTTCTTGCAAGGACTGAGCGGCAGCTTCAAAATGCTGCTTGTCTTCTTCAGGTCGGATATGGCGTTCCAGCAAAGGACAGAGAATATCCTGATAGAGAATATAACGATTTGGATTGATACCGCTGAGGTTTTCTGGCAAGCCTGGCAATAGATTGGCCAAGTCTACCTTCATAAAATCATCAAAGGCAAGGCCTGTGCTCACCAAGAAATGCTCGGCTAATTTATCTAAATCATTTCGATAGGCTAGTTCTGCCCAAATCTGCAGGGCAGGAAGGATTGAGAATTGTGAGGTTTCTCCTCCATTATCCCCCCAGCCAGTCACAATCACTTCCTTGACATGATTTTGGCGGCAGGCTTTATTGGCTTCGAGAGCTACCAAGCGACTGAAATGATTGTGCGGTGTAAAGCCAATCCACTTCCAAGCACCGCCAGCAAAGGCAATGTCCTGACTGATTTTATGATGATTTTGGAAGTTACGGTTGTATTTTTCCTCGCTATCTTGATAGTAATCCCAGTAAACCAAGGTCACACGGTCTTTGAGTCGATCCAAATATACGCGGGTTTCCTCTGGGATTTCCACATCACGGTCGTACTGGCCATCTGCTGACATGAGCTTGAAGAACATATCGCTCCACATCTGACAATGGAAACCGTACTTATCTGCGATATTTAGTACACGCTCAAGGTGTTGGCACATGAGGAGGCTACGGTTTTGGAACCCATGCTGAATCAAATAACGTCCGAGGCCAACCAAGTGGGCTTCGTCCATCCCGATATTTATCTTACGTGTACGAAGCTGGGACATTGTCTTAAACATGCCTTCGATAAGCTCGTAGACCTTTTCTTCTCCGATCAGTAAGATATCCTCCACATCTCGAAGTTCCTGCACTTCCTTGACACCCCATTTGACAAAAGCTGATAGGTGCGCCAAGGTCTGAATGCAAGGCACGAAGGCCATATCGAAATCTGCGGCATAAGCCTCAATCTCTTGCAATTCTGCAACAGTGTACCGGCCTCTGAAATAGCCAAAATAGGGCTGGTCTTCTATCTCATAGGTATCTTCCATGTAGAGTTCAAAGGTAGAATACCCCATCAAGGCCAAGACCTCAATCATCTTCTTAGCTGAGCTTAGGTTCAAGACGGCATTGCGGGAACAGTCAGCCATATAGGCCAAATCCTCATAGGCCACCTCTTCCTCAATCTCCACCTCATCCTGCCCTTCTTTAAGGGCAGCAGATAAGAGGGCTAAAGCTCGATAGAGCTGATGAGGCTTATGATAGCTGACTTGATAACATCCCTGACGGCCTTCCACCTTGATTGAGACGGCTGAGCTAGGAACAAGACTGACTTCAATCTCCCCCAAGTTCAAATATTTTTCTAAGCGAGCAAGAGCCTTTTCTTGCTTGCTTGATAATCCTACAAATGTGGCCATTGGCCTTCCTCCTGTAACCAGTTTACTAAAGCGCCATAAAGATTAGCCTCCCCCTTGTAGGTACACGCTAAAATTTCTGGTGCCACCGAATACTCTTCATAACGTTCAACATAATAAGCAATCGCTGAGCGGACACCTTGGATAAAATCAGGATTTTGGCTGATAGAGCCACCCAGACTTATCACATCCGGATCTATGAGATACTGGATATTGAGTAAACCTTGTGCAAGATTACGGTTCATCCGCTCGATGGCTTCTTGGCAAAGGACATTTCCTGCCGCAGCCTCTTGGTAAATCTTGCGACCATCCCAGTCTGCCTGCCCTGATTTTTCGGCTACGTAAGCTACCATGTTGCCAGTTGAGGCCAGTTGCGACCAGTTGTTGAGTTTTTCAGCAGGTGCTAGGATTGTCATATAGCCAAACTCCCCACCCAAACTGTGGAGACCACGATGAAGCTTGCCATTGATAATCATAGCTCCGCCAATCCCAGTACCGATAACCACACAGGCTGCATTTTCCAGCTCGGGATGAGCCAGAAGTTCACTCAAACCAACACAGTTGGCATCATTTTCTAGATGGACTGGCAAACCATAAGAAGCCAGCTTATCATACCAGGAAAAACCGTGAATATAAGGAACAGCGCTAATCCCATCAATGACTCCTGTCTCTCGGTCAACCGCCCCAGGCACACTCATGGCAATGCCTTGGTAATCCCGCTTGGAAATACAAGAATCCAGCCAAGCCATAAAGTCATCTAAATTGTCTGGCGTAGCAATGTCTTGCTTTTCCAGTATCTCTCCTTCTTTGGACATAGCCGCAAACTTGATACCTGTACCGCCTATGTCAATTGTTGCAATAAGCATTTTTTCTCCTTTCTCTGTTTTCTAGTTCTTGAAAGGCGATAGGGCAAGGAACTAAATGTTCAAGTATTTAGTCCATTGCCCTAGCCTCCTCTTTTTAATCGTTTTTCAAAAGCTCTGTGCGAATTTCCTGTGGTCCTAAGATTCCATCCTTTTCTGGAAGCACTTCTTCCAAAAGGTTGACTAGGGTTTGGGAAGCAGTTGTCACTTCTTGCTCTTCTTGGGTCATATTGTAGTAGCGAAGTACAATACCTGACTCGTCTTCCGCCACTTTAAGGGCTGTCGGGCAGATTTCTGCTAAGTTCAGAGCAGGGTGGTCCAAGGCTTGTCCAGTCGCTGCAACACTTCCTTCTTGTTTGGAAATTTGCAGAGCTGTCAACGGTGTTTGGAAGGCTTTGGCCCGACGGTAAGCGGCAAATCGCTCTTGCGGTTGGTGGCATTCCACCGTGTACTCGACTTGGAAGTCACGCAGACACTGCGCTTCTGGCGTTGGGAAGTAGCCCCAGTCGCCCAGCTCACCAGTTGCCCGCAGAATCGTTACAGCAATCGTGTCATCACCTAAAATCTCGTATTCATTTAGACCTTTATTGGCTACTGTGACTGCTTTTTGGTCATCATAAAGGCTAACGAAGGCTTGTTGGTGCTGTGGATTTTCTGGATTTTCCCATGAGGCAGCCGGTTGGTTGTTACGGCTAACTACTTCGTAAATGCTGTCTGAATCATTGGTTTTACTGCTGTTGTGAGTTCTGAAGAGAACACGGATGCGGTGATCCTTAGCAGTATTGGTAAAGCGAGTCTTAAAGCGCAATTGTGGACTATCCGCAAAGACTGTCAACTCAGTTGTCAAGATCATAGTTGTCAATTCTGACGAACGGCCTGCTGAGCGCGTCATAAACTCAACGATGCCCTTTTGCTCCTGATCCAGTAGTTCGTCTGCGCTTACTGGCAAGGTCAATTCATGGCTTAATTCCACCTTGGCATAGCGGGCATTGTTTTCCAACACCTTAACGCCAGCCAGTTTGGCATAGATCGGCTCTGTATTTTTTGGCTGGAAATAGATATATTCATTTCCAATATCGCCCCGATCTTCAAAGCGGAGGAAGTCTTCATAGGCTTCATGGGTCGTCTTATCGTAGACGGTCAAGTCTTCATCAAAGCTGATAGTCACAAATGGAGTGTCAATCACGCCATTGCGGTAGAGCCCTTCATGCTCTTCTTTTGCACCAGGAAGCAATTGGAATGTTTTCCAAGCCAGAGGTGCTAGATGAATCGGCAATGTCACGCGCAACTGACGAGCGATATAAGCCTGACGGAAGCGGTCTTTTGGAAGATCATATTGGAAATTAGCTCCCAAATCTTCGATTTTAGCTTCAACATAGCGGCCATCCAAATCCTTCACAATCAAGTCTGGAATTGTCAATTCTGCCATTCTCCGATAGGCTTCTGTCGGATGAGCTTCCTTGAAATCACAGGTCGCAAAGGTCACATCCACAGAAACGGTATCTACCTTGTCATGGAGGCCAGTATTGATAACGGTGAAGAGCAGGTCGCTCTCAGATTGGCGGCTATCCAGCTTTTGCTTCCATTCTCCCAGCAAGTTACCTTTGACAAATTCGCCCACTTGATTGACCTTGGCGAAGCGGATTTCCATTTCGCGGTGAACTTCATCGACACTGCAGCCGCAAATACTATCGTGCGGAGCGTTTTGCAAGAGGGTCTTCCAAGCATAAGTCAGCTGGTCTTTGTGATTGTGACCGCCTGTGATAACAGTCAGCGGCTCAACCACCTGCTCTAGCAAGTTGCTGTTTTCTTGGAAAGCCTGCTTCAGATAGATACGAGCCGAAGAAGTATTGGCCAAAGTGTACCAACCATCCGTTTCTTGGCTGGTCAATTCGCCTTGAACTGTTGACACTTCCTCAGGCAGGGCCGCTTCCACAGCCTGCATATAGTCATCAAAAGAACTGTGGACAAAGTTGATTTCTGGATAAAGCTCATTGGCTACTCGGATGGCTTGGCTGAGGTCACGCTGAACTGGCTGGTGGTCGCAGCCATTCATCATCAGCCATTGATTGGTAGAGGCATAGCTCTTCACATCTGCTAATTTTTGCTCCCAAAAAATCTTCGCTTCCACAGGGTCGACTGGGATTTCATTCCCATTGCTGTACCAGTTGGCAAAGAGGATGCCTAGGACTTTACTGCCATCAGCACCTTGCCAGTACATTTCAGAGTACTGAGAAGTGAACTGCTCGTCCTCTAAGACTTGGTTGTCAAATCCGATTGGCTTCACTCCTCGGCCGAAAGCTGCTACATGAATGCCAGATTGCTGCAAGAGCTGAGGCGCTTGTCCCATATTTCCAAAAGTATCAGGGAAATAACCAATCTGAGTGGACTTGCCCCATTTCTTGCACTCCTGCTGACCGATCAAGGTGTTGCGGACATTGGCTTCGCTTGAAATCAAATAATCATCCTGCAAGATATAGAAAGGACCGATTTTCAGCTTGCCTTCATCAATATAGCGCTGCAGTTTATCGCGATTTTCCGGACGGATTTCCAGATAATCATCCAAGACAATGGTTTGCCCGTCTAGGTGGAAGCTCTTGAAATCTGGATCATTTTCAAACAAATCAAAGAGATTGTCAAAAAGCTCGACCAGCTGCATACGGTGGGATTCAAAGGGGAGATACCATTCGCGATCCCAGTGGCTGTGAGAAATGATATGTACAGTAATATTTTCCATTTTTGTTCCTCTATTTGTTAATTCTATACCTCAATTTTTAAATCATAATAATCTAATACCAGTTCGCAGAACATCATGTTGGCCCAGCTGAACCATTCACGAGAATACTTAGTCGGGTCGTCCACATGGAAGCTTTCGTGCATGACACCTGTGCCACCATCGCAGGCTACGAGCAAGTCCAGAATCCGACGTTTTTCTTCCTTATCGTGCGTGGTTAATCCTTGAATGGCTAGGGCAATCGGCCAGATATAGCGGTAGAAGGTATGTGAGCTACCAAGTCCCGCAGCATATTTACCCTCATAATAGTAAGGATTTTCTGGGCCTAGAATGGTGCGGCGTGTCGCTTGGTAGACTTCGTCGTCAATTGAGCAAAAGCCTAGATAAGGCGCTGCCAAAAGGCTTGGTACATTCGGATCGTCCATAATGCTGGCATTTCCCAAACCGTCTACCTCAAAAGCGTAAATCTTTTCACCTTTAGCATTTTGGGTGTAGGCGTGGTTTTCAATTCCTTCCTTGATTTCCTTTTGCAGGCGCTGCGCATGCGGAACGATCTCCTCAGCACCCTCTAAGTTCAATTTTTCAAAAATTTCTGCCACATAGCCCAAGACAACTGTTGCAAACATATTGGACGGTACCAGATAGCTGTATATACAAGCATCATCACTTGGACGGAAGGCCGACCAAGTCATGCCTGTCACTGCAAAGTCAGGGCCTTTCCCATCATTGACCAAGGTATCTTCCTTGCGATCCGTATCACGGACAAAGCGATAAGAAGACTGGTTGTGCTCCTGCTCGATCGTCCAAACTCGTAGAATTTCTCTAACTCCAGCAATAAAGGTAGCGTCTAGATGACTCGTTTCCCCAGTTTCTTTCCACAAGAGATAAGCCAGTTGCAGAGGATAGCAGAGAGAATCCACTTCGTACTTGCGTTCCCAAATCCAACCAGACAAGTCTGTGTGGTCTGTTTCATGGTGACCTTTCCAGTTGTCAGCGATATTAAAGGCATTAGCATAAGGATCTTTGAGAATCAGCGTCATCTGACGTTTGACCAAGCCAGCAATCGTTTGACGGATTTTTGGATCTTGCTTGGCCACAAAGAGGTAGGGCTTGAGCTGAGCAGTCGAATCCCGTAGCCACATGGCTGGAATATCGCCTGTCAAGACAAAAGTAGACCCATCTTCCAATATTTCGACCGTGTTGTCCAAGGTATCCGTATAGCAACGCTCAAAAACAGAGACCCAAGTCGGATGATCCTGGGCTAACTGGGCAATAGACTCCAACCATTTCCCAACAATTTCTTTAGAATAAACCATATTCATTCTCCTTTTTCATACTCGTTTACATTCTCTAGTATAGGCTAAACAGTTTTTAAAATATATACACAAACTAAAGGCCTTTCGATCATATATTTTTGCCTTGTCCGCTGCTTCCTGATTCATGTTATAATCAAGACAAAGCAAGCTGGATTGAAGGAGAATTTCCATGAAAACAATACTAGAAACGATTGATACCCGCTATGGAACGGACAATTCCCATAGCTTTTCCCACGGCAATACCCTGCCCTATACAGGGGAACCGTTTGGTATGAACTACTTCGTCCCTCAGAGCAGCCATACAGATAGCTCTTGGTTCTTTCAACCAGACTTGCCCATTTTTCAAGGCATTCGTCTGACCCACCAGCCCAGTCCTTGGATTGGGGATTTCTCTTGGCTCTTGCTCACGCCTGTCACCGAAAAGATCAGCAAGCCTGATATCTATCACCGCCAGTCGTCGTATCGACCAGACGAGAGTATTTTTCAGCCACATTATTTAAAAGTTCACTCCAACCGCTATCAAGTCAGGACGGAACTGACTCCGACTACTTATGGAGCCTGCTTCCGCCTCACAAGCCAGTTGGCCCAGCACATCAGTCTTATCCTGCACAGCGAGGCTCAGACCCATTTCCGTATGCTGGATGCCTACACACTTATAGGCAGTTTGAAAGAAGAAACCAATCCAGCCAAGCAAGCTCTGACCATGCATGTCTGCCTACGCTTTGACCAGCCCATTCAGGTCAATCATGCACTTGGTGAGGACTTGGTGCTAGACTTTGAGCAGGGACAACTGCAATTCGCTCTAGCCACTTCCTTTATCTCGGAAGAGCAAGCTGTGACAAATCTGCCCCAAGCTGACTTTGATGCGGTGAAAGAGCAGACCAAGCAAGCCTGGGAAAGCTATCTCCACCGATTTGATGTTGTGGAGCAGGGAAAAGTTGACCGCCGCATGTTCGACCAGACTCTTTACCGCCTTTTCCTCTTTCCTCAGACCTTTTATGAAATCACTCCTGAAGGAAAAGAAATTCATTGGGACTTTACCCATCAAACTGTCCAGCCTGGTAAATTCTTTACTAATATTGGATTTTGGGATGGTTTTCGCACCAATTTTCCGCTGCTAGCTCTTATCGCACCCGACACCTATCACGACTTTCTAGAAGGATTTCTGAATTTCTACAAAGAAACGGGCTATCTACCCAAGTGGCTGGCTCCCGATGAACGGGGCATGATGCCAGGAACCTTGATTGACGGTGTGATTGCGGATGGCGCTGCGAAAGATCTCATTCCTGACCTAGAACAGGAATTGTTCCAAGCTATGCTAGACACAGCGGAGAAAGAAGATCCTTCCAAACGTTACGGCCGACACGGGGCTAGCGACTACCAAGCCTTGGGCTACCTGCCAACAGATTATCATGAAAGCGTCAGCCACACGCTGGACTATAGCTATAGCGACTTTTGCATTGCCAGCCTAGCCAGCAAACTCCAAGAGAAACAAGTAGCCCAGCGATACGGCCAGCAGGCACGCCATTACCAAAACCTTTTTGACTCAGAAACGGGCTATATGCGAGCCAAAGACCGACAAGGACAATTCCGAGCCGACTTTTCTCCTTACAGCTGGGGGCGAGATTATGCCGAATGCTCTGCTATTCAAAATACGCTCAGCGTCTTCCACGATATCGAAGGCTTGAAAGAGCTCATGGGCGGTGAGACAGCCTTTACCGATTATCTGACTAGGCTCTGTCAGGACCAGCCCTATTTTGATGTCACAGGCTACGGCTACGAAATTCACGAAATGAGCGAGATGGCGAATGCCCACTTTGGCCAGCTAGCCATTTCCAATCAGCCCAGTTTCCATATCCCTTATCTTTTCCGCTATAGTGCCAAGCCAGAATACACTAGCCTCCTAATCAAAAGCTTGAGAGAAGAGGCTTTTCAGCCTGATTGGCAGGCTTTCCCTGGCGACGAAGACAATGGCAGTCTTTCTGCTTGGTATATCTGGAGCGTCTTGGGCCTCTACCCTACTTGCCCTGGCAAGCCTCACTATGACTTAGGTATTCCTCTCTTTAACCATCTGCGCCTCTACCTACCTCAAAGTCAAAAATGGCTTGATATTTACGCCCACGATAACTACCCCCACTACCAGTTTGTGAAAAAGGCAGACTTAGACGGACGAAGCCGGCAGCGAATTTCCCATGAGGACTTACTGGCTTCTGACAGGCTGGATTTCTACCTGTCTTGGTTGCCAAATTCATCTTCTACACAATCATAAAAACAGCAAAAGAGGCTGGGACAAAAGTCCTAGCCTCTCAATTGTCTTTGGATTATCGAGCAAGACGCAGTGGTTGAGCGGGCTCTACTACGCTGATTTCATCAGCTTTTACAGCCCTACTCAACTGTGCGGAGGTGGGACCACGAAATCGAATTCTAACCAATTACCGATTTCTGTCCCACTCTCTTTTCTCATTCTAACTCCCCTTGACCTCAATCTTGAGTCTGCTTTGACGACCATCCTCTCGGCTGGCACAAAGGTAAAAATTCAATTCTTGCTGACCTGTGAAAGCCAAGGTTGATAAGGTCAGCTCTTTGTCGCTCTCGCCCGAAGCAAAGCTTACATCCCAGATTTGGTCCTCATAAGCCGTTCCGTGCGTTCCTGTGCCAGGCTCCGTAACTAGTCGGATCTGCTCCGCTTGCTCCAGTCCATCTAAACGACGTAGACTAATCTGAGTCAATTGGCCCCCGATTACTGTGTCCGCTGCTTGTGAGAGTTCCAAACCAGAAGGTCTCTTCTCTTCCTCCATAATCGCTGGTGTCCTGTACACGGCCAGCTTACTCAATAGTGGCAAGGCTTGGAAATCCGTCAGAATCAAGCGCAAGTAACGAGCCTCGACCATTTCGCCCAAAAGCAGACGCTTATAGCCAATCGTCTGACCACGGGCAAATACAGTCCAGCCATCCTCTTTCTTCACTTCTAGGATAAAACCTGCGACCCGTTGCCCTTTGGCAATCGGTTCTCTGATTTCTAACAGATTAAAAGTGCAACTGCGGCCGAGGTCAATCTCCAAGACATAGGAAGTTTCCTCCGCATTCGGAGCCCAGAAGCTATCCCTTTTACCGTCCGTCAGATTACTTGCTGGATAGCCTATCCTTTCACTGCCACCTGTGACTTCAGCCTCCGCAGCCAAGTCTTCATCGTAAAGGCTAGAGATAACCTGATGAAATTCCTGCAGGCGCTGGACGTCAACTTCCGCCAACAAGCCCTCCTTGGTCGGAGGCACATTGAGCAGAAGCGGTGTCCCCCGCCCCACCGAAGCCAGATAAATATCCAGCAAATCCGTCAAGGACTTGGGTTGCTGATTTTCATGATAAAACCAGCCTGAACGCAGGGACACATCTGCTTCCCCAACAGAATAGTGCGTCCCTTCTGGATCGCCATGGCAAAGATAGACAGACGGTGTCTGCTCACTCAACTTTTCCGGTCGAATCTTCTGCCACAAGGGATCGCCAGCTCGGCCACTTTCATTGCCAATCCAACGCAATTCAGTCGCCTCGGTTGAAAAAATGACAGCGTCCTTTTGATAGCGACGAATGGTTTCAAACCAAGCGTCAAACTCATAGGAAAGCTTTTGCGCACCTTCTCCACGCGCCCCATCCATCCAGATTTCGATAAATTTTCCTTTATTACCATAAAGCGGATTGCTCAAGATTTCTTCTAATTGCTGCTGATAGTACTCATTGTAGGCTTTTTGAGTATCTACATGATAGAGCGGACTGTGGGCATCCCAAGGCGACAGATAAAGCCCCAAATCCATATCATACTGACTGGCTGAGCGGGAAATCTCAGCCAAGAGGTCACCCTTGCCATCTCTCCACGGACTGGCAGCTACCGTATAGTCTGTATAACGACTCGGATAAAGAACAAAGCCATCATGATGCTTGACCACGACAATGACCCGTTTAAAGCCTGTTTCTTTCAAAACCCTGATCCACTGGTCTGTATCTAGTTTAGTCGGATTGAAACGCTTGGGATCTTCTTGACCATTTCCCCATTCCTGCTCGTAAAACGTATTGATGCCAAAATGGATAAAAGCTGCCAATTCATCTCGATGATAAGCCAGCTGGGCTGCCGAAGGCAAGGGACCAAAATCCGCAATCTCTTCCAATTTTTTCATAAGTCTCGCTATTCCTCATTTCTTCCTAGTCAATCTCTTCTCTAGCTCCACTATAGCAAAAAAAGAAGACGCTAGCAACGCCTCCTTTTCGACTTCCTAAAAAGCCACTCTTTCTTCTATAATTTGTGGAAGACTGAAAATCCTGTCCTAATCCTTGTAAATCGTTTTACTGATATATCAGAATTCCAAATTCCCTTGAGTGGCTTTAACATCCCCTAGCATGATACTCTTGACAAATCTTAGTCAAAGACAATCAAGGACTTAATGGTCTTCCGCTCATCCATATCTTTATAGGCTTGGTCAATCTCTTCCAGTTTATAGCTGGAAGTAAAGACACGGCCTGGATTGATGTCACCATCAAGGACTGCTTTCAGCAAAATTTGCTTGTCATAGGTGGTGACAGAGGCTGCACCACCTGCCACTGTGATGTTTTGAGCAAAGGTGGAACCAAGGGCACGATTATTATAGTGGGGAACACCAACAAAGCCTAATCGGCCGCCGTTGTGAAGGACACCAAGCGCTTGGTCAACAGCTGCTTCTGTTCCGACACATTCAAGCGCAGCGTCAGCACCGCCGCCGAGGATTTCGCGCACCTTGGCAATGCCTTCTTCTCCACGCTCAGCGACCACTGCTGTTGCTCCTGATTCAAGCGCCATCTTTTGTCGGTCTTCGTGACGGCTCATGAGGACGATTTGGGAAGCTCCCCGCATCTTAGCCGCGATAACAGCACATTGTCCAACAGCGCCATCTCCGATGACAACTACCTTGTCGCCTGGTTTGACATCTGCCACACGCGCCGCATGGTAGCCTGTCGGCATGACATCAGCCAACGCCAAGAAGGACTTAAGCATCCCCTCTGAATAATCTGACGGCTGACCCAGAATCTTCACCAAAGCCCAGTTGGCATACTCAAAGCGCATATACTCCGCTTGCACCCCATCTGACCAGTTATTGCCAACATGCCGGTCACAAGTCCCGTCATATCCTGCTCGGCAAGCGTCGCAGTCCCCGCATCCATGGGTAAATGGAGCAATGACAAAATCGCCTGCTTTCACAGTCGTTACTGCATCACCGACTTCCTCGACAATCCCGATCGCCTCATGTCCACTGTTCATGCGCCCAGGCTTCACCTGCTCATTTCGATAACTCCATAGATCAGAACCACAGACACAGGTCCGAACAATACGGATAATGGCATCATCTGGATCTAGAATTTGCGGATGATCTATTTCTGCTAATCCAACTTGACCAGCCTTGAGATAAACTGCTGATTTCATTGCATTTCTCCTTGTGTTTGCTAACTATATTATATCACTTTTCAGATAGATAAACTAAAAAAAGCCAAAAGAGCTTTGGGGACATTTTCTTCTCCAGCAAGCGCTCAATCCCTACCTCATCGCTTTTTAAAACTGCTTTCTTAGTCCTTACTATAAGTAAAGCCGGAGTCCTCCAACAACTGCCTGAATCCATCAAAATGACCTCTAGCGTGACTCGGCTAGAGGTCTGATTCACCTTGCTGATATGGGAGCAATCAGTTTATTCCATTCGGAACTGACTAACAATGATTGTTGATTATTAAATTTTTAATTCCTTTAAGCGCTAATGATTTTCTTTTATCTTAGCATTAGAAATATTAATCACAAAGCAACTATCGGTTAACATCTCGAAGACTGAAAACCATCTAAAAGCTTCTACTTTCTATCCCACTGTCATAATCAGATAGGCTAAGCAGGCCTACCCAATGATCTAACCAATAGTCCAGTAAAGCAACGACTTATATGTTACAAATAAATATATCAGCAAACCAAATCGAATGCGAAATTAAGTTTTTCCTTTCCCTATCTTCACTTATATTATACTCCTTCTACCAAAAGATTGCAAGCGTTTACACTATGGAGTTTGAAAAAATTTAACTAAAAAGAATGAACATAAAAAAGTAAAGGAGACCCTAAGATGAGGTCTCCTTTAGACTATAGTTGATTTCTACCAGCTACTATATATAATACAGCATAACCTTATTTCTCGTCGTCTTTATGAAGCATATTTTTAACACCTTCAATAGCGCCTTCAACTGCATCTTTTGCATCTTCAGCAACTTCTTTGACTTTAGAAACAACTTTTTCAGCTGCTCCTTCTTTTTCTGTTTTTTTATCACCAGTTAATTTGCCTAGTCCTTCTTTAACAGCACCTTTAGCTTGGTTGAATTTTTCTTCTGTTGACATAACTATGTCCTCCTTTATTTCTTTTTGTTTTTAATTAATGTACGCGAGTATTTTCATTTGATGAAGCAGCATCTTTAACAGCTTCTACACCTTCACCAACTTTTTCTTGAACGGCTGAAAAACCACCGCTAAGACCAGATTTTGCTTTTTCGAATTGCTCTGAAGCGAATTCGCCTGTTGATTCAGCAACATCTGTTACTCGATCTTGAAGGCTAACTGAGTCAGCCTCATGTTGTTCTTTAGTTTTAATATCAACAACATTGACATTAACTTCAACAACTTCTAGGTCAGTCATTTTAGAAATTTCTTCTACAACAACATTCTTGATTTCTTCGTATACTGCTGGAACATTCTTTTGATATTCCACGACCACGTTCAGGTCAACAGCCACTTGTTCTTTCCCAACTTCAACATTAACACCATTCGTTACGTTATCAGTATTAATCAATTTATCTGCTAAATTAGAGAAGAAGCCACCATCAACAGCTAGCAAACCTGAAACTTTCTCTAAAGAGAGACCAATGATTTTTTGAATGACTTTATCTTCGTAAGTCAATTCACCTTTTACTTCATGAGTTGCTTGCGCAACTTCCTTTTTAGCAACATCTTTAAAATCTTTATTTGTATTTGACATAAGAAACTCCTTATTATTTATTTAATATATTTTTTTGTTGTATATAATATCCGATTCCTGCTCCTATGGCAGCGCAAATCAAGACAAATAGTGTCTTAAAGAAGCCAAAGGATAGGATAAAGCAGGCTAGAACACCGCCCGCTAATCCAGATAGGATTAGATATTGATATTTTTTAAACCATTCCATTTTGGTACTTCCTTACTTTACACGACTAGTATTTTTTTTAGCCTGCGATTTTGGTTTGAAATCTGATACAGAGATTTCAAGCTTGACATCATGATTGAGACCGAAGAATTCTGTTAATCCAGTAGCAATTTCTTCTTGAATCAACTGACTTCTTTTGATGATGTTTTCTGACGGAACAATTGCTCCTTTAACAGAAACCATACATTTGTTTTTCCGGCTATTTACGGAAACTGTAGGATCTTTAATAAAATCATGGTCTGTCACCAGACTACGAACAAATCCTTCAATTGCTGAATTTTTCAGCATCAGTTTCCCATCTGCATCAGCTAACTTAATTTCCAATGTTCTCTTAGGATAAAAAAGTATAACCAACATCAATAGCAAGATCAAGCTTGATAAAACCAATGTTCCCCAGAAAACGTATCTAGAAAGAAAGTACCCTACAAAAGGAATATTCTTCCAGGTAAATAACTGAAGACCTAAACCGCTAACTTTATGAAAATCTAGCAAAACAGGAATCAAAATCGTCAAGATTAAAATACAGAGAATAAGAAAAAGTATTTTTCTTGATTTTGACATATTGAATCCTTTCATAATTCAAATTTAAATTTAAATTGTATATAAAAAGAATTCTTATGCCTTTTTACCTACAAAAAACGATACAACAGCAACTACAATAACCGCACCAATGATAGAAGGAATCAAAGCCATGCCAGCCAAACTAGGTCCCCAAGTTCCTAAAAGAGACTGACCAACAGCTGAACCAACTAAACCTGCAACAACGTTGGCGACAATTCCCATAGAACCGCCTTTTTTTGTTATTGATCCAGCAACCAGACCAATAAGCCCACCGATAATAATTGACCACAACATAGTGATTCTCCTTTCTAATTTTTCTGAATCAAAATGTCTTAATAATATTTTTATATTATTTTTTGATTAATATAATTATATAATTTTCCAACTTGGAAACATAATAATTCAGCTTGGTTTTCTTACCGTTTATCTGTACTATAGATACAAAAAGATAAGAATTCCTTGTTCTATAGGCTTTTACAAGCATTTTTAGATATATTTTAGAGTTGTTAAACGAGGTTAAATGTATAAAAATATGGTATAATTTCCTGATAATAAAAACACTATATAAAGAAAGATAATATTTTAATGCGAGAATTACTGTCTAAAAAGAGCCACAGGCAATTAGAACTATTAGAACTACTATTTAAAAACAAACGCTGGTTTCATATTTCTGAACTGGCTGAACTATTAAATTGTACAGAACGTTCAGTAAAAGATGAGTTATCCCATGTTAAGTCCTCTTTTCCTCAATTGATTTTTCACTCGTCCACTAATGGCATACGTATCATTAATACCGATGATAGTGATATTGAAATGGTCTATCACCATTTTTTTAAGCACTCAACCCATTTTTCAATTTTAGAATTCATCTTCTTTAACGAAGGATATGAAACCGAGAGTATTTGTAAAGAGTTTTATATAAGCTCTTCCTCACTCTATCGTATAATCAGTCACATTAACAAAATTATAAAAAAACAATATAATTTTAAAATCAGATAGAAAGCAAATATAATCTAAAAATAGACAATAATGACAATCTTATTTGGCATTTGCATAATACAGCACATCTGCACCGTCAGGAACTATCTACAGAGTTTATCCTATTTGATCAAAAAGGGAATACCATCAAGAACTTTCAAAATATTTTCCCTCAATTTGTTTCAGATATTAAAAAAGGAATTGAACATTATCTAGAGACTCTTGGTATCGATAATAATTCAATGAAAGTCAACCATCTATCCTATACCTTTATCACTCACAGCAAACATTTAGTGCTGAATCTTTTACAAAATCAGCCTAAATTAAAGGTTTTAGTCATGAGTAATTTTGATCAGTATCATGCAAAATCAGTAGCAGAGACACTTTCTTATTATTGCAGTAATAATTTTGAACTTGAAGTTTGGAATAAATTAGAATTATCAATCGATTCTTTAAAAGAATCACCTTACGATATCATCATTTCTAATTTTATTATTCCACCCATTGAGAACAAGAGACTGATCTATTCCAATAATATTAATACAGTCGCGCTCATCTCCCTGCTTAACGCGATGATGTTTATTCGCTTAGATGAGTGATTTAGACTATTTTGATAACAAAAAACCGCAATCTAGCGGTTTTTATTCATTTATCTGAGCAAATTTTTGAAAAACGGATACACCCCTGTGAAGACTGAGTTATATCCGTTTAATAATTATTTACTGCTTATTCATTTTTTTAGCATTCCAAAAAAATGGGCAACTTTACTCAAACAAGCCATAATAGTCCGCTATGGTCATCTTGGCTTTTTCTTCTGGCTTGAGATCTTGGATGATTTGCCCTTCCTTCATGACAATCAGACGGTTGCCGTATTTGAGAGCATCCTCCATGTGATGGGTAATCATGAGGGCCGTCAGCTGGTCTCTGCGGACAAAGTCGTCAGTCAACTCCATGAGAGCCACACTGGTCTTGGGATCCAGCGCTGCTGTATGCTCGTCCAAGAGAAGCAGTTCCGGACGCTTGAGGGTCGCCATGAGCAGACTCAAAGCCTGTCTCTGACCACCTGATAGAAACTCAATCGGCGTATCCAAGTGTTTCTCCAAACCATTGCCAATCTTATCAATGGTCTCCTGAAACTCTTGTCGATAGCTATTCAGTCGACGCGGGACTAGGCCACGGGATTCGCCACGAAACTTGGCAATCAGCAGGTTTTCCGCCACTGTCATCCGAGGAGCCGTTCCCATCTTGGGATCTTGAAAGACTCGCGACAGATATTTAGCTCTCTTTTCAGGAGAAAAGTTGGTCACATTTTCGCCCAAGATGTAAATGCTACCGCTGCTTAGAGAGAGCGTACCGGCAATCACATTAAAAAGAGTTGACTTCCCTGCTCCATTGCCCCCCAAAATCGTGACAAAATCGTGCTCATGAATCTCCAGCGACACATCGTTTAGGATGACCTTTTCTTCATCAAAGCCGTTATTGACCCGCTTGCTGGCATTTTTTAATTCTACAATCGCTGTCATTTGCTTAACTTAGCTCCTTTAAAGAATGTATTTTTCAAGGTTGGAATCATGAGGCAGATCGCCAAGATAACCGCACTGTAGAGACGGAGATAGCTGGTGTTGAAACCAAGAGCGATGACACCCCAAATCAGAAACTGATAGGCAATCGCACCAACTACAATTGTAATCAGACGTTCTGCCAAGGTCAGGCTCTTAAAGAGAACTTCCCCGATAATCAGACTCGCCAAGCCGACGACGATAACCCCAATCCCACGGGACACATCTGCATAGCCTTCCTGCTGGGCAATCAGAGCACCAGACAAGGCAATGACACCATTAGACAAGATCATGCCCATCAATTCCATGCGGCCAGTATTGATACCGAAACTACGCGCCATATCAGGATTGTCTCCAGTCGCGATATAGGCCTGCCCTAGCTTGGTATCTAGGAAAAAGAGCAGAGCGACAATGACCAGACTGACAAAAATCAAGCCTGTCAGGAGATTATTGATTTCCCCAGAGAAGGGCAAAAAGTCCTGAATCTGCCGAGTTCCCAGCAGACCTAGATTAGCCCGCCCCATGATCATAAGCATGATGGAATGGCAAGAGGTCATGACCAAAATTCCTGACAGCAGGGTCGGAATCTTGCCCTTGGTATAGAGAAGGCCTGTCGCCAAACCTGCCAGACAGCCCGCTAACACCGCAGCTGCCGTCGCCAAGAAAGGGTTCACCCCCTTGGTAATCAAGGTGACAGCTACCGCTCCACCTAGAGGAAAGGAACCTTCCGTCGTCATATCTGGAAAATTCAAAATCCGAAAAGTCATGAAAATCCCCAGACCCAAAATGGCCCAGACTAGACCTTGTGAAATAATGGAAAGAATCATCTTATTGTCCTAACTAAATTAAAATCGTATTCTATTTTAACACAAAAAAGCAGCCAATTTCAATGCCGAAATACCGACAAACAAACTGGCTTCCTAAGAGTCACTGAACGACGGTCATCCGCCCTGTAGCAACGTCATACACCGCTCCTGAGATCTCCACATCATCCGGGATTAGGGGTGATTGGCGGAGAAGCTCCACGTCTTCCCGCACACTTTCCTTAACATCTGTAAAAGGAAGGAAATTCTGCCCGCTGACATCAACGCCCAGCTCTTGATTGAGAAAAACAGTAAATTCTTCATTTTTGAAAGTCTGTGCACCGCAATCCGTATGGTGCAAGACTACAATTTCCCGCGTGCCCATCTGCTGCTGAGAGATGACCAGCGAGCGAATCATGTCATCTGTCACCCGACCGCCAGCGTTGCGCAAGATATGAGCATCTCCCAGCGCCAGCCCCAGAGCCTGAGCCACGTGGAGTCTGGAGTCCATACAAGTCACAATCGCTACCTTGGTCTTGGGCTTAATCGGCAGGTGGGAGGTTCCATGCAGGTCCACATAGGCTTGGTTGGCCTTCATAAAGTTTTCAAAATAGGACATTCTTTCCCCTTACTAGAATTTATTTGATAATCAAACCATTTCCTACCATCTTATCATCTTTTGGGTGTTTTGTCAGTTTTCAGATCTAGATAAAGCAAAAATGTCCGTTTTTTATGAAAAAATGAAAGAAAAATGCAAAAAAGGTGCGGAAATTCATCCACACCTTTCTATGAACCTTTTGCGATATAGCGACTGAGTGAGCCCGCAAAGCTTTGAAGATTGAGACTTTGAACATAGATTTCCCCGGTACCTCGGAAAGTGTTGACAACTCCTTCTCCCGTTCCAATCGACTGCCAGAAGCCATTTTCCAGATGGATATTATAATCCAAGGACTGACTCCAAGCTACGACATGAGCATTATCAATGGTTACTTCTTGGTTATTTAGTTCAATTTTCCTAATCGATCCATAGGCATTGGCCAAGAGAGTACCCTGCCCTTGAGTCGTCATGACGAAGAGGCCACCTTGACCGCCAAATATTGCCTTGCCAACAGACTGGCGCTCCATCGTATAGTAAGCTGTACCATCCAGAGCCAGAAAGGCACCGTCATTGAGCCGGTACTGCTTTTCTCCCAGATAGAGAGGGATAACTTGACCGGGAACTTCTGGTGCTAATGCTAGAAAACCGTTATCGGACTGGGCGACAGCCTGGGTGATGAAGGTACTTTCACCCGACACCATGGAACGGCCGACTGCCTTGACAAAGCGGCCCAAACCTGAACCGTTAGCATTGAGCTGAGTGTTCAAGGTCACATTAGGGGTGTGATAGACCATACTGCCACGCTGGATAAAGACTGTCTCCCCTTGATTGAGGTAGAGGTCAACGAGTGGAAATTGCATGTTGCTATCCATGGAAAATTGCATAAGAGTTCCCTCCTTGTTTTTTTAAGAAAATTATAGCAATAATAAAATATTTTTGCAATCTAAAACAAAGACAATCATCCAGCAAAGACTTTTTTCAAGACTTCCCCAATCGTTGTCACACCGATGACTTGGATATTGTCTGGAACTTTGAGGCCACTCAAAGAGTTTTTAGGAGCATAAATCTTGGTGAAGCCTAGTTTTGCTGCTTCGTTGATGCGCTGCTCGATACGGTTGACCCGGCGGATTTCACCAGTCAGGCCAATTTCACCGATAAAGCACTCTTGAGGATTGGTCGGCAGATCCTTATAACTGGAAGCAATGGCGACCGCCACCGCCAAATCAATCGCTGGCTCATCTAGCTTGACACCTCCAGCTGACTTGAGGTAAGCATCTTGATTTTGCAAGAGAAGGCCTGCCCTCTTTTCCAGAACCGCCATAATGAGGCTGGCTCGGTTAAAGTCCAGGCCGGTCGTGGTCCGCTTGGCATTGCCGAACATGGTCGGTGTCACCAAAGCTTGCACCTCTGCCAAAATCGGCCGCGTTCCTTCCATGGTCACAACGATAGAAGAACCTGTTGCGCCATCCAGTCGCTCTTCTAGAAAGACTTGGCTTGGATTGAGCACCTCAACTAGCCCGCCAGACTGCATCTCAAAAATACCAATCTCATTGGTAGAGCCAAAGCGGTTCTTGACTGCTCTCAAGATACGGAACGTGTGCTGACGTTCGCCTTCAAAATAAAGCACGGTGTCCACCATGTGCTCTAGCGTTCGGGGACCAGCTAAGGTTCCTTCCTTGGTCATGTGACCAACGATAAAGGTCGCAATATTATTGGTCTTAGCCAGCTGCATGAGCTCAGCTGTCACCTCTCGAACCTGAGAGACAGAGCCTTGAACACTGGAAATCTCCGGCGACATCACTGTCTGAATGGAGTCAATAATCAGAAAATCTGGCTTGATTTTCTCAATCTCCGTGCGGATGTTTTGCATATTGGTCTCGGCGTAGAGATAAAATTCACTGTCAATATCACCGAGACGCTCCGCCCGCAACTTAATCTGCTCAGCTGATTCCTCCCCACTGACATATAGGACGGTGCCCTGGTGGGAAAGCTGGGTGGATACTTGCAGAAGCAGGGTGGACTTCCCGATACCGGGATCTCCGCCAATCAGGACCAGACTGCCCGGCACTACGCCACCACCCAGCACACGATTGAATTCGTCCATTTCCGTCTTGGTCCGATTGACATCAATCGAAGTGACCTCAGCCAGCTTCATGGGCCGAGTCTTTTCACCTGTCAAGGAAACACGGGCATGCTTGACTTCTGCGGCCTCCACTTCCTCAACAAAAGAAGACCAAGAGCCGCAGTTGGGACAGCGACCTAGGTATTTGGGCGAATGGTATTCACAATTTTGACAGACAAAGGTCGTCTTTTTCTTAGCGATGATAGATTTCCTCCTTTTAAAAAAATAATCTATGAAAAACACCTCTTTCAACGATGTCCATTTGCTTTTTCCCTCTATTATCTCGCTTTGAAAAGCATCATACTGAAAATTAATTAAAACTCCATATGTAAACCTTCTGTCATAAGTAAATAAATCTAATATAATATAGATAATTAATAAAAACATGACTACTATTGTCAAAATTAAAAATATGAATTTCAAATAATCTAATGCTGTAGAATTAGTGAAGAATTCTCCCAAAAAATCTGACATCTCCTTCTCTGAAATACTCTTCATAGCTAAATCCACCATCTTTGAAAATAATGTTGAAGTAATGGACAAAAAAGCGATCATAACTGTTGCAAAAATTCCCATTCCCCATTTTATCAAATCTCGGCTATGATTTATTGATTTTTGAATTTCAATTAAAAGTTTTTCAACATCTGCCTTTGTTAAAGTGCTATTTCGTCCATAGTTTAGAGCTGTATTTATAATTTTATTTTTCCTAAATATCATGAAACTACGATGCACAAAAAAATATATTCCTATGTAAACTAGATCTCTTCCTGAAACATATTGATTAGAGGTTGCGAGAGTAAAAACAAAACTAATCACCAATAAAAGTAGAATAACTTCAAATAATTTAAGTACAATATCGTGCCACAAGTTAAATTCTTTCCTTAACTGAGATTTCACTTCAAAATATAATCCTGACATTTTTTCTCTCCAAATTTTTCTTCAAAAGGACTCCCTTTTCATCTCAATGCCCAGTAGAGCCAAATCCGCCTATCCGCACACCGTCGGCTTCATCCCCATCCGCCATCAAAAATGGTGCGAAAACAGCCTGCACAATGCGGTCACCCACTTCCAGTACAACCTCTTGGTCTGTGATGTTCTGCATCTGAGCAAAGATATGGCCTTCATTTCCAGGATTGCCATAGTAGTCGCCGTCGATGACCCCAACGGAGTTAATCAAGACCAGACCTTTTTTACGAGGGTTAGACGAGCGGTCATAGAGATAAAGTACCTCGCTTGGCTGCATATAAGCCTTGACACCCGTCGGAACCAGCTTAATCTCCCCCGGCGCAATGATGGTGCGCTCTGCCACTTTCAAGTCATAGCCCGCTGCGTGAGCCGTCTCTCTCTTGGGTAATAAATCTTCATTTGGAAAGCTGGAAACCAGCTCGAATCCGCGAATTTTCATACAGTTCTCTTTTCTATTTTTACTGTTCCTATTATACTAAATTCGCAAAAAACAAGCAAAAGAACCGCCGATTGGGCGGTTCTCCTTAGTATAAACCTTTGACGACCTCTCCATCCTCTAGATAGGTAAACTGCTCCGTCAAATCTGATGTGAAAACCTGATACATTTCCTTAAAGCTCACGGCCAGCGAATAGCGGTCAAGGTCTTTGCGGTCAATCCAGAATACCTCGCCTTCTTCGGATGAAACCAGTTCTCCCTCAAAACGATTGGTCTTGTAAAGAAAAACGATATAGCGCTCATCTTTTTCAGTGTAAAACTGCTTGACACCACACAAGCGAGGCTCATAGATGGTCAGGCCTGTTTCTTCCTTGATTTCCCGTATCACTGATTTGACAAAGGACTCACGATGTTCAACATGACCACCTGGAAAGCAGAGGCCCGTCCAATCATCATTTACTTTATTTTGCACTAAAATGCGGTCCCCATCGTAAACCATACACATATTTGTTAAAATAACTCGCTCTGCTCGTGACATCTCTGCTCCTCCATCTACCGACCGATTCGCTCGGCCTGCTGTGACTCATTATAACATAAAAGTAATCAAATTGATGAAAATCCAGATTTCTCAGCCTTTCCAGTAAAAAAAAACCGCCGATTGGGCGGTTCTTATAGGGAGATTATTATGAAAAAGAAAAGTTTTAGGATTTCATCAAATAAAGTTAGGAGGTCTTCATTTGATGGTTATATTATATAAAGCTTATCTTAAAATTAGCTAAAAATAATTTTAGATTTTATAATTCTTGCAAAAGATATTGAAATAGCTCTAAATTGCCCTTTTCTTCGTTGATCAAAAACTCTGGATGCCACTGAAGGCCGATGATACGACTGCCATCCACAGCCTCAATCGCTTCGATGGTATTATCCCTTGGGTCAAAGGCGGTTGCTCGGAAATTAGGCGCCAAGTCCTTGATGCTTTGCCGATGGACAGAATTAATCTGGCTGGCTTGACCAAACAAACGCTCTACAACGCTGCCTTTCTCTGTACGAATGGAGTGCGAAGTCCCAAATGGTAGTCCCTGCCAATGATTGTCAATCTGCTGATTAAGCGTGCCACCAAAAGCGACATTGACCAGCTGCAGACCACGGCAGATAGCCAAGACTGGCTTACCCTGACGAATAGCTTCCTTTAAGAGTGCCAGCTCAAACTCATCGCGAGCCAGATTGTAATCATCGCTATCGATGGCCTTTTCCTCCCCATAAAACTGTGGATGAACGTTTTGACCACCTGATAGAATGAGCTTATCAATGGTTTCTATATAGTCCTTGACCAGACTCTTATCCCCGACAGGAATCACCATAGGCAGACCGCCGACTAGCTTGATGCTTTCGGCAAATTTGCAGGATACAGATGAATGAATGTTTTTGCCCGCCTGATCCACCGGACAAAGATTAGCCGACACTCCAACAATTGTTCTGCACATAGATGATCCCTCCTTAACTTGATATAGAATATCTTACCATTCCACCTCTCAGCCGTCCAATAGTATTTTTTAAAGCTGGCCATAAAAATTTTTTATGTCAAGAACAGTTTTCCACAAAAAGAGATATAGTAGCGACAGACAAGAAAAAATCAGCAGAAGTCTGCTGATTTCAGATTGAAGACAAACATTCCAAATGGTGTTTGTCTTTTTCTGTTTGTCAGGCTAATATTTCATCTTTTGATAGAATAATGGTCATTTGAACAAAATAAAAAGGCTTGTCCACCCTCATTTTTACTAGTTTTTTAAGATTCAAACACGCCAAAGTAAGCCCAACCTTATCTTCCATTTTGGACTTTCCTTTCTCTCTGGTGTATCTCAAGTTATGATATTCCTTAGCAGTCCCAAAGAGTCGCTCAATTGTTTCCTTGCGCTTCTTATAAAGCTCCTTCATCCCTCTTTTGTGGCGAATCTCTTCACAAAATTCAAGGTCATCTTTCCATACATGTCTTGTGATGACTTTCTGCTGATTCTGGCTCTGGGTACAAACTGATGATAGGGGACAGGCGACACATACTTTTGGATCACTCTTATACTCACGGTAGCCTGCTCGGGTCGTCGTGCGATAGGTTAACACTTGGTTCTCTGGGCAGAGGTAACAGTCATAGAAGGCATCATAAACAAAATCACCGGGCCTTAAGTTCCCTTTTACACCCTTGGGGCGGGTATAGGGAAAGACAGGGATGATGTTTCGCTCTAATAAATAATGAGCAATAGCTGGGGTCTTATAGCCTGAGTCCGCAATAATGTAGCGTGGGGAGAAAGCTTCTATCTTTGAAAAAAGGGCAGGGAAAGCCTGACTATCGTGTACATTTCCTGCTTCAACACTATAAGCTAGTGCCCAACCATGCTTGTCACAAGCTACCTGGGCAGAATAGGCAAATACTTCCTTGTGTTGACCCTTGTGGAACCAGCCACTCTCTGGGTCTGTCCTTGAGATTTTCTTTTCTTTAGCCTCGCTTTCTTTTGCGGGCTTTAAGGACTTTTTTTCATGTTTCCTCCTATCTAAATCAATCTCAACTTCCAATTGCTCACTCATAAATTTAGCTTGTTGGGCAACCATTTTCTTACGATATTTGTGACTGTTAGCTGCCGCTTTGATGTGAGTACCATCCACAAATAGTTCCGAAGGATCAATTAAGCCAGCACATAAAGCTTGATGGAGCACTCGCGAAAATATCTCTGAAATTAATTCTTTATCTTGAAAACGACGACTGTAATTCTTTCCATAGGTGGTAAAATGAGGGACCTTGTCATCCAAGCTTAGTCCAAGAAACCAACGATAAGCTACATTTACTTCAATATCTTTAATGGTTTGGCGCATGGAGCGAATGCCATAAAAACATTGAATCAAAGGGATTTTGACTAACATGACAGGATCGAGACTAGGACGACCATTATCTGGACTATAGGTGTCTTCTACCAAGTCATAGATAAAATCAAAATCAAGCTTTGAATCCACTTGGCGAAGAAAGTGATCCTCTGGGACCAATTCGTCGATCGTATAGAAGCCATATTGGCAGCGATGATAATCAGGTTTTTCTTTGTGAAACATAGAGAATACCTCACAATTCTTCTCACCTCTATTATACGACTTTACAAAAAGAAAAGCCCTTAGAAAAGTGTCTTCTAAGGACTTTGTCTTCAATCTGAAATCAGCAGAAGTCTGCTGATTTCATTTTTCTAATTCAAGCATAACACTGACTGCTGTCAAGGCATAAAGGGGAGCTGTTTCAGCCCGCAGGATACGTGGACCTAGACCGGCAGAGACAGCCCCTGCTTGGCTAAAGGCGACTATTTCCTCTGGCGAGAGACCACCCTCCGGTCCAAAGATAAAAAGCACTTTTGTGCCGGCTGCCAAGCCTGACAGAGCCCGGACTAGAGCTGCAGCTTCTCCTTCTTTGGCCGATTCTTCATAGGCCACGATGATGCGGTCAAAGTCTGCCAAGGCCGCCAGAAAGTCTGTCTTTTTATCAAAGAGCCGAACCTCAGGAATCAGATTGCGCTTGCTCTGCTCTGCTGCTCCCTGAGCAATTTTCTCTAGCTTTTCGCTCTTTTTAGCTAGCTTTTTGCCATCCCACTTAGCCACCGACCAGTCCGCTGGAAAAGCCCAGAGAGCACAGGCTCCTAGCTCCGTTACCTTTTGAGTGATAAATTCCAACTTATCACCCTTAGGAAAGCCTGAAGCAATAGTCACTTGAATTGGCAACTCAGTATTGTCCGCCAGCTCCTCCAAGATTTCCAAGCTCTGCTGACTGGGGTCCAATACCCGGGCCAGCCGTTTCACGCCATCATCAAAGACCAGTGTGACTTGGTCGTCCTCTTTGAGCCGCATGACTGAAAACATATGTTTGGCCGTGTCCTTATCCGTGACCACCAGAGGGGACTGAGGACTTCCTTTTATAAAATACTGCTGCATCTAACCACCTATCACGCCTGAAATGTCCTGCGTTTTCTTAAAGACACAGGCATTCCATTCGCCCTGAATCATATGCGTTTCCAAGAAAAATCCTGCCGTTTCTGCTGACTCGCGCACCATTTCCCACTTCTCAGAAATAATCCCACTCATAATCAGATAGCCCTCATCCTTGACCAGACGATAGGCATCCTCTGTCAGATGGATGAGAATATCGGCCAAGATGTTGGCAACAATGACGTCCGCCTTGATTTCCACACCTCGGAGAAGATCACCTGGCGCTACATGAATGTTCTCCATACCGGGGTTGAGCTCAATATTTTCCTGCGCCACCCGCACCGCCACTTCGTCTAAATCATAAGCGTAGATGTCCTTAGCGCCTAAGAGAGAGCTGGCAATGGAGAGGACGCCACTTCCTGTGCCTACATCCAGCACCGTTTCTCCGCCTCGCAGGACCTGCTCCAGAGCAAAGAGGCTCATCTTGGTCGTCGGGTGAGTACCTGTCCCAAAGGCCATGCCAGGATCCAGCTTGATGATCTTCTCACCAGATGTCGCTTCATAGTCCGTCCATGATGGCACAATAGTCAAATCATGAGTAATGCGAGCCGGCTCAAAGTACTTCTTCCAATTGTCCGCCCAGTCTTCCTCAGCCAGCTCCTGCCGAGTCAGCTGAATATCTCCTGTCTCCAAGCCAAAACCATCCAGCTCAGCCAGGCGCTCATTGGCCTGGGCCGCAATGGCCTCTATATCCACAGAATCTGGGTAGTAGCCGGTAATCTTGACCCGCTCGCTCTGCTCCACTTCTGGAAAAAGCTCGCCATACTGGTCAACCTGCCCTAGATAATCTGCGCTGTCATCGATAGCCACACCCTGACTGCCCAGCTCAATCAGAATATTAGAGGCTGCTTCCTCCGCCTCACGCTTCACTTCAATCGTTAATTCCTGCCAAGTGTCCATCATTAAGATACCAAGCCCATAAAACACAAAGCCAAAATAGGAAATTCTCTGACGACGTTTGCGTCTAAGAGAACTTTATCTTTTTGCCACAGTGTTTAGGGCAGGTTCAGTTTAGAAATTTAACTGAACGATCCTTTCTTTGTTTATTTCATTGTCTTCGTCATGTAAACCATATCCATGCCCTCTTTTTCAGGCTCAGTATGGGTCTGATGGTAGCCATTTTTCTCATAAAAAGCCACCATGCCTTTATCTTGTAAAACCGTGCACAAATCCCATTGCCTAATGGTGAAGAATGTCTCCTCTATCAGGCCAAGCCCCTCAGAGCCATATCCTTTATTCTGGTACTCTGGCAAAATCGCCACTGTTCCAATCCAACCTGCTGTCTGTTCATCATTTGTATTCAAGCGAATAAAGCCCAGAATCTTCTCGCCGTCTCTGACAAAATAATAAAAACTATTTGGGCGCTCGACCAGTTTCCATCGAATCCGCTCTCGCTCCTCCAGATAGGGGTCGTATTGATCCTGATATTTCTCATAAACGGCCTTAAAACTCGACCGCTGAATGGCAATAATGGTTTCTAAATCCTCAGCTCCCGCCCGTTCAATATGAATCATGCTTGTACCTCCAAATAATCGCTCAACCTGTCCTGCAGCTGCGGAATAACCTTTTTATCTGATAAGAACTGACTCACATCCATCATCTGATAAGCCTGTCCCTCATCGCCAAAGACAATGCTAGCAAATTCTTCCTGAGTGACAGTTCCCACCATAAAAATAGAAATTTTGTCTGGATTAAGCATTCCTTGATATTTCTTAACCCAGAGAATATCCGCTTCTTCAAGCTTCAAACCAAGCTCTTCGAAAACTTCTCGTTGAACACATTCAAAAGGAGTCTCCTCACCCTCGCGGCCACCGCCCGGCAACTCCCACATATTGGGCCAAGGAATGGTTGAAATATCGTCTCGCAAGATAGTCAGTAGCTTATCATCACAGAGCAAGGCAATCTTGCAGCCAGAAAACTCCATCTGCTTGTGCAATAAATCTAGCCCTTTTGCATTTGCCATCAGCGCCTCCTAATACCTCGGATAAGGGTAAAACTCCGTCTCAATCACATCTGCTCTGCCATTTTCAAAAGCCTCAGCATTCCAAGCTATCTCAAACTCTGCTGCCTCTGGATCTGCTAAGAAATCCATGAGCGCATCAAGGCCAGACTCAGCTGTTTGGGTTAGAAAATCCACGAAATAAGCCAGAAACTCCCGTGACAGCCCCTTTTTAGGCTCATAGGGCAGGGCAGCCAGATAGTCCTCGGCCTCAAAACGAGACTTGACCGGATTATAGAAAAGCACAGCTTCCTCAAAGTAAATATCCTCTGCCGAGGCATTACCCTCAGCATCAACCGTCTCAATACCGCCGGGATTTTGCACCTCAAGGAGGAAGGCCACTTCCACTGCGTGATTCTTCTTGTCCCAGTTTATCTCATAGTCAAAAGGAAAGCTCTTCCCCATTTCCTCGTCCAATATCTCTAAAAAACCGTACTTAGCCATGATTTCCTCTTTTCATTGTGATAAAATATTACTATCTATAATAGTAACACAAAAAGCCAAGAAAAACACTTGCAGAAAGGAAATCTTATGCCAGAAAACCTCGCCCTGCGCATGCGGCCAACCAGCATTGATCAGATCATCGGCCAGCAACATCTGGTCGGACCCGGGAAAATCATCCGCCGCATGGTTGAAGCCAACCGCCTGTCCTCGATGATTCTATATGGACCACCCGGCATCGGCAAAACCTCCATCGCCTCGGCTATTGCCGGCACAACCAAGTTTGCCTTTCGGACCTTTAACGCCACCGTAGATAGCAAGAAACGCCTGCAAGAGATCGCTGAAGAAGCGAAATTTTCCGGCGGACTGGTGCTCCTGCTAGACGAGATTCACCGTCTGGACAAGACCAAGCAAGATTTCCTGCTGCCACTATTAGAAAGTGGGCTGGTTATTATGATTGGGGCGACGACGGAAAATCCTTTCTTCTCAGTGACACCCGCTATTCGCAGCCGGGTTCAGATATTTGAACTTGAGCCCCTCAGCAACGACGACATTCGGACAGCTATTCAGTTAGCCTTGACAGATAAGGAACGAGGATTTGATTTTCCAGTGGAGCTAGACAAGGAAGCTCTGGACTTCATCGCTATCTCTACCAACGGAGACCTGCGCTCCGCCTATAACTCGCTGGACCTAGCCGTACTCTCTACCCCAGAAGATAGCAAGGGCATCCGTCACATCACGCTCGATGTCATGGAAAACAGCCTGCAAAAGAGCTATATCACCATGGATAAGGACGGGGACGGCCATTACGATGTCCTCTCTGCCCTGCAGAAGTCCATCCGTGGCTCCGATGTCAATGCCAGCCTCCACTACGCAGCTCGCCTCGTTGAGGCAGGAGACTTGCCTAGCCTAGCTCGACGCTTGACCGTTATCGCTTACGAAGATATTGGCCTAGCAAATCCTGACGCCCAAGTCCATACCGTTACAGCCCTGGAAGCAGCCCAGCGGATCGGCTTTCCTGAAGCCCGTATCCTCATTGCCAATATTGTTATTGATCTGGCTCTGTCGCCCAAGTCCAACTCAGCCTATGTGGCTATGGACAAGGCTTTAGCCGACCTCAGAAAGAATGGAAATCTGCCCATCCCACGCCACTTACGAGACGGCCACTACGCAGGAAGCAAAGAATTGGGCAACGCACAGGACTATCTCTACCCTCACTCCTATCTTGGCAATTGGGTCAAGCAGGACTACCTGCCCGATAAGATAAAAGACGCCAATTATTTCACTCCCAATGAAAATGGCAAATACGAGCGAGCCCTTGGATTGACCAAGAATAAGATTGATGACTTAAAAAAATGATGGCATCGTTTGCAAAAAATCACATTTTTCTCTTGAATTTTTCAAAATTTATGGTATTATAATTATAGAAACGCTGTGGTGTACGACTTCACACTTAAGTGTTGACCGACTATTTTTTGTATTATTAGGGAAACAAAAGACTTCTAACAGCGTGCAAGCCGTGTCACGCGGAAGCAGCTTCAGTTAGAGCGAGTTGCCCACCTGCTTAATTGCGCGGGTTCAATACAAATCGTGAAGGTCCGGCACCAATACAGCTTTTTCTCTTGCCTCCTTAGCTCAGTTGGTAGAGCAGTAGACTCTTAATCTATGGGTCGCAGGTTCGAGCCCTGCAGGGGGCATAGAAAGTATGACTAAGAAAGCCTACTCTGTAGGCTTTTTTGCTTGCTCTGAAATCATTTTGCCCCACTTTCTGCCCCACATTTTTTTATGAGCAATCTTTCCAAATATCTCTTATTTGATTAAATTCTTCAAAAATTTTCTCTTCTAAAGTGTGTCCGTACACTTCTACCAACATTGAAATATCTCTATGCCCTAGAATTTTTGCGATAACTCCAAGGTCAAATCCTTTGTGCCAGAGGTAGCTCCCATAGGTATGACGTGCTCCTTTTGTCGTGATAATTGGATAAATGTCCAACTCATTTAAGAGAACACTCAAAGCTTTATTGACACTTGCGATATCTGGGACTGAATGAATATATCCAAAATGTTGAAAAATCATCCGATATCGATTTTTGATTCCTAACTCCATGTTTGCCCTTTCTTGCTCCGTTTGTAAAAGGCGCAAAATTTTGATACACTCCTCGTCTATTGGAACCATCCGAATAGACGTTTTATTTTTTGGTGGAACAAACTTATGAGAGAGAGTATTATACCTCCTGTATGTTTTTAACAATCCTCTGTCAAAATCAACCTCATTCCAAGTTAACGCTATTAACTCTCCAAACCTCATGCCTGTTTTTAATAGAAAATAGACAATATAAGGAACAATTGAACGTTGGTAATCAAATTTTCTCTTTACTGCTAAAAGTAAATCCAGATAGTCCTTTTCTGTATGTAAATATTTCTCTTCTGTCATCTGTTGTTCTTTGGATGAAAATAATTTGCTGTATGAGGGCGATTTTCTTTTTGTAAGTCAGACTGAAACTTCCAAATTGTTTATTTATTTTATTGACATTTTCTATAAAAATAAGTACAATAGTTTTATTAGCAAACTATACTATACTATATAACTATATAGGGGGGTATTGAAATGAAATTTTCTAATCGTTTACTGCTATTCCTTGCAGGAGTTGTTTTTGTCCTTTTAGGACTTTTCCTATTTACAAACCCAGTAGCTAATCTTGTTGCTTACAGCTGGTGGATTGCATTTGGTTTACTGGTTTCTTCTATAGCAGCTATTTTAGGCTATTTCTCTGCACCAAAAGAGCTTCGCTCACCTGTTTATCTTTTCCAAGGATTTGTTAGTCTTCTCTTAGCTCTTTACCTCGTTGCTTATGGCTTTTTGACCCTGCCGGTCGTCATTCCGACCATTGTAGGAATTTGGTTAATTGTAGAAGCCATTATTGCTTTCTTTAAAGGCAATCGTCTAGGATTGATTTTCCCTATTATTGGTAGCAATATCACGTGGGTAGCCTTGCTTGAATTTTTACTAGGTCTAGTGATTCTGTTCAATCCAGTGGCTACAGGTGTCTTTGTCGTTTATGTCATTGCCTTTGCATTTTTAGTTACTGGCTTCACCTACATTATTGGGGTCTTTCGTAAATAGTCTAGTTGCTATTTCTATCGCATTCAAAAAAGCTGGGAAATCATATTCTCAGCTTTTTTGTCTCTTTAATTATCACTTTTTCGCATTCCATTCTGCGTAGAATTGCTCCAAGTATTCTTCCAAAAAGTGATGGCATAGTGCTCTAGCATTCGATAAGTTGCAATAATAACCGGTCGAGAACGGGGCATCGACTCAATCATACCGAAAATAAAAGAGCGAATGTTATCTGCAAAAAGAAAGCTTAGATTCTTTGCGATTTCAACAAAAAAAGCACTGTTTGTACTGACCCCAAAAAGTTAGACAAGTAATTTAAGTGAAGGATTTAGTTCTGTATTTCACAGGACTAATGTAAGTGGCTCATTTGGACTATCCTCCTGTTTTGTTTTGTCACTTACAGTATAGTCCTTTTAGGCTTTTCTTGTATTTTGAGTTTAACTAGCACCACGGGTATTATTTTTCCTTTTACTTACCAGATAGAAGTTAAAACTTAATTGAAAAGAACCATTTAATTTAACTAATGCATGTTCTTAAAATTTCCTAAGTCTACCAACAGCTCTATCTAAATCTTTCTTTTTAATCAAAATTTTAAAATTGCCTAATTTATAGAATATAAGTTTTTAAATAAAAATTTAATCTTTTTGTAATATATTGTATATTGCATAAAAGATTATTGTATGCTACAATTCACCTTGTGTAGCAGTAGTTTGTACTACTAAATATAGGAGATTTTATTCTATCTCTATAAAGTAATAAAGGAGTGTAAGCCCATGGAAAATGTTGTTGTCTCAATTTTTCATATTGAAAGTGAAGCCTTTCAGGCCTTTTCAGAATTAAAACAGTTTGTTCAAACTGAAAATACAAAATTAGCTCAGGCTTCAATTGTAAAAGCTGAAAATGGTGTTGTTAACGTCAAAGATAGCTTTGATTTGATGAATTCCCTAGGAGATGATTATTTCGAAGGCGGATTAATTGGTAGTTTAATCGGAATTTTAGGTGGACCACTAGGTGTTCTCTTTGGTTTTGCTACTGGTGGAGCAATTGGCGCCTCCGTTGGTTCAGACAAAGAATTGATCAATTCGGCATTAATTACAACCGTTAGTAAAAAGTTGACTAATGGCGAAGTAGCTATTATTGCACTTGTACAAGAAAATGATGAATCTGTTTTAAATGCTATTTTTGAAAAGTATCAGGTTGACATTGCTAGATGGGATGTCGCTACTGTTGCGGCAGAGATAGAGTCAGCTCTCAAAATTCAAGAAGATTTAGAGCATCAAGCTAAAGCTCGCTTAATTGCGGATAAAAAAGAAGCTCGTCGTGAAAAATTTGATAAATTGAAAGCTAGTATTAAAGAGAAATTTTCGAAAAAAAATTAACAGACTGAAGAGACTGAGGTAATTAGGAATCGGTAAACAGTCCATCTCTGATTACGAAAAACAAAAAAGCTATCCTACCTTTGCAAATTTGGATAAGATAGCAGAATATTTTAATGCAACTCCAACCCAACTCTTTGGAACGAGTAAAGAGATTGAGTTAGAAAAGAGTGTTCTTGAATCTAATGAATACTCTGATAAAGTAAGTGAAATCTTAAAAGCTGTCAAATACATCGAGCATTTCCTACATACTGATGGACAGTACTTAGAGGATTTACTTTACCTAACAAGAGGCAACCAACTATACACAGAAGATGGAAAAGAGTTGTATATTGATCCAACTTCTCAGAAAAGAACACTTCATACCCAATATGAACCTGGTTTTATTGAAGCAAGAGATAAATCTCCACTAGAGCTCTTAATTGAAAATAAGGAGCTATTAGATTAAATAAAAAAAGCGAGGATATCCTCGCTTTTCTATTGTAAAATCTTATTCTTCATTATCAATCACCAAACACTCCGCCTGTAAGCTGGTACGTGAAAATGTGCTCCAAGGTTTTGACAATTCGCGCCACATAAAGTTATTTAAGCATCTCCTTTTCTCTCATTACCATTTTCTGTTATAATAAATTGTACTTCTAAAATAGAAAGGTCTTAAGATGACAACTCTTATTAAACATAAACGTGTAGAATTTTCAGAACTTTTTTATGACTTAGTTTTTGTTTTTGCAATTTCAAAAGTAACTACTTTAATCGACCATCTTCATAACGGTATTTTGACTTGGAATTCTTTCCTTGATTTTTTCATTGCTATTTTGTTTCTCATCGATTCCTGGATGATTCAAACCGATTATACCAATCGCTATGGAAAGAACTCTTTATTTAACATGGTAATCATGTTTATCAAAATGGGACTTTTACTCTTTATAGCCAATATGATTGGACCTGATTGGCAACAATATTTTCATTATCTCTGTTGGGCTATTGGTACATTAACCCTTACCTTATTTTTTCAATATTTGGTTGAGTTTTTTAAAAAATCAACCGATAATGTTCATAGGGAAAGTATCAAAGGTTTTCTATGGATAACAGGTCTACGAAGTTTAGAAATCTATCTAGCAGCTCTTCTTCCTATTTACATTGGAGTCTATATCCTTTATGCTAGTATTCTGCTAACATTTATTACGCCAAGTATCTTGCTTAATAAAGATAAGCATTACCAGGTAAATCTTCCCCATTTAATCGAGCGCATCTCCCTTCTTGTCATTATTACGTTTGGAGAGATGATTACGAATCTAGCTAACTTCTTTACAATCGAGAATTTCTCGATTTATTCGGTTCTTTATTTCATTATTATGATTTCTCTGTTCTTGTTTTATTTTGGTCAATTCGACCATGCTATTGATGAAAAATCTAATCAAAAGGGACTATTTCTAATTTACAGTCACTATCCTATTTTCATTGGACTTATGATGATGATTGTATCGATGAGTTTTCTTCAGAATCCTGAAGCTAATCGTCTCTTTGCAACCAGCTTCTCTTATATCGGATTTGGCCTCTTTCAAGCTGCTGTCCTAGTAAATGGGCCCTATAACAAACACTATCTTCGCTATTCGAAAAGTTACTACTGTGTCCAAGCGACACTCTATCTGGCTGCCTTTATTCTCTCTTTAATCTTTGCTTCTAATCCTATAATAGTAGTGAGTATAACAACCATTTTAGCTCTAGCTATAGCCATTCATTTTATTTATTTTTATATGACACAGAATAAAAAATATTCCAAATCTAACTGGGAGTTATTTTAATGAGTTTATAACATTAAAAAGCTTTGGGAACCAAGGCTTTATATGATATCAATCACCGACCACGAAAATGTTTAGCTTACAGAACTGCTAGTGAAGCTCTAGAGGATGAGTTCGAGTAAATGTTGCACTTATTCTTGCAATTTATCATTTACTTGATGCACGAACTCGATATTTTTTTCGTTAATTTGTTTTTGCCCCACTTTTGCCCCATTTTTAAATCCTGACATTGAAAATACCTAAAAGTATTTCCCTAAAATCAGCTATATTTCAACATTTTTGTTTATTTTCAATATGAAAAGTTCTTACAAATTCATGCAGGGGGCATAGAAAGTATGACTAAAAAGCCTTGGAATCTAAGGCTTTTTCATTATTTTACAAGTTTTTGTCTCATTAATAGCACAATAAAAAGGCTTCAAACCATTGTTTTTGATCAATAGTTTGAAGTCTTTTTTACTTTATTGATTTCAAAAAAGTTGTACTTTCTTTGATGTGCCTTACATCATGCCGCCCATCATACTTGGGTCCATAGCTGGTGCTGCTGGCGCAGGTTCTGGCTTATTAGCCACAACAGCTTCTGTTGTCAAAATCAAGCTAGCAACTGAAGCGGCATTTTGCAGGGCTGAGCGCGTTACCTTAACTGGGTCAATGATTCCAGCTTCAATCATGTTCACCCATTCGCCAGTCGCAGCATTAAAGCCTGTACCTGCTTCAGAGTTTTTCAGGCGGTCAATGATGATAGAGCCTTCAAATCCTGCATTCAAAGCGATTTGACGGACAGGCTCTTCCAAGGCACGGAGGACGATGTTACGACCTGTTGCTTCATCACCTGTTAATTCGAGAGCAGCTACTGCATCCAATACGCTAACAAAGGCTGTACCACCACCTGACACGATTCCTTCTTCTACTGCGGCACGAGTCGCGTTAAGGGCATCTTCGATGCGGAGTTTCATTTCTTTAAGTTCGGTTTCGGTTGCCGCACCGACCTTAATCACCGCCACACCACCGGACAATTTAGCCAGACGTTCTTGTAGCTTTTCTTTATCAAACTCAGAAGTTGTACTTTCGATTTGAGATTTGATAACGGCCACACGATTGGCAATAGCTTCTGGATTACCAGAGCCTTCCACAATCACAGTGCTATCCTTGTCAACAGTTACTTTAGAAGCTTGTCCAAGCGCTTCAATGGTCGCATCTTTGAGCTCCAGACCAAGGTCTTCTGTAATCACTGTACCACCAGTCAAGATTGCAATGTCTTCCAACATAGCCTTTCGACGGTCACCGAAACCTGGTGCTTTAACAGCCACTACATTGAAGGTGCCACGAATCTTGTTAAGAACCAGTGTTGGCAGAGCTTCACCATCCACATCATCCGCAATAATCAAGAGCGGACGGTTGGTTTTCAAAATACTTTCCAACAATGGCAGAATCTCTTGAATGTTAGAAATTTTCTTGTCTGTAATCAAGATATAAGGGTTGTCCAGATCAGCCACCATTTTTTCACTATCCGTCACCATGTATTGAGACAGGTAGCCACGGTCAAACTGCATTCCTTCTACGACATCCAGCTCTGTTTCCATCCCTTTGGACTCTTCGATAGTGATAACGCCATCGTTGCCAACTTTTTCCATAGCTTCAGAAATGTACTCACCGACTTTTTCGCTACGAGAAGACACGGCAGCAACCTGAGCAATCGCTTCCTTGTTAGAAACTGGAATCGCCGTTTCTTTCAGGGCTTCAACAGCTGTTGCAACTGCTGCTTCAATCCCGCGGCGGATACCAATTGGGTTGGCACCCGCAGTCACGTTTTTGATTCCTTCACGAACGATAGCTTGGGTCAATACAGTAGCAGTCGTTGTTCCGTCTCCAGCGATATCATTGGTTTTTGAAGCCACTTCTGACACCAGCTTAGCGCCCATATTTTCAAAATGGTCTTCCAGCTCGATTTCCTTGGCAATTGTCACACCGTCATTGGTGATGAGGGGTGAACCAAAAGATTTTTCCAAAACAACATTGCGACCTTTAGGGCCCAAGGTTACCTTGACAGTATCTGCTAGAATATCCACACCACGAACCATTGCACTGCGTGCATCTGATGAAAATTTAATATCTTTTGCCATCTTTAAACCTCTTTCTTAGATTTTTACTCCACAATTGCAAGAATGTTGGCTTCCCCAACAACCAAGAATTTCTCATCTTGATCTTTGACTTCAATGCCAGCATGGCTTTCAACTAAAACCTTATCACCTGGCTTGACACTTGGTGCAACCAGCTCTCCGTTCAATGTACGGATTCCTTGGCCAACTGCGATGACTTTTGCTTCTTTTGTCGCGTCTTGTCCTGCACCAGCAATGACAAAGCCACCAACTTTCTGTTCTTTTTCTTCTACTTTTAAGACCACACGGTCACCTAATGGTTTTAACATCTTTTTCCTCCAAAGATTGAATTTTAGCACTCTACGACACCGAGTGCTAATCTATAGTTATTATTTTATCACTTGGTCAGAAATAGTCAAGAAAAAACTTTGCCGAATGACAAAGTTTTTGGGGAAATTAATTGGAAACATTATTGAGCTAACTTCAGTTTCTCTTCAAAATCATCAATCACTTTTTGCAGATTTAGTCTACCCTTGTAGATGCCATAGCCAAAGACCAGCATGACAAGAATTCCCAAAATAGCTAAGATGACTCCTACGATGAAAAGAAGCAGATTGGTTCGATGAAAGAGATAAATCAGGACAAAACCGATACTGGCAATGGTAAAGAAAAGACTAAACCAGCGTCCGAGATTTTCAATCATATGCTTCTGGTATTGAATTTCTGTTTCATAGCCTTGAATCAATTCTTGTTCTGTCATGATTTTCCCTCTTTTTCTTAATATTGGAGACCTGGGTTAAAGAAGCCAGCCAGTACTCCAAGGAAGGCGATAACAACTAGAATGAGCATCACTTTGATTGGAGAAAGGTTCTTCTTGGCCATGAGCCACCAGCAAAATACGATAAAGACAGCTGTTAAGAGACCTGGATAAACACCATCTAATTTATCTTGTAAGACAAGGTAAGGCTCTTTTTCACCTGGATTGATCAATTGGAAGGCAGTTTTGATAGGTACCCAAGTTGCTGCAACAGCACCGATAACCATTCCGCCGACAATCCCAACAGATTTACGGATAGCTTGTCCTTGTTCTCCTACTAGGAATTCAACGGCCTTATCTCCCAATTCATAGCCTTTAAAGTAAGCGAAACGCATACCGAAATAAGCCAGCAGATTCCAAACTAGGATATAGAAGATAGCACCGACAGGTGAGCCTCCATTTGAAAGCCCCATTGAGATCCCCAAAATAACTGGAATCAAGGTTCCAACGATCAGAGAGTCACCAATACCGGCAACCGGCCCCATCAAGCCAGCCCGAAGTCCGTTGATGGTTTCGTCATTTACTGCTTCTGCACCATTGGCACGCGCTTCTTCCAAACCAGCTGTGATCCCAACGACCAAAGTACCCAGCTGAGGTTCTGTGTTGAAGAAGGCTGTATAAGTGTGCATAGAGCGTGCTTGTTCTTCTTTTGTATCGTACAATTCTTCCACGATTGGTAGCATAGAAGTCAAGTAACCAAAAGTCTGCATGTGCTCTTGAGAGAAGCAGGTCAAGTGACCATAGTACCAGTGGTGGAATGATTTGGTCAGTGTTTTTTTAGATATTTTTTTAGTTGCCATCTTAGATATCCTCCTCGTCATCATCGTCAAAATCACCTACTGCCACAGCACTAGCTTTGACATTTTTCGCCATCTGTACTTCATAGAAGAGCAGGGCAAAGATCAGTGATACAACTGCACTAGACACAAGGTTGAGGCCAAGTGAGGCAGCCAAGGTAAAACCAACGAAGAATGGGACAAAGTCTGTCACCTTTTCAACGATTTGTTTCAAGAGAATCGCAATACCGACACATGGGAGGAGAGAACCTACTGTGAAGAGGGTTTTCATTGGTAGACCATCCATTGGGAGGGCATCTTTCAGAGCTGTAACAGCATCAGCACCGTAACGGCAAAGAATCAGTGTTGGCAAGAAAGAGAAGAGGAAGTGGGAAACCCATGGCAGATACCAGTCAACTGCATACAATTTTTTGTATTCTCCCTGTTCGACTGCTTTCCAGCCCATGTGTTGCCATACCAAGTTCATTGTCGCTGTTCCGTAGAAGAGAACAGTTCCTAGTGTACCAACCAGCACACCCATTGATTTTGCAAAGTCAGCAGCCTGCTGAGCATCTGAAATCCCTTGTGACTTGATCGCAACCATTGCCAAAGGAATACCGATATAAGAAACTGCACGGACATCGGCAGAAACAGTACCGCCAGGGGTTACCAGTGCGATATACACCAACTGCATGGCTACACCACAGATAATCCCGAGGCTCACATCTCCTAAAATCAAACCACAGACGAGTCCTCCGACAAGCGGACGTCCAAGTGTATAGTTACCAATACTTGAGCCACCCATACCCGGCATAGAGGATAAACTAGCAAAGATACCGAGGATTGCGGCTTGCAACCAAGAAATTGTCATAATCTTTCTCCTTTAAGTAAGATCGAGCAGTAGCAGGAGCTGAGTTCCAAATCCCTCAAACAGACCTTGCTCCGCAAGGTTATCGAAAGTCCAAAACCTTGTCCTGCTTAACTTCTGCCCCTGTTCAAAAACCAAATTTAGATTTGAAATCGCTCCAGTAACCGATGGAAACATCTGGAAGCAGCTGGAATTTTACCTTGTAGCCTGCTTTTTCAATCGCTTCAATCGCTTCCGCTTCTTCTTGTGTGATGGACTGGTTGTTGCCCAGCTTAACAGCTCCTGGACGGTCATTGGCTGGTCCAACGATGATTTCTTTGACATCGCCTGGCACATAGCCTTGGTCCACTAAGATTTCTTTCATATCAATCGGATTTTTGGTAATCAAGAAATAACGGCTGTCAGATTCGGTTACCTTGCCAGATTTTTCCTTGAAGGCTTCCTTGGTCCAAACGAAAGTTTTCTTGTCAGAAGCCCCTTTGTAGGCTTGGATCAAAACTTTGTTGCTGGCCGCTGCATCATTGACTGCAATCAGCCCATCGCAAGGATATTCCTTAGCCCAACGAGTGACAGTTTGACCGTGGATCATGCGGTCGTCAATCCGTACAAATGTTACTACCATTTTGAATCTCCTATCTAAGTTAGTAAATGAATAACTTTTTAAATGTCGTCGTCTTCCTCATCATCGTCTGATGATACTTCAAACTCCTGTAAGGCTGCCGTCGCTTCTGAAAGAATCGTCTGAGCGAGGTCTTTGCCTTCCAGCATGTCCTTCATCACAAGTCCAGTGAGCCCCATTGTCAGATTCAGTCCTCCAAGAATGACTGCCGAATCTAATTTGCCTAATTCTGCTAAGACACTAGCCGCTGTGGTCAATGGACTGCCTCCTACAATATCGGCCAAAACCAAGACAGTATCCTCTGCTTCTAAACCTGCCAAGGCTTGGCGGAAATCAAGAGCAAAATCATCGACTGATTTCCCCTCTTTCAAACCCACGGCTATGATTTGGTCTGTTTTATCTCCAGCAAACATCTTCAAGGAGCTTTGTACGCCTTCAGCTAGCCCCCCATGACTGACCAGTACAAGATATTTCATCTTTCCTGCCTCCTTATTTTCTTGATTCTATTGTACACAAAATGAAATCGCTTCCCTATTGTCAAATGTCACTTTGAAAAGATGACAAATGTGAGTTTAGATGTGACAAATGTCATATTGGTCTAGTCACCCGTGACTTGTTTTCTGACTTAACTTAGAAATAAAAAAGAAAGCAGACACTTATCTGCTTTCAATTTCTTTTTGAATACTTGGGAGGGCACTGTCAATTTCTTGATTTCCCAGAGCTTCCTTAATCAAATAGTCAAGTCTTTCCAAGGTCTGCCGGTCGACTTCTTGTCCAATATCTATGATAGAACGCTCCATCATACTATCTAGCCTCTCAGAAGTCAGAGAATCCAAGCCGAAGTCATCTGCTTGCAAGATTTTTCTGGTTTGCTGACTTTTCACGACAGAGGGCAAGACTGAAGTTCCCTGCGATTTTTCAAACAAGGTCTGCTGGCTTTCTTTGTCTTGTGACAGCAAGAGCATAAATTCCCAAGCCAGCTTCTCTTGCTTAGTGTTGGAAGACATGCCAAAGAGGGAAGTCTTGACCTGCGTTCCCATCACCTTGCTATTGGCTGTCGGCATCGGGATACAGGTCCAAGAAAAGCTAGAATATTTGGCAACATGATAAGGATAAGGCTTGTAGGTCCGATACTGGGCCAGACTCATAGGATAGAAGGCCACCCGCCCCTCATCAAAGTCATGAGGAATCACCTTATAGTGCTGGCTGAGCATGTCCAGCTTGCTCATAAAGGCCAAGGCTTGATGCATCTCTGGGCTGTCTACATTGATACCGGATTTATCGGTCAGATGGCCGCCGTAAGCTACCAGAGCCTGCTGCCACGTATAATCTGTAATACCGTACTGATCTACCACGCCATCGCCATTGGTATCTTTGGTTACTTTCTTGCAAATCTCATAGAAATCCGCCAAAGTCCAGCCTGACTCAGGAATGCTAATTCCTTCTTTTTCAAGTAAGTCTTTATTGACACACATCATGATAGGATTGCTCTCGACTGGAAGAGCATAGCTGACTCCCTGATATTGTCCAGCTTTATAAGCGACGGGATAAAAGGCTGTCCGTTCATCATCTGTTAGGAGGGTATCCAAGGATTTGAGGGCACCAGCCGAGGCCAACATACTAAAGTCGTTTTCCGGTACCATAAAGAGATCCGGCTGTTCGCCCTTTAAGACTTGCTCTGCCAGCCAGTCGGCATAATCCTTCTTGGGAATCCCGCTTTCGTAGACGACCTTGACATGGGGATGTGTCTTTTCAAATTTTTTAATCAGGCTGTCCAAGGCCTTGTTTTCACGACTATTTGGAACATCCCAGCTAGAGCCCGCATAGACACCGATGCGTAGGACTTTTTCATGACTAGACGACCAGAGAGCAAAGCTTAAAATGCCTGAAACAAGAACCAAAACAAGAACAACCAAATGTCTAAGTCGCCACTTCATTTATCACTTCCCTTGCTAAAGTCTCGCTGGGTGACTCCGGTCTGCACGGCCCAGATAGCCAGCTGAGTCCGGTCGCGCAGATTCAGTTTAGATAGAATCCCTGATAAGTAGTTGCGCACGGTCCCTTCCGACAGATAAAGCTTAGCTGCAATCTCCTTATTAGAAATCCCAAAGCCAATCTGCTGGATAATCTTCCACTCCGTCCGGCTCATGTCCTCTACATTTTCCTCTGACACCGTGATAGCAAAGTTGGACTGGGCCATCTGTGAAAAGATTTTGAAGACCTTGGTGGCAATATTAGGATTAATCATAGCTCCGCCTCGATAGACTGTCTGAATGGCTTCGTGGAGCTCTTCTGTCGAAACCCCTTTGAGAATATAGCCAGACGCGCCGTATTTGAGAGCGGAAAAGATAAATTCATCGTCATCAAAGGTCGTCAGAATGATAATCTTAACATCCGGATACTGTTCCTTGACAGCCTTGGTACAGAGTACACCGTCCATGATCGGCATACGGATATCCATCAAAATTACATCTGGACGTACCCGATGAAGCTTTTCCAAAACTTCCTTGCCATCTCCAACTGTCCCGACTACCTCGATGTCAGCATGAGCGGACAGGATGATTTGCAGAGACTCACGAATCAAGGCCTGATCGTCTGCAATTAAAACTTTAATCATTCCAACCTCCTATTTTGGGGATTTCAATGTAGGTATAAAAGCCATCTCGATTTTCAAAATGAACCTTCCCACCGATAATAGCCAACCGTTCCTGCATTTGCTTCAAGCCATAGCCATAATGCAATTCATCAAAACCTACACCATCATCTCGAATGGTCATAATATAATTTTCTTTTTCTAACAACTCAATCCAAACGGTCTTGGCGTGCCCGTGACGCACAGAATTGGTAATTGATTCCTGCACGATGCGAAACACAATATCTTCTTTGGCAATATCTAAATCGATCGTATCCCATTCATAAAGAAAATGGATATCCAAGTTGGAAATGGCTTCATACTCTCGGATAATCTTTAACAAAGCTTCTTTCAAACTATTATTCTCCAAAGTTCCCGGCCGCATTTTATTGAGAGAACCTCGAACATCCCGAATCCCGTCACGAACGACGACCGAGACATTATTGAGCTGCTCCTTGGCCCGCTCGGTATCAATATCTACTAGTACCTTGATGGCATCAATTCCCGCTGAGATACCCGTCAAAGCATGGCCCAGTGTATCATGAATCTCACGAGCAATCCGCTTTCTTTCTCGGTCTTCAGCAATTTTTTCTGATAAGGCTAGATAGCTGTTCAACTCCCGATTGGCCTGGGAAGCCATGCGAAGTTCCTCCTCAATCCGGTGCCGCTCTGTAATCGCCGGCATGATATAAAAGAGCAAGGAAATCATAAAAACAACAATATTGAGGGAGAAAAGAAAGTTCTTACCAAAAAGCAGCAGCAAACGTATAGATTCTGGATAAAAACGAATATAGGTATCCAATGAAGGCAGTTTGACAAAGAGCGACAGCAGGTCGTAGTTTGACAATAGCAACATACTGAAACTCAAGATAATAAAGGAAAACCAATATTTTTTGTCCTTGGAGGCATTGAACTCTTTGGAGCCATAGAAAATATCTGCAAAAACGAGAAGAATCAACCCATTGTAAGACGAATGCAGGGCAGTAAAGATGACCAGCATCAGTAAAATCTCAATCATGGTCACTTTATCGTAAACGGATAGCTGATTGGGGTGCTTTTCCCGATAGTACATCACCAGCAATAGGCAGGCATAAAAGATGATGGAAATCAGAAAAATGAAACTAGGAGATCCTGGGATGGCATCCAAGCGCTCTAAAAGCGAGTGACTGAAGCCTCTTGTCACGGCATAATTAGTTGCGAAAAGGTAAATCGAAGCATTATAGACAATGGCTATAAAATTGATGACCATCAGAGCTATTTTACTGTAAAAAATGCTTTTGTTTGGTTTCATTACTGCCACCCTGTAACTGTATACTCGCTGATATTGTCCTTGTTTATCAAGCGGACTGGTATCAGATACTGGCTGTCACAGGATTTCTTTTCCCGCAGCAGCTCAATCACTTCTGCCACCTTTCGTCCCATCTGAATAGGCGATTGGGCCACTGTTCCTTGAATGTCATTCGTATTGGCTAAAAAATTCTTAATATCTGGAGAGCCGTCAACCCCATAGATATAAATTTTTTCTGCGACACCTTGATCTTTGATTGCTGCCAAGGCACCGATTGCAGCACGATCATTAAGAGCCATGACAACGTTAAATTCCAAACCATTATCCAAGGCATTTTTGACCTGGGGCATGCTTTCTTCGGTCTGTCCCAAAGTCTCCAACTGAGAAACGATTCGATAGCTTGGATGTCCCTTGATCGTATCCAGAAAGCCCTGTAGCCGATCCATGGCTGAGATGGCATTCTGGTGTTCAAGCAAGAGAATATTCGCCTCGGAAAGCCGACCCATCATATCTTTAGCAATCAAAACTCCCGCTTGATAGTTATCCGACACGATAGTCGTATCAACGGCTACTTGCTTGCTCATCGGCGCATCTACCACGATAATGCGGATGCCAGCTTTTTTAGCAGCATTCAAAGCCCTGATAATATCTGGACTATCACTCTTTACTGGGTTGATGACGATGACATCCACTTTCTCTTTGATAAAATAAGCAATTTGCTGACTCTGCTTTTTCTCATCCAATTCCGAATCACGAACATAGAGCCGACTCCCCTGTTGATTGGTTTTTTTCTCCAATTCAGCATTCAAGGTTTGATAAAAATCATTGTTCATGGTCATATAGGTCGCCCCGATTTTAATTTGACTACTGTCGGGCATGCTAGCCTTAGAATAAATAAAAGTAAGGCAACAGATTACCAGCACAAAAATAGACCAGAGAGCGCATTTCTGGCAAGTCTGAATCCTCTTTTTTCCCTTACTCGATCTCATTCCCATCTCCTAGACACCTATACTTATTAACAGTTCACTTACGTTTATTATATTATAATCAAGCGAAAAAGCAAAACGTTTCTTGAATCCTCTAATCAATCAGAGGATAAACGACAGACTTTTTAGCTTCTGATTTTTAGGGCGAGATAAATGAATATCAAAAACAAAAAACGAAGGTATCCTCATGAAATACCTCCGTTTCTGTATGTATCTATTCAAACACAAATTGATTGTGGTAAAGCTCAGAATAGAAGCCGCCTAGATGCAGCAATTCATGATGATTGCCTCTTTCAATGACTTCCCCATCTTTTAAGACAATAATCTGGTCTGCATTCAATATGGTCTTTAAGCGGTGAGCGATGACAAAGCTGGTCCGTCCTGCCACAATGGCCTCCATCGCGCTCTGGATCTTGCTCTCGGTTACCGTATCAACATTAGAGGTGGCTTCATCCAAGATCAGCACTTGAGGATCGGTCAAAAGGGTTCGAGCAATTGAAATCAATTGCTTTTGACCTGTTGAAAAGATGTTTTGATCATCATCTACGATTGTGTCGTATTTATCAGGCAAGCTTTCAATATACTCGTGAATATGGGTAGCACGCGCAGCGATTTCAACCATCTCCTGACTTGCATCCGGTACTCCAAATCGGATATTATCTCGAATGGTTCCGCTGAACAAGACAGAATCTTGCAAAACGATACCTACATGACTGCGCAAGCTATCCAAGTCATAGTCTCGGATATCGCGCCCGTCAAATTCGATACTGCCCTTATCCACATCGTAAAAACGATTGATCAGGTTCATAATGGTCGTCTTTCCTGATCCTGTCGGTCCTACAACGGCAATCATTTTACCTTTTGGAGCCGAAATGGAAACATCTTTCAAAATCGGCTTTCCTTCTACATAAGAGAAATCCACATGCTTTATCTCGACGCCTTCTTTCAGCTCGGTAAAGGCTGGTGCATTCTGAGGGCGCACTTCCTCAGGCGCATCAAACATTTCCTGAATCCGATCCGCACCAGTGAAAGCCAGCTGCAGGCTTCCCCAGCTTGCCGCAACCTGAATGATAGGCTGATAGTATTGTTGAGAAAACTGTGTAAAGGTTGAAATCAGACCAATGGCTACTGAGGTCTTCACATTAGGATCATTGAGCATAATGGCTGAACCTACAAAAATCACGATAGCCGTATTGATCAGGCTCATTCCGTTCATGACAGGAAAGAGCAAGCCAGCAAAAGCGCGTCCTTTGAAAGTAGCTGACCGAACCTTATCATTTTGCTGGACAAAGCCTTTGATGACTTCTTCTTGCATTCCCTGCACAATGACTACCTTCTGGCCGGAAATCGTCTCATCCATATAAGCATTGAGCTGACCGACTTCTTTTTGCTGCAAGTCTGTGTACTTGCGAGCCAGCTTGACGATAGACACCAAAACAATGATGGCTACTGGCGTACTGGCAATCGTCACCCAAGCCAAGGTCGCATGCCGCATAAACATGATGATAATCAGGCCGATGTAGAGAGCGATATTGCTCATCACTTGGACTAGGCTCTCGTTTAAAGCCTGCAAGATATTATCTAAATCGCTGGTAAAACGCGACAAGATATCTCCATCTTGATGGCGGTCAAAGAAGGAAACGGTCAAGCGAGCTAATTTTCCAAAGAGCCCCTTGCGCATTTCATTGGTTGAGTAGGAAATGATCCGACTCATCAGCAGCATGTAAATCAAGCTCGATAGCGAAAGGAAGATGAAAGCCAGCGCTAAATTCCACATGATTCCTTGAAAAGCAGCAAAGGCAGAAACATCGCCTGAAGCAAGCTTGCCACTCGCAAAAGCACTACCCAGCTCCACTAACTCACTAATGGCGAGACCAGTAAAAATCGGAAATAGAACCTGTAAAACCGTAGAGATGACAATCATAATCATGACGACCAAAAAGGCCAGTTTATACTGTTTAAAATATTGCCAGAAAAATTTTGCTGTCTTCATATTAGTCCTCCTTTCCTTTTTGAGTCTCATAAATTTCTCGGTAGACATCATTTGTAGCAACCAAGTCTGCGTGTCTACCTTGGCCAATCAAGCGTCCTTGATCTAGCACCAAAATCTTGTCCGCATGAACCACGGAGCTAATCTTCTGGGCAATGATGATGGTCGTTGTTCCCTTCAAATCCTTGTTCAGCGCCTCTTGGACCAGCTTTTCGGACTTGGCATCCAGCGCTGAAGTCGAGTCATCTAGGATAAGAATATTAGGGTTGCTGACGACACCACGCGCGATGGACATTCTCTGCTTTTGTCCGCCAGAGAAATTATTTCCCCGTTCTTCGACCTGGCTGTTGTAGGTATCTTCCATGCGATTGATAAACTCGCTTGCCTGAGCAATTCGCGCCGCCTGTTCTAATTCTGGCAGGCTAGCATTTTGCTTTCCTTGACGCAGATTGTCCGCAATCGTCCCCTTAAATAAAATAGCTTTTTGCAGAACGATAGAGACATTTTTTCTCAACGAAGCTTCACTAATGTCTCGCAAGTCCTTGCCACCAATTTTGATGGAGCCTTCCTGAGGATCAAAAAGGCGTGGAATGAGCTGAGCCAGAGTTGATTTTCCTGCTCCTGTCGCTCCGACAACACCAATCATCTCTCCTGGTTTGACTTCAAAGCTAATATCCTTGAGCATGGGCTCTGTATCTGTCGGATAGGTAAAGGTCACATGGTCAAAGACCAGACTACCTTCCAGATCTTCTTCAACTTCATGCTTGAAGGTCATCGCTGGCTCTGTATCCAAGACCTCCTTGATCCGCCGAATCGATACCATGGCACGCGTAACGGTATTGCCCAAAAAGCCAACCATGATGATGGTAAACATGATTTGATTCAAATAAGAAATGAAAGAAACAATCGAGTTAACCAAGCCTGGATCCATCTGTATCATGCTAGACAAGAGCCACATGGTCAGATAGACAGCCCCATAGCCGACGATCATCATCATTGGTTGAACGATCGAAAAGGCATAGCCAATAAAGAGATTTTGCTCCAAAAGTTCATCTGAAACTTGCGTAAATTTCTGATACTGCTCTCTCTCCTGCACGAAAGATTTGACGACACGGACGCCACGCAGATTTTCTTTGGCAATCGCATTGATCTTTTCTAAGAGAACTTGGAATTTAGCAAAGCGTGGACCCATTAAGCCCATCATCACTCCTGTCAAAAAGAAGACCAAAAAGACCATCAAGACAATCACCCACCACAAGGAAGGAATGGTCACCACCGCCAAAATAAAGGAACCTAAAAATAGAATAGGCAGGCGAAATAAAATCTGAAATATCATCATGACCAAATTTTGTACTTGGTTGATGTCATTGGTCATGCGGACGACTAGATTCCCTGCATTGAACTGTTCAATATTGGCATAAGAGAAAGTCTGGATTTTCCGAAAGGTTTTTTCCCGTAAATCTGACGACACACCTTGCGCAATATAGGCTGCCAGGGTCACATTTGCCCCGCCAGCAAGTAAGCCGACTAGACCAAAGCCCAGTAACCAAGCCCCCAAACGATAGATTTCTTCCCGATTTCCTGACAAAAGAGCATTCAAGACATCTTTGAGATACAGGGGCTGCAACAGCGAGCTAGCTAGCATCAGCGATGTCATCAGAAGAGATAGAAAGATAAATAATTTATAGGCTGATAAAGCTTTTCTGAACATAATTCCTCCTCGTAGATTTTTAACTTTGTTTAGCTTCCTTACTATATCATAGATAAAAACAATGTCAAGTAAGAAATTTCAGTTATTATATGGTACAATATAATAAATAACTCTAAAATTGATTGAGTCCTTTTGTAGGCCTCGTACAAGGAGAAAAGATGGATAAACAACGAATTGCTGTGGTTGGTCCTGGTTCGTGGGGAACGGCTCTGTCGCAAGTCCTCAATGATAATGGCCATGAAGTCCGGATTTGGGGCAATATTGCAGAGCAGATTGACGAGATCAATAATCAGCATACAAACAAACGCTATTTCAAAGATGTTGTTCTAAGCGAGGAAATTAAGGCTTATCATGACTTAAAAGATGCTCTAGAAAACGTTGATGCTGTGCTTTTTGTCGTGCCGACCAAGGTGACCCGTCTGGTAGCCAAACAGGTTGCGCAAACCTTGGATCACAAGGTGAAAATCATGCATGCATCTAAGGGACTGGAACCTAACAGCCACCAACGGATTTCGACTATTCTGGAAGAGGAAATCCCTGCTGACTTGCGCAGCGAGATTGTCGTTGTTTCAGGACCTAGCCACGCTGAAGAAACTATCGTCCGCGATATTACCCTGATTACCGCAGCATCTAAGGATCTTGAAACCGCTAAATATGTGCAGGAACTCTTCAGCAACCACTATTTTCGCCTCTACACCAATACCGATGTCGTCGGCGTAGAAACAGCAGGTGCTCTGAAAAATATCATCGCAGTTGGAGCCGGAGCTCTCCACGGACTGGGCTATGGTGACAATGCCAAAGCTGCCATCATCACACGCGGTCTGGCTGAAATTACCCGACTGGGTGTCAAACTGGGAGCCAACCCTCTGACTTACAGCGGTCTTTCTGGTGTCGGCGACTTGATTGTCACAGGAACTTCTGTCCACTCTCGCAACTGGCGGGCTGGAGATGCGCTGGGGCGTGGCGAAAAATTGGCTGATATTGAAGCTAATATGGGCATGGTTATCGAAGGAATCTCTACGACCAAGGCTGCCTACGAACTGGCTCAGGAGCTCGGTGTCTATATGCCTATCACTCAGGCCATCTACAAGGTTATCTATGACGGCCATGATATCAAAGATGCCATTCATGATATGATGAGCAATGAATTCAAAGCTGAAAATGAGTGGTCTTAATTTACAGTATTTTTTATAAAGGAGAAATTTATGTCAAAAGTCAGAAAAGCAGTCATCCCTGCAGCCGGTCTCGGAACTCGCTTCTTGCCAGCCACTAAGGCACTGGCCAAAGAAATGCTGCCAATCGTTGACAAACCAACTATTCAGTTTATCGTCGAAGAAGCTCTCAAATCTGGAATCAAAGACATTCTGGTTGTCACAGGGAAGTCAAAACGCTCCATCGAGGACCACTTTGACTCCAACTTTGAACTAGAATACAACCTCAAGGAAAAGGGCAAGAACGACTTGCTCAAGTTGGTGGATGAGACCACTGGTATTGGCTTGCATTTCATCCGTCAGAGTCACCCACGTGGACTCGGGGACGCCGTACTTCAAGCCAAGGCCTTCGTCGGAAATGAACCTTTTGTGGTCATGCTAGGTGATGATTTGATGGACATTACCAATGACAAGGCAGTGCCACTCACCAAACAACTCATGGATGACTACGCAGCAACCCACGCGTCTACAATTGCAGTTATGCAGGTTCCTCACGAAGAAGTCTCTGCTTATGGCGTTATTGCACCGCAAGGCGAAGGCGTCAATGGCCTCTACAGCGTTGAAAAATTTGTTGAAAAACCAGCACCAGAGGATGCGCCAAGTGATTTGGCGATTATCGGACGCTACCTGCTAACACCAGAAATTTTTGAAATCTTGGAGAAACAAACTCCTGGTGCGGGCAATGAAATTCAACTGACTGATGCCATCGATACCCTCAACAAAACTCAGCGCGTCTTTGCCCGTGAATTCAAAGGCGACCGCTATGATGTCGGCGACAAGTTTGGCTTCATGAAAACTTCTATCGATTATGCCCTCAAACACCCTCAAGTCAAAGACGATTTGAAACAATACATTATCGATTTAGGCAAAAAATTAGATAAGAAAACGAAAAAATAATAGAAGCGCTCAAGTAATAGATTAGCTGATGCAATAGCTTTTAACACTATACAGAAAAACACCTAGATTTACTAGGTGTTTTTCACTTGTTGTTTTGATTGGGAAATCATTTGGTATTAACAAAAGTTTCCACATTCTTGAAATTTTTGCCATTATCAGAATTGGCCGCATATCCAAAGCGGTTATTTGGATTGCCTTCTGCATTCGCAACTGTTATTTGTGGAGCCTGACTTGGTGCTTGAGGAGTCTGGTTTTGTACTTGAGGCACTTCAGTACGAACAGATGGTTGTCCAAAAACTTGCACATTTGCTTTAGCTGCATAGCCAAAGCGATTGTTTGGATTGCCTTCTGCATTGGCAGGAATATCATGTGTTGGAGGAGCCGCAGTATAATCTGGTGCTGGAATGATAGTTTTATTTGCATCATCCGTAATTTGTGGTTTTTGTGGTGGCTTCGGAGTATCCGGTTTTTCAGGTGTTGATGGATCTTGTTTATCGTCTGGTTGTGAAGCACGATAAGGATCAGACTTACGTCCAGCAGCTTCTAAACGTTTTTCCATCATCTTTTCATAGTCCTTGAAGTGTTGGAAAAGTCGATCTGACATTTCAAGAGAATCTTTAGTTACTTTACCTTCAGCGGCCTTCGCAGCATCTGGTTGATCTTTCAGCGAATAGTTCTCAATATCTTTTTTCTCTTGATCAGCGATAAATTGTTTTTCCATCATCTTCCAATGGTCTTGAACACTCTTACCAAAGATATCTTGATTCTTGATAGCCATTTGGTCAATGTGCCATACTGTCCAGTACCATGAGTTTGGATCATAAGTAGCTGTCTGTGGCTTGAAGGCCTTGTAAGTATCCTGAACGTTACCGTAGAAAGGCACGTATGGTGTATTGCGTGATGGTCCCAAACCGAGCCAAACTTTACCACCGAAAGATTTTGGCAGTTTCGGATCAATTTGGTAGACATGAGCATCGATAACATTCTCATTACCTAAAGCGTATTTGTACTGATCTTTCCGAACAGCATCATTAGCCCCATCATCACCTTGTTTCTTAACGCCAATTTGATCATCCGGTACGAAACGGCCATTCAAATGTTCAAAGCGGTTCCGTTGCAAAGCAAAGGCATCTTCAAGAGTGAATTTCTTGTTTGGATCTGTTGGAGAGCGGAAAAGCTCGTACTCCTCATCTTCGTAAGTAATTTTAGATTTTGGATCAAGAAGTGTGATTCCTGCATACGTACGAGAACGGTCGCCTTCTGCATATTTTTCTGGTCCGTATGATTTAGCAATGTGGAAATTGCCATCTTTATCTGTCTTGTAGTTTCCTGCTTCTTTGGCTACTTTCTCTACATCTTCAGAAGCAATAACATTTTCTTTGTCCTTCAAATCTACATGGCCAAGATAATAAGTATTAGCAAATACTGCGTACTTATCTTCAGGCACTTTCACGGCTACGTATTGGTGACCAGACAAGATTTCCATGTACCAAGTCTCTTTTTGATCGGCAACAACCACTGTATTCCCTTCAGCAGAGCCCTTTTCTTGAATGACTTTTCCAAGCAACTCGATTGCTTCACGAGCTGTTTTGGCACGAGGCAAAATCACATCTAACATAGCAGCTTCGGCCAAGCCATCTGCTTTCAGAGGATCTTTTTCAAGAACCTTTTTATTTGGAATTGCTGTGACTGTGGACGACATAGAAACACCCGCTTCATTAAAGCCATGTTCTCCAAAAGCGCCGTTACTACCATCACCACGCGCAGAATCATAGGTTGCAGTATATTTCATTTCGCTGGATGCACGTGGATAGGTGAAACCGTTGGACTCATCCACAATCTGGTCGCCTTCCTTATATTTTTTGGCTTCCACAACAACATAGTTTTTGTTGTGCTTGCCACCATTCGGGTAGTAAGGATAGTCTTCTGTACGACCAAAAAGTGTTGATCCATCCTTGGTCAAATGCCGACCAATAATGAAGCCACAGCAGGCTTGCACAGCTTGGATAGGTAAGAGCATGATTGCCATTAATGAAATAGCAATTTTAAAGATTGTCTTCTTCATTATGAACTCCTTTTTATTTTTAGGGAATACCCCTGATGTTTATAGTTCTAGTATAGTCCTTTTTAGATCTTTTTGCAAGCGCTTACAAAAATGTTTTTTTATACCTTTTACAGATAGAAAATAGAGAAAACATACATTAATGAAAAAGTAGAGATAGAAATATTACTAGTTTATTCCTGATTTATCCATATTATGCCACTTTAAAGTAAAATTCCTTGCTTTATAAAAATCATATTTATAAAAAGAATACCGCTTTTTAAAGCGGTAATTGGGGTTCATTTCTTAAAAAATTGGTCGTTGAAAAGTCAGAAAAATCAGAATAGCTGCTAATCCAAAGTAGACTGCCAGTGCTAAAAAACGTTGAGACTTGCTAAAAGCGTAGCGCTCTCCCGAAACCGGTAAGATCACAGCCCCTAAAGCTCCGCCAACTAGACCGCCCAAGTGGCCTGCAAGACTAATTCCCGGTAAAAAACTCATGACCAGATTGACAGCCAGCAGGCTCATATAGGACTGACCCAGCTGCTGCAGATAATAGTTTCGCGTAGCAAAACGAAGCACAACAACGGAAGCAAAAAGGCCGAAAAGAGCAGTAGACGCCCCGGCTGCCAGGCTATTGGGTGAAAAATAGACCACAAATAAATTCCCCATCACGCCTGACATTAGGTAGAGTATCAAAAATTTCCAAGAGCCAAAGATAGCCTCAATCTGTCGACCAAGAAAGTAGAGCGTCAGCATATTGACCACAAAATGCTCCAAACCAATATGGATAAAAATAGCAGCAAAAACCCGCCAAAACTGCTCCGGCATCGCTTGAATAGTATAACCGTGCACGGCTCCAAAATGATACAAGGCTTCGGAACTGCTGTATTGAAAACTGTAAGAAAGAAACATCAAGGCAAAAACAAGGCTCGTTAGGATAAGCAGGATACTTGTCACAGGATAGTCTCTATCAAAGATTTGTTTCATAAATGAGTAACTCCTTTACTGCGACATCATGTTGGGCTGGTGTAAATTCTGCCTGTTGGACTGCATAAATAGTGCTGATGGATGCTCCTTCATAATCAGCCAGATAGCGGTCATAGTAGCCGCCTCCGTAACCAATCCGAAAGCCTTGAGAATTAAAGACCACACCCGGCACATGAATCAGATCAATCTCCGTCTTCTCCACAGCCTCTTCACTTATTGGCTCCAGCAGACCAAAAGAGCTTTTTTGTAGGCGACTTTCATCATAGTCCACAAATATCATCCGACCCTGGCCATAGGTTTTGGGCACTAAAACCCGCTTGCCGTCCAACTGAGCCTGCTCGATAAAGGATGCAGTTGAGACTTCATGCGGCATAGAAAGATAAGTAGCGATGACCTGAGCTTCTTGATAAGCTGCTGAACTGAGCAAGTGCTGGGTCAGCCAGCTATCTGCCTGCTCTTTTTCTTTTCCCGACAGTTTTTTCATTTGCTTTAGTACAGTTTGTCTCAGCTCTTTTTTCATGCAGGTCGTCCACCTTTTTCTTATCTTTCGTTGATTTTATAATCTAGGAATTTCCAAATCTTTTCAATAGCAAAGGGCAGTGCTGCCTCATCCGGTGTCATCTTTGGATGATGGAGGGCATAGGGACTGTCCACTCCCAGCCAGAACATGACGCCCTTGACCTTGCTGAGCAGATAGCCAAAATCCTCGCCTGTCATAGCCGGCGCAATATCAATCAGTTGAACTCCTTCTTCCTTCTGAAAAAAGTCCATCAATTCGTCTGCTAGACCATGATGGTTTTCTACAGGTAGGTAACCACCTTGTTTAAGCTCCAAGTCCAATTCCAGACCGAAACTTTGAGCTATGCCCTCTGCTATTTCCCGCAAGCGCTTCTGAGTCAAGAGGTTCATCTCCTGAGTCAGAGTCCGAATGGTACCATGCAGAAAGGCTGTTTCTGCGATGACATTGTTGGTCGTGCCAGCATGGAGCGAACCAAAGGTCACAACTGTCCCCTCGATAGGATCGACATTGCGGCTGACAATGGTCTGCACCTGGGTGATAAAGTAGCTAGCTGCCACCAAAGCATCATTGGCCTCATGAGGAAAAGCCGCATGGCCTCCCTTCCCCTTAAAGGTCAGCTTGACTTCACAGGTGCCAGCAAAAAGAGTTCCTCTATTAGTGGCAATATCGCCAACTTTGAGATCTGGCCGCACATGGAGGCCGTAAAACTCATCTGGCAGCCAGTCGCCAAACGCACCGTCTTCGTACATAAGCATACCGCCAGCTTCATTTTCCTCAGCAGGCTGAAAGAGAAAGAGCAGATTATGGGTAGGCTGAGCGCTCACAGCTTGTTCCAGCAGGCCTAGAGCGACCGTCATGTGCATATCGTGTCCACAGGCATGCATCCGACCTTCATGAGTGCTGGCAAAGTCCAGTCCTGTATCCTCCACAATCGGAAGACCATCAATATCTGTCCGCCAGCCAATCGTCTTATCCGGTGAACTTCCTTTGATAAAGACCAAAATACCCGTCCGCCAAGTCCGAATTTCCACAAAGTCTAGGCCAGCTGTCAGGCCATCAATGACCTGCATCAGGTAGGCATGAGTCTTGTATTCTTCCAGACCGATTTCTGGTATCTGGTGTAAATCACGGCGAATGTTCAGATAATCAAGCATTTTTCTTTCCTTTAAAATCTTGTCAGACCAGTCAGAGCGTTGGGCCGCACCCAATCAATTCAAATTTATGCTATTTTTAAAGAGTACGCAGAGCGTCTTCCAGAGCTGTCTTCTGCTGGGTCTTCTCGTCAATGGTCTTGATAACTCGTGCTGGAACGCCAGCAACTACTACGTTTTCCGGAACATCCTGGGTCACAATCGCACCAGCCGCAACAACGGAACCACTGCCAATTTGTACACCTTCAATCACAACCGCATTGGCACCAATCAGCACGTTATCTCCGACCCGAACTGGCTCAGCACTAGCAGGCTCAATGACTCCCGCCAGAACTGCACCAGCACCGACGTGGCTGTTTTTGCCGACAATCGCTCGGCCGCCCAAAATAGCACCCATATCAATCATGGTACCAGCACCGATTTCTGCACCGATATTGATAACCGCCCCCATCATGATGACAGCATTATCACCAATTTCAACTTGGTCGCGAATAATAGCGCCCGGCTCAATGCGGGCATTGATGTCACGCTTATCCAAAAGCGGCACTGCAGAGTTGCGGGCATCCTGCTCTACGACATAGGTCTTATTTTCCTCTAAGTTCACTAGGAGTGGCTTGATTTCCTCCCAATCCCCAAAAAGAACATTGCCTAACTTCACAACAGACCAAGGAATCGAACCGTGCAATTCTCCATCAAAGGTCACCTTGACCGGAGTTTTTTTCTTGGCATCAGCGATAAATTTGATAATTTCTTGAGCGTTCATTTTCGTAGCAGACATGGTGTCACCTCTTTGTTCTTTCTATTCTTTGTTGGGAGAGGATAGTCCCTCTCCTATCTCTTTTATTTCTCTATTATAACACAATTCAGCTATGCAGTTGTGACTTTATTAGCAGCTAGTAGCTATTTAGACTCTTGAACTTTATTCAGATGAAATTGGCCTTCCTTATCTCTTTTTCCCATTCTTCTATCCCTGTCTATGTTAAGAAAAAATTCCGTGCTCTCAGTCTAGGCTCTCAGACCGTACTTGTCATCATACTGGTGAGGCGGTAAGTTCCATTCACTTCGTCAAAATACAAAGAAACTGACATCTTTTCCTTAGTTGGATAGCTCATACTAAAAAAATCAACTTGCTTTTTAAGCGTTTTATGAGCATAAATACTCTTAGGCATCCCCAGTTCTTCTATGGCTTGCTTGACTTCCATTCCTTCTCGCTTACTTTGAGGAATAAGCGACCGATAATCATCAACTGTCTTCGTAATCGATTCCCCAGCATTCTGGAAGAAAGTGGCTGATACTGTAGAAAGCTCCATTCCCCCTCCAGCATTCCTAAGGTGCATATCAACAACTCCTTTTCTTCCTACCAAATTGTAGGAAAGTGTCATCAATTTACTGCCCTTCACGCTATTATCCTCACTCCCAGAACTGGCTTTTCCATACTTCTTAACGATATCCTCTGGAGACACATTAGGTTGGTTCATGGTTTTAATCAACTCGAATATCTCTTCGAATGGAAAATCTACCTCTCGATTATCTTCAATAAAAGGTGAACTACTCTCCGTCAGGATCTCTATCTTATTTTCTGATTCTGTCGGAACAGTATGAACAGACGATATAGCTGATTGATTTCCTTCTGACTTAAAAGTTGGTCGCATATACATCATCAAGAAGCTAATCAGTCCCACTAGACCTGCGGCAATCACTAAGAGTGAGGCATAACGAGATAGCACAGACTTTGCTAAAAGCTGGCCATTAGGTTTGCCTGTTGACTCTGTTCGCCGCTTTTCTCTCCTTGCTTCTTCCTTTGTCTGTTCGAGGGTAGCTCCTCCCCTTTCCCGCTGATTCCTGACCGACGAAGTGTTTCTAGCTTTAAACTTGGATTTGTGCTCCCGCCTCAATGCTTCTAAATTTCTATCTTTCACCTTTTCACCTATCAACTAAATACTTGATTGCTCATTCCCTTTCTACAAACGGTTAATTCTCCTGCTAGGCAAGCGCTACTGAGCACCTGTATCTCCCGCTTCACTTCCCAAACCTGAGCTGTCTTTCAGTCGATAGCTCTGAGTGTCATCTTTTTCAAAAGAAAAACTAACCTCTTGACCATCCTCCAAACGATAAGAAATCGATAAAGTCGTATAGCTCAAGATTCCCCCATGCCAATCGAGGCGCTCTGGAAGTCCCAACTGACTGACAATCTCTTGATAGGTCTTTCCTTTCTCTATACCAGAAAGATCTTGACGAGTGAGCTGAGCATTTCGGTTAGGCAGTTGCGTACTACTGAGATGCGTACATTTTAGGGATTCCAACTTAAGAGTTTCAGAAGGACCAAGATAGCTTTTAAAAGAGAGGTTAACTTTCGCCTCTGTCCCTGCTTGTGAATAGTTTAAATCTATTGTCTTGATTAGGTCATCTTGGTTCGTTTCCCTACCGGATTCAGCTTTCCCTAACTTTGCAACCACCTCGTCGACCGTGGTCAGATTTGGAACCGATGAAGTGAAATCTGAGAACAAAGAAGTGACATCATCATAGCTAATATGAAACTGATACTCCTCTTTTTTAGCAATCCATTCTGGACGATTAGCAGATTTTAAATCTTGATCCTTTATATATGAGTCTAACATACGAGAAATAGCTGCAGCTTTTTCTTTATCTCTTGCCTTTTCCATCTCTAGCCATGTTTTTCCAGTCTCAGCCAAAAAAGTCAAAATCCCCAAACTAGAAAGTACCATCACCCATATCTTAGAAAAGAATCCTCGTTTTTTCTTCTTAAACTCTACTTTATCTACCTCTCTAGTAAGCTCATTAGAGGATATTCGCGGAGAAAGCTTTGTCTGCTTTGGTTCAGTTACAAAGCCTGACACCGGCTGGCTATCTTGATTTCCACGAAGGATTTGGTTTTGTTTTTTAGCTTTCAGTGATTCTAAGCTAGAAATGAGACGCTTCAGCTCTCTCTGCTTTAATTCCAACAAATTCTGTGACAGAAGCGACAGAGGCTCTTTTACCTGCTGAGCTCCTGCTAACTGCTCAGAAAACACCGGCTGGTCTTGAGGACTTGGTTTAGCCCCATAGCTGGTTTTGTCCTCTATTGAAGAGACGGCAGACGGCTCATTGCTTGAGCTCTCTATTGGAAAGGCCGCTTGTGATGGAGGCGAAACAGATGGACGAGCATGATTTTCTTTTGGTCCTCCCTGCACTTCTTTCAGTCCAGCAGATGGTTTGATATGTTTGTCTTCCTTGGTTTTCCATTTGGATAGAAAGGATGATTGGCTATTTGCTGGCTTTTTCGTTTGGGCCTTCTTGAATTTTGATTGATGTTTCTGCCTCAAAGCTTCCAGATTTCTCTTTCCCATAACTCCTCCTCATCTATTGACTCTTCTATCATTGAAAAGATGACTTTATTAACAGTTCACAATACCTCTTCGCTGAATGCTGCCATTCTATTTTCTATAACCATACCAGTCAAATAGCTACGCAAACTATCAGAATTTCTATCTTGTGTACTTAACTGTTTAAAGATAATAGCCTAGCGTGAAACTTGTCATGCTAATATAACTGTATTCCAGTATATCATATTTTGAACGGGCTTAGCTTGAAAGCACACAAGCAAAAAGGCACGAACTCTCGTCCGTGCCCACAAAACCAACTATATATGACCATTTTTATTTCACTTTTTCCACCAATAATAACTTCATCAGGACTCCTTTCCAATCTTTGTCCTCTGCTTTTCCAGAGCCATCAAAATAGCAGCAAGTTCAACTTTCTAGATAAAAGTCTATCACATTGCTACTGCATCTTCTCTGATTATAACATATAATCAGGGAAAGGAAAAACATTGCTAAATCGACAAGTAAGTGAAAAACCCAGATAACAGGCTGGCAAACAAATCATGGTAGAAGTTGAACTCTAAAACAGCAAAAAACCTCCCCAAAGGGAGGTTCCGTTCTATATTACAAACGTGCGTTGAGTTCTTTGCTCAATTCTTCAAATCCTGGTTTTCCAAGAAGGGCAAACATGTTGCGTTTGTAGGCTTCAACACCTGGTTGGTCAAATGGGTTGATCGCATTCAAGTAACCTGAAAGAGCGATGGCCAATTCGAAGAAGTAGATAGTGTAACCAAGAGTGAAGGCGTCTTGCTCTGGAAGAGTCACGTACATGTTTGGTACATCACCATCTGTGTGGGCAAGAAGGACACCGTCAGTTGCTTTTTTGTTTACAAAGTCAACGTCTTTTCCTTGAAGGTAACCAAGTCCGTCAAGGTCTTCTTCCAAAGTAGGAATGATCACATTCTTGCGTGGTTTGTCAACACGGACAACTGTTTCAAACATGATGCGAGTTCCTTCTTGGATAAATTGACCAAGTGAGTGCAAGTCAGTTGAGAAGTTTGCTGAAGTTGGGTAAATCCCTTTTTGGTCTTTCCCTTCTGACTCACCAGCCAATTGTTTCCACCATTCTGAGAAGTATTGAAGTGATGGCTCGTAGTTTACTAAGATTTCAGTTGCATAGCCTTTGCGGTAAAGGATGTTACGAACGGCTGCATATTGGTAAGCTTCGTTTTCTGAAAGTTTATCTGAAGTGTAATCTTTACGAGCTGCATTCGCACCTTCCATAAGGGCTTTGATGTCAGCACCTGATGCAGCGATTGGAAGCAAACCAACGGCTGTCAATACTGAGAAACGTCCACCGATGTCATCTGGAACCACAAATGTTTCCCAACCATTCGCATCTGCTTCAACCTTAACAGCACCTTTTTGGCGGTCAGTTGTTGCGTAGATACGTTTGTTGGCTTCTTCTTGACCGTATTTCTTAACCAAGAGTTCTTTAAAGACACGGAAGGCAATCGCTGGTTCAGTTGTTGTACCAGATTTAGAAATCACGTTTACTGAGAAGTCTTTGTCAGCTACGTACTCTACCAAGTCAGCAAGGTAAGTAGATGAGATTGAGTTTCCAGCGTAAAGGATTTGTGGAGCTTTGCGTTCTTCTTTTGTTTGCAAGTTCGCAAAGTGGTGGTTCAAGAAGTCGATGGCTGCTTTGGCACCAAGGTAAGATCCACCAATACCGATTACAACCAAGACATCGCTATCTGATTTGATTTGCTCAGCAGCTTTCAAGATGCGGTCGAATTCTTCGCGGTCATAATTTTCAGGAAGGTCCAACCAACCCAAAAAGTCGCTACCAGCACCAGTTCCTTTACGAATCAATTCGTCTGCAGCTGTTACTTGTGCTTGCATGTATTCCACTTCATGTGGGGCAACAAATTTGTCTAAAACTTTTGAATAATCAAATTTAATATGTGACATGATAATCCTCCATTTTTTCTTCCACTCTATCATATCGCTTTCATACTTTTTTAGCAAGTAATTCCTTCAATGAAAACGCTTTAATATAAAATTTTGTTAATTTTTTTACAATTTTGCAAATCCTTGACTAGAAGCGAACGCAATCGTTTGCGCAATCTGCTATTTTTACCACAAAATCCCTGTCCTCAATTTCATGGGTAGGTTGAGAGTTTCAGCGTCCTTTGGACTTGATTCGGTTTACAAGGATTAACGTATTCCCACCTTAACTAAATATTAGTCAAGCAATTCAACGCAGTAGCTGATTGGCTCTTCTTTCGCTTTTCAAGCTTAGAAGAAAGCCTAATCAGCCTTGCGGGGGTGGAACTACGAACAAAAGTTCTGTTCCACTCCCATCCATTGCTCTAAGATTCATCTGCGACTTTCAGTCTTGATTCGTTAAATATCGGAACGTAGTTCTCGCTTTGCTCGAACTGCGTCAATGCCTCTAAACTTATCTTCCTCCTTCGGAGTTGATTCGTTAAGAGGCATAGAAAAAGAGCACACAGTTCACTTCGCTTAGGGCTGCTGGATTCCTCCCCTGACCCGCTTCACGCAGAACTGTTGCTCCACTAATTAGTATAACACAAACTTTCTTTTTTGGCTAATTTTCTTTACTTTTTCCTGCGATTTCTGAAAAAGTTCTGCATAATCGCCGCACATTCTTCTTCTAAAAGGCCACTTTCAACCTCTACACGATGATTCAACCGCTCATCCGTCAGGATATCGTAGAGACTACCCCCAGCCCCGAATTTCTGGTTTTTCGCCCCATAGATCACCTTTGGAATCCGAGCCAGTCCGATGGCGCCGCTACACATGACGCAGGGCTCAATCGTGACAAAAAGCGTCGTATCCAGCAGACGCCAGCTATTTTCACGCTGATTGGCCTCCTCAATCGCCATGATTTCCGCATGCATGACCGCCCGCTGCAGCTCCTCACGCGCATTATGTCCACGTCCGATAATCTGACCATCCTTGACCAAGACACAACCAATCGGTATTTCATCATTGGCGAGGGCAATCTCCGCCTCCTTCAGCGCCTCCCTCATAAATATTTCTTTTTCCTCTATCGTGTAATCCATCTCTTCCCTCTTCCTTTTAGTTTCTTTGTTCATTATACCACAGGCGGCTCATGACTCACAAAAAAGCCGCCGATTGGGCGACTCTTATGGGAGATTATTATGAAAAAGTTTAGGAGGTTTAAACAAAGTTAGGAGGTCTTTGTTTATGCTTCTAGTATAGCTGGCCTATCTTAAATAAAGCTTAAGCTTTTTGAGTATTGATAATTTTAGCAATTTCTCCAACTTCTTGGACAATATAAGTCGCTCCAGCTTCTTCTAGCTCTTCCCTGCTACCAAAGCCATAAAGGACACCGATAGAATCAAGCTTTTGCGCTTGAGCGCCAAGCACATCGTGCTCCCTGTCTCCAATCATGATGGTATGCGCCAAATCTGTAATCCCATTTTGCTCTAAGGCATACTGGATAACATCGCTTTTTTTACTACGTTTTCTATCCATGGTCGCACCAGCAACAAAGTCAAAATAGTCATACAAGCCAAAATACTTGAGAATCTGAATGGAAAATTCTTCAGGTTTTGACGTAGCTACAATCAACTGTTTGCCAGCCTGTTTCAGAGAAGCTAGCAAGTCAGGTATACCTGGATAGACCTCATTTTCATAAAGGCCTTTTTCAGAAAAGTACTCATGATAGTAGTCAATGGCCTTTAAACATTCTTCCTTAGAAAATCCATAAAAGCGCTCAAAAGAATCCTGCAAGGGCGGACCGATGAAAACCCTCAATGCCTTCTTGTCTGGCACTTGAATCCCATATTTTCCTAAGGCATAGGCCACTGAGTTGGTAATCCCTAGTTCTGAATTGGTCAAGGTACCGTCTAGGTCAAATAAAATCGTTTGATACATTTTTTCCTCTTTCTGCTTTCAAAAAGAGGCTGGGACAAAAGCCCTAGCCTCTCAATTGTCTTTGGATTGTCGAGCAAGACGCAGTGGTTGAGTGGGCTCTACTACGCTGATTTCATCAGCTTTTACAGCCCTACTCAACTGTGTGGAGGTGGGACGACGAAATCGAATTCTAACGAATTACCGATTTCTGTCCCACTCTCTTGTCTTCGCTTGCTTATAAACTTGACCAAACACTTTCCAAGATATTAGTTTGCTCGCGACCTGGTCCGACTGAGAAAGTCGAAATGCGGACTCCAACCAGTTCGCTGACACGGCGAACATAATTGCGGGCATTTTCTGGCAGGTCTTCTAGACTGCGGACACCAGTGATGTCTTCTGACCAACCTGGCAATTCTTCATAGATTGGCTTGCAGCGCTTGAGCTGCTCCAAACTTGCTGGATAATGGTCGATTCGCTCCCCATCTAAGTCATAGGCCACACAGATTTTGACTGTATCCAGACCACTCAAAACGTCAATAGAGTTGAGGGAAAGATTGGTAATGCCTGATACGCGGCGGCTGTGGCGCATCACAACGGAGTCAAACCAGCCCACCCGACGCGGACGGCCCGTCGTTGTACCGTATTCATGGCCTACTTCGCGGATACGGTCGCCCACTTCATCAAACAGCTCTGTTGGGAATGGTCCATCACCGACACGGCTCGTATAGGCCTTGCAGACACCAACTACCTTGTCAATCTTGCTTGGACCAACACCTGAACCGATCGTTACCCCACCAGCAACTGGATTAGACGAGGTTACAAATGGATAGGTCCCTTGGTCAATATCCAGCATAACGCCTTGTGCCCCTTCAAAGAGGACACGCTTGCCTTGATCCAGCGCATCATTGAGGATGACAGATGTGTCAGTCACATACTGCTTGATTTGCTGACCGTATTCATAATATTCTTCAAAAATATCGTCAACGCTCATCGCTTGGCTATCATACAATTTCTCAAAGAGGCGGTTTTTCTCAGCTAGATTCCGCTCCAAGCGCTCTCTGAAAATGTCTTTATCCAAAAGGTCAGCGATGCGGATACCAACACGCGCAGCCTTGTCCATGTAGGCAGGACCGATTCCCTTGATCGTGGTACCAATCTTATTGTCGCCCTTAGCTTCCTCTTGCAGGCGATCCAGCTCGATATGGTAAGGCAGGATGACATGGGCACGATCTGAAATGCGCAAATTATCTGTGGTAACACCTTCTTCGTGCAGATAAGCCAACTCCTTGACCAGAGATTTAGGATTGACCACCATCCCATTTCCGATCACTGAGATCTTTTCTGGGAAGAAAATTCCTGACGGAATCAAGTGCAATTTATATTTTTTCCCGTCAATCACAATCGTATGTCCAGCATTGTCACCGCCTTGGTAGCGGGCAATCACTTCAGCATTGGCCGAAAGGAAATCCGTAATTTTCCCTTTTCCTTCATCTCCCCATTGGGTTCCTACAACAACAACTGATGTCATAATTTCGTCTGAGCTACGAGAGCTCTTCCTTTCTTAATCTACAAGGCAGGAGTTTCACCTGCAAACGTATCTTACACTTTATTATAAGAAAATTTTGAATTTTTTTCAAGATCAGGTGTCTTTTAAATTTGGATTTTCACTTTTGAAAGCGAATAATTCTTTTTAAAATTTTCTATTTTCACGAAATATATCCAACAAATGGGAATAAAAGTTCGGGAATTCATCAAAAACGTAGCGAATAGTTATTTTCTAGCCTTTTTTATAATAGACTGAAAGTACTATACTAAGGACGGAAAAACATGATGACTATTGATCGTTTACTTGAAAAGCTCGACCCTGCCAGCCCGATCTTACAGGCGACTTTTGGACTGGAAAGAGAATCCCTGCGCGTGACAGAGGCAGGGACACTGGCTTCAACTCCCCACCCCAGCTCTCTGGGTTCTCGGAGTTTTCATCCCTATATCCAGACGGATTTTAGCGAGCAGCAGCTCGAATTGATTACGCCCATCGCCTCTTCAACTCAGGAGGCCCGCCGCCTGCTGGGTGCCATCACCGATGTAGCTGGACGCTCCATTCCCCAAGATGAACTCATGTGGCCCTTGTCCATGCCTCCCCAACTCCGAGAAGACGAGATTGAAATTGCCCACCTAGAAAATGCCTACGAACTCCATTATCGGCAAGGTTTAGCGGAAAAATATGGCAAACGCCTCCAGACCATTTCCGGCATTCATTACAATATCGAGCTAGGAAAAGATTTGATGACGGCCCTCTTTGAGGCTAGCAACTTTTCTTCCTTCAAGGATTTTAAAAATGCTCTCTATCTCAAATTGGCTCGTAATTTCCTCCGTTTCCGCTGGTTCTTGACCTATCTTTATGGTGCGGCTCCACTGGCAGAAGCTGGCTTTTACGATGAGTCAGTTGAGGCTCCTGTTCGCTCACTCCGCAATAGCCATCACGGCTACGTCAATGACGAGCATATCCATGTGTCATTTCGCTCGCTGGAAAGCTATGTCTCGGACATCGAAGCCTATGTCGAGTCTGGCGACCTCAGTGCAGAAAAGGAATTTTACTCGCCTGTGCGCTTTCGCGGTCAAAAACGAAATCGAGACTATCTGGAACAAGGCATTACTTACTTGGAACTGCGCTGTTTCGACCTCAATCCTTTCGACGTTTTGGGCATCAGTCAAGAAACCTTGGACACGGTCCATCTCTTTCTCTTGGCTCTATTGTGGCTGGATGATGTGACAGATAGTGATACACAGCTACAAGCGGCTCATGCTCTCAACGATGCCGTTGCTTTGTCTCACCCCTTGACGCCCCTACCTGCAGAGGCCGACAGCTCTGCTATTCTCCAAGCTATGGAAAATGTGATCCAACATTTCAATCTCCCTGAGGCCTACCGTCAATTGCTAGCGCAAGTCAGAGCTACGCTGACTGAGCCCAAACTGACTCTGGCAGGGCAATTATTGCCTCATATTGAGAAGAACTCCCTCTCAGCATTTGGACTGGCAAAAGCACGGGAATATCGAGATTACGCCTGGACTGCACCCTACGCCCTCAAGGGCTACGAAAAGATGGAGCTGTCCACTCAAATGCTTATGTTTGACGCTCTCCAGAAAGGACTCCATCTCGAAATCTTAGATGAAAATGACCAATTTCTCAAGCTTTGGCACGGTCAGCATGTGGAGTATGTCAAAAACGGAAACATGACCTCCAAGGATAACTATGTCATCCCTCTAGCCATGGCCAATAAAACAGTCACCAAAAAGATTTTGGCAGCAGCTGATTTTCCTGTTCCGGCTGGGGCGGAGTTTTCTTCTCTTGAAGAAGGACTGGCCTATTACCCTTTGATTAAGGACCGACAAATTGTCGTCAAACCCAAGTCAACCAACTTCGGACTGGGCATCTCTATCTTCCAAGAACCAGCTAGTCTGGAATCTTATCACAAGGCTTTGGAGATTGCTTTTTCAGAAGACGCTGCCGTCTTGGTGGAGGAATTTATCGCTGGAACGGAATACCGCTTCTTTGTCTTAGACGGTCAATGTGAGGCAGTCCTCTTGCGCGTGGCAGCTAATGTCGTTGGAGACGGTCAACACACCGTGAGAGAATTGGTTGCCATCAAAAATGACAATCCTCTGCGCGGGCGCAACCATCGTTCACCGCTCGAAATCATTGAACTGGGGGACATTGAACTGCTCATGCTGGACCAGCAAGGCTACGGACCAGACGATATCTTGCCTGCTGGAGTCAAGGTTGACTTGCGGCGTAATTCCAACATTTCTACTGGCGGAGACTCGATTGATGTGACTGAAAGTATGCACCCGTCTTATAAGGAACTTGCTGCGGACATGGCAAAGGCTATGGGAGCTTGGGCTTGTGGCGTTGACCTAATCATCCCTGACAGCTCTGCTATTTCTACACAAGAAAATCCTAACTGTACCTGCATCGAGCTCAACTTCAATCCCTCTATGTATATGCATACCTATTGCGCTGAGGGACCGGGACAAAGCATCACCCCTAAAATACTGGCCAAACTTTTCCCAGAAATGGACTGATAAAACACGAATCGCAGGGGATCCCTTGCGATTCTTGCTTGCCCACTTGTGATAAAAAAGAACTCTTACGCTTGCTTTCAGGAAAGGAAGCAAAGCTCTTTCTTGATGAAGCAAACATTCTCATCAAATCTAAAAGTGCGGCTGAATATATCAATCTTTCTCCTTCAAAAACTAGCTTTTATGTTAAAATAGAGATATCATATTGAGAAGAAAGAGAAAGGTTTATGTCGAGAAGAAAGAATTATTCTAACCAGCAGCCGGAATGGTTTAGCTGGATTTGGATACTTGCAATTATTTTTGGTTCTGGAGTGATAGCCAGCTATCTGATCCCCATTGCTATTTTGGGAGGTATTGGCTACGGAATCTATCGCTACCAAAGACAGAAAAGAGTTCGTATTGAAGCTAAACAAGCCAGCATTGGCCGTATTGAAGATTTAAAGGCAGAGATTGGTCAGGCTGACCGCCGTATTAAAGAATTAGAAAGCTACCAAGAATACGGCAAGAAGGAAGACTACCAAGATTTGGCCCTGCAAATTCTTCCCCAACTCACCTATATCAAAAACGTTGCTAAGGAATTGCGAGATGAAATTCCTGCATCTGTCTACCAGCGCATTCAGACTAAAATTACTACTGTAACCGAGGAAATTGATAAACAACTGCAAAAAATTGAACGAGAGAAAAGGCAAAAAGAAGCGCAGCCTAAGAAAACTAGTCTAGAAGAGCTAGCCCCAGAATTGGTCGCTACGGTTCACAATATTCAGATTGACCACGAGGCCATTCTTCAAAAAATCTCTCAATCCGAAAGCAACAATAAGGAAGAATTGACTGCCATCCATCAGTCCCAGATGGAGCACTACGAAGATATTTTAGAAGGCTACCTCAAAATCAAAGCGTCTCCCAAAGATTTTTACAATGCTGAGGAGCGGCTAGCCAAGGCCAAAGCAGCTATCGAGCAGTTTGACTTGGACCTAGACGAGGCGCTGCGCCAATTAAATGAAGCTGATTTGAGGGATTTTGACATTAGCCTACGCATCTTAGACAAGGAAAAGCAAACAGACACCGGCTTTTAAGCTAGATAAACCAAAGGAGAAACTATGAGCCAAGAATTTAACTTTGACATTGATAAAATTGCCAACAATGCCATCAGTAAAAGCGACAAAACAACAGAAATCATCGAATCCAACACGACTCAAGAAAATGGCCAGCTAACTTTTCTAGAAAAGCTGACTCCTGAGCAACAGAGTGCGATTACGGCTAAGGCTCCGCAGCTTGTGGATAATTTCGTGTCGGACCAAAATGCCTTGCTGGACTTTGGCCAATCTGCTGTAGAAGAGGTCAACGGTACTGTCAATCGTATCTTAGCCGAGCAGAAAAAATTACAAATTCCCCAGGTAGATGAGCTCTTAAAAAACACCAACAAAGAACTCAATGGCTTTGTCGCAAAATACAAGGATGCTCAAGTAGCAGAATTGGACAAGAAGCCTAATTTCCTGGAAAAACTCTTCAAACAGAGCAAAAACACTCTTCAAGAATTCTATTTCGATTCACAAAATATTGAGCAGAAAATGGATGGCATGGCTGCAACCGTCGTCAAACAAGAAGATGTTTTGGCTCGCAATATTGTTTCTGCTGAAATGCTGATTGAAGACAATACCAAATCGATTGAAAATCTTGTCGGAGTTATTTCTTTTATCGAAGCGTCTCAGCGAGAAGCTGGCAATCGAGCGCTCAAGCTACAGGCTGAAGTTGCTCAGTTAGATATGACAACCCTTGACTACCAAGTTAAATCGCAAGAATTAGCCCGAATGACAGAGGTGGTCAATACCTTAGAGCAGCAACACACTGAATATGTCAGCCGTCTCTATGTGGCTTGGGCGACAACGCCTCAAATGCGTAACCTAGTCAAGGTTTCCTCTGATATGCGCCAAAAACTTGGAATGCTCCGCCGCAATACCATTCCAACGATGAAACTGTCTATCGCCCAGTTAGGCATTCTCCAGCAATCCATGAAGTCCGGTCAGGTAGCTGACGCTATCTCTAATGCGAATAACGCTGCCCTGCAAATGCTCGCCGAAACGAGCAAGGAAGTCATTCCTCAGCTGGAGCGGATTTCCCAAAGCCCTACTATCGCTGTTGAGTCTGTAACTAAGCTAGCAGAAAGCCTCGTTGCTCAAAACCAAGGCATTATCGAAGCCATTGATAAAGGACGGGAAAAACGCGCTCTGCTAGAAGCAGCGGTCATCCAATCTGCAGAGACCATCAACAACTCTGTCAAACTGCGTGATCAAAAGATTATCCAAGCCTTGCTGGACCAAGGCAAGGAAGCCCAGAAAGAATTAACTTCAGAATAATTAAAAGAGCCTAGATGGCTCTTTCAAATCGTAGACAAACGTCAAAAATTGATGTTTGTCTTTTTGTATTTTCCAAATTTTTTAGTCAAGAAGACAAAAATACACTCAACTCTTATGAAGAATTAAGTGCATTTTTTGGAAAAGTATAATTCTTTACAGACTTTTGACTGCTGCAATGGCTGCATCATAATCTGGCTCGGTGTTGATGTTGTCGACATATTCAGTATAGGTCACAGTGTTGTTTTCGTCCAAGACAAGAACTGCACGGGCCAACAGGTGCCATTCATTGATGAGGACAGCATAGTCGCGACCGAAAGAATGGTCGAAGTAGTCAGATAGCATGACAGCATTTTCGATACCTTCAGCAGCACACCACTTTCCTTGAGCAAAAGGTAAGTCAACTGAAATCGTGATTACAACAGTATTGTCCAAATCAGCCAGTTCTTGATTGAAACGACGAGTCTGAGTTGAGCAAACGCCAGTATCGATAGACGGCACGATGCTGAGGACTTTCTTTTTACCAGCAAAGTCAGCCAGAGTTTTCTTTGAAAGGTCAGTAGCTGTCAGGCTAAAATCATGGGCTGTGTCGCCGACTTGCAATTGCTGACCCGTAAAGGTTACAGGATTTCCGAGAAAAGTTGTCATAGGAAGTCTCCATTCATGTTTGATAACTCCATTGTACTGCGAATAGTGATTTTTTTCGAATAATTTGACCGAAAATTTGAGAGCGACTCCATATGAAGCTTGCCTTTCAGAAATAAAGAGGTTAGGATTTTATCTTCCTAACCTCTTATTATTATTTAGACAGACCTTCTGCGATCTTTTCTAAGTTGTATTTCATCATGCTGTAATAGCTATCTCCTTCTTCTCCTTTTTCTGCAACAGAGTCAGTGAAGATTTTAGCGTAGATTGGGATATTAGTGTCTTTAGAAACAGTCTTCATCGGACGGTCGTCTACACTTGATTCCACAAAGAGAGATGGCACTTTCGTCTTGCGTAGTTTTTCAACCAAAGTTTTAATTTGGTCTGGAGTCCCTTCTTCTTCAGTGTTGATTTCCCAAATATAGGCAGATGGCACATTGTAGGCCTTAGAGAAGTATTTGAAGCAACCTTCGCTGGTTACAATCATTTTCTTTTCTTCAGGAATGTTGTTGAATTTCTCTTTGGCTTCCTTGTCCAAAGCGCTTAGTTTTTCCACATAAGCTTTAAGATTTTTCTCGTAAGTTTCTTTGTTAGCTGGGTCTTTTTCGCTCAAACGCTTAGCAATGTTTTGAGCATAGATAATCCCATTTTCCAAGTTGAGCCAAGCATGAGGGTCTTCTTTCCCTTTTTCACTTTGGCCTTCCAAGTAAATCACGTCCACACCTTCGCTGACAGCATAATAGTCCTTGTTTTCTTTCTTCTTAGCATTTTCTACTAATTTTGTGAACCAAGCATTACCACCTGTTTCAAGGTTGATCCCATTGTAGAAGATCAGATCCGCTTGGGAAGTCTTTTTGACATCTTCAGGCAGAGGCTCGTATTCATGTGGGTCTTGGCCGACAGGTACGATACTGTGCAAATTGATCTTATCGCCAGCGATATTCTTTGTAATATCCGCAATAATCGAGTTGGTTGCAACAACATTCAATTTTGAAGAACCAGTCTCGGTACTGCTTTTTTGACTAGAGCAGGCTGCTAGGCCGACAAAAGCCAGCAAAAGCAGAACTAAGAAACGACATTTTTTCATTGGAAATCCTCCATAAATATATTATTTTACTTTTCTTTTTAAATACCGCTGTTTTGGTGCGATAAAAAATGAAACCAAAAAGATCAGGGCAGAGGTTAGAACGATACTAGAACCTGCTGCAACATTAAAACTATAACCGATGAAGAGACCTAAAACAGATGCACCAGCCCCCAAGGCAGATGACAATAAAATCATGGTCTTGAGACTCTTGGCATAGAGATAGGCCGTTGCAGCTGGTGTAATCAGCATGGCCACAATCAGAATCGTTCCGACACTTTGCATGGCTGTGACAGATACCAGAGTCAATAGAATCATCAGCAAATAGTGGTAAAAATTCACCTTCATTCCCATAGCCTTGGCTAAAAGTGGATCAAAGGAGGTCAACAAAAGTTGCTTGAAGAAAATACTAATGACCAGCAGCACCAAAATACCCACGCCAATACTAATCCACATATCAAGGTCTTGTACCGCCAAGATATTCCCAAAGAGAATATGGAAGAGGTCGGTCGAACTCTTGGCAACGCTAATCAAAATGATCCCCAGAGCCAAGAAGGAAGAAAAAGTAATCCCGATAGCCGTGTCACTCTTGATAATGGAATTGCCCTTGATGTAGGTGATAATAATAGAAGCTAGTAAGCCAAAGGTAATGGCACCGATGAAGAAATTAATCCCCAAAATATAAGACAGAGCCACACCGGGCAGCACCGCGTGAGAGATGGCATCCCCCATGAGCGACATGCCCCGCAAGATGATAAAGCACCCAACGGCACCGGCCACCACTCCAATCACAATGGCCGTAATCAACGCATTTTGCAGGAAATGAAAATCATGTAAGCCTTGAATAAATTCCTGAATCATCCTAGTCACCTCCATTCATAAAGAGCTGAGAACCGTAGGTCTTCTGCATATTTTCTTTGGTGAAGGTACTCTCGGTTGATCCGAAAGCGACGACTTTTTTGTTAAGTAGCAAGACCTGATCAAAATAAGCGACCACCTTGCTCAAGTCATGGTGGACAATCAAAATCGTCTTTCCGGCTTTTCTTAGCTGGCGGAGGGTCGCCATGATAATCTCTTCACTGACCGAGTCAATCCCAACAAAAGGCTCATCTAGGAAAATATAGTCCGCCTCCTGAACCAAGCAACGGGCAATCAAGACCCGCTGGAATTGCCCACCAGATAACTGGCTAATCTGCCGCTCAGCAAAATCTTCTAAACCAACGATTTTCAAAGCCCGAGCAACCTTTTCCCAGTCAGACGCTTTGAGGCGTTGAAAGAGCTTGATCTTAGGATACAGGCCCAAAGATACACACTCCTTGACCTTTATAGGAAAATTATAGTCAATGTGAATTTTCTGCTCTACATAAGCAATCTTGCTTAATTCTTGCTTCATGGGTTTTCTATCTAGAAAGGTCTGCCCCTCACTCTCAACAATTCCTAACATACCTTTTATGAGAGTTGACTTTCCAGCCCCGTTTGGTCCGATAATCCCTGTGATAGTTGGTCCTTTTATTGTTAAAGAAGTTGGTTCTAAGGCCAGTTGTCCTTGATAACTGACACTTAAATTTTTCATTTCAATCATTGTTACACCTCTTTTGTTTTAATATACATTAAAATGAAAATTAAGTCAAGTTAATTTTTAAAAAATCCTTAAAATCAATATAAGAAATATTTGAAAAAAGGAGCTAATTTTGATAAGGTTATATCAAAAGCATGAAAGTGAGAACAAGATGACACGTTTACAAGATGATTTTTATGATGCCATTAATGGTGAATGGGCCAAAACAGCGGTTATCCCAGATGACAAGCCTGTAACCGGCGGCTTCACAGATTTGTCAGATGAGATTGAAAAGCTGATGCTCTCCACTACTGATCAATGGCTGCGGGGTGAGAAAGTTCCTGATGATGCTATTTTGCAAAACTTTATCAAGTACCATCGTTTAGCTGCTGACTATGACAAGCGGGAAGAACTCGGTGTCAAGCCTGTTTTGCCTTTGATTGCAGAATACCAAGCACTCAACTCCTTTGCAGAATTTACCACAAAGATTGCCGAGTTTGAGCTGGCTGGCAAGCCCAATTTCTTTCCTTTTGGTGTGGCGCCTGACTTTATGGACGCCCGTATTAATGTCCTTTGGGCAGATGCACCAGGTACTATTCTCCCAGACACAACCTACTATGCCGATGGGCATCCTCAAAAGGACAAGCTCTTGAAAAAATGGCGTGAGTCTTCCGAAGCTTTGCTGCAAAAATTCGAATTTTCAGCAGAAGAAATCCAAGATTTGCTGGATAAGGTTTTAGAACTGGATGCTCGAATCGCCAAAGTCGTTCTGTCACGGGAGGAAAGCTCAGAATATGCCAAGCTTTACCACCCTTACAAGTGGGAAGACTTCAAGGCCTTAGCACCGAATCTACCTTTAGATGCCATCTTCACCCAACTCATCGGGCAAATTCCTGACCAGATTATCGTACCGGAGGAGCGTTTCTGGCAGGCTGCCGACCAATTCTACTGCGAAGAGGCTTGGCCCCTGCTCAAGGCCGTGCTTATCTTTAACGCTATCGCGTCAGCTGAAGCCTACTTGACTGACGAAATCCGTGTCCTAGCAGGCGCTTATCGTCGCGCCCTATCTGGAACACCTCAGGCGCAAGACAAGAAAAAAGCCGCCTTTTACCTAGCTCAAGCGCCTTTCAATCAAGCCATCGGGCTCTGGTATGCTGGTCAAAAATTCTCCCCTGAAGCCAAGGCCGATGTGGAGCAGAAGGTAGCCAACATGATCCAAGTCTACAAGGAACGCCTCGCAAGCAATGACTGGCTGACACCAGAAACTCGGGACAAGGCCATTGTCAAACTCAATGTCATCAAGCCTTATATCGGCTACCCAGAGGAGCTGCCTGAGCGCTATGCAGACAAGCTTGTGGATGAAAATCTCAGCCTCTTCGAAAATGCTCAAAAACTGCGACAAGTGGAAATTGAGTATGGTTGGAGCAAGTGGAACCAGCCCGTGGATTACAAAGAATGGGGAATGCCAGCCCACATGGTCAATGCCTACTACAATCCTCAGAAAAACCTGATTGTCTTTCCAGCGGCTATCCTGCAGGCACCTTTCTATGACCTGCACCAGTCTTCTTCAGCCAATTATGGCGGTATCGGTGCGGTTATTGCCCATGAGATTTCCCATGCCTTTGATACCAACGGCGCTTCCTTTGATGAAAACGGCAGCCTCAACAACTGGTGGACGGAGCATGACTACCAAGCCTTTACTGAGCGGACTCAGAAAGTCATTGACCAGTTCGAAGGTCTAGATTCTTACGGTGCTAAGGTCAATGGTAAGCTGACCGTTTCAGAAAATGTAGCGGACTTGGGCGGTATTGCAGCAGCTCTTGAAGCAGCCAAGAAAGAAGACGATTTCTCTGCGGAGGAATTCTTCACCAACTTTGCCCGCATCTGGCGGATGAAGGGGCGCGAAGAGTACATGAAGCTTCTAGCCAGCGTCGATGTCCATGCGCCCGCTAAACTTCGGACCAATGTCCAACTGCCTAACTTTGACGACTTCTTTACGACCTTTGATGTCCAAGAAGGAGACGGCATGTGGCGTAGCCCAGAAGAGCGCGTGGTGATTTGGTAACAACTTCAATAATAATTAATCAATCAAAAAACCTGCTCAGGAAGGCATTAGAGCCTTCCCGAACAGGTTTTTATAGTTCTTTTATTTCTTTCATATAACCGGCTGTGATGATACCAGCGGGCAGAGCCACAATGGCGATTCCTAAAAAGGAAGAAATCATGGTAATAATTTTTCCAGTCGTTGAAACTGCATAAATATCACCATAACCAACCGTCGTCAAGGAGATAGTTGCCCAGTAGAGGGCGTCAAAAAAATTAGGAAATGTACTAGGCTCGACATTAAAAATGATAAGGGCAGAAATGAAGATGTAGCCAAGAGCCAAAAGAGCCGCAAACTATTATTCAACAAAAAGAGGGAAGGCAAAATGCAGAGCAAATCAGCCAGCGCCAGAAAGGTAAAAGGATAGAGGAAAAAAGAGAGCTTCCCTTTTTCCAATTTATAATCGGCAGTAACGAGTCTAAGCACGTAGTCAATAACAAAAATAATCGTTGACACAAAATCCAACCACATGAAGATTCCTGTGTGACTTTTGGTGGTCAGGGGGATCAGGCTGACAATAATAGTCAGGAACATAAGCACATCATAGGATTTTTCAATCGCATTTTCCTTTTGATGGGGCTCAATAATCTGAAATAAAGTCTTTCTTGTCATCCTCAACCTCACTTTTTTAAACTTGCTTTCATTCTATTTGTTTTTAAAAATAAGTCAAGGTCAAGCCGCAAAGATTTTCTTCATTCTCCTTCGTCGGTTACTTTCAAAATCCCTTGAAAATGGTATAATAGATAGAAACGTGTCTAGAACACAGAAAAGATCGTTGGAGAGTAAATGATTATGGCAACTTACAATCACAAAGAAATCGAGCCCAAGTGGCAGAAATACTGGGCTGAGCACCATACATTCAAGACAGGTACGGACAAGGACAAGCCTAACTTTTATGCGCTGGATATGTTTCCTTATCCATCAGGAGCTGGTCTGCACGTAGGACACCCTGAAGGCTACACAGCGACGGATATCCTCAGCCGCTACAAGCGCGCGCAAGGCTACAATGTCCTTCACCCAATGGGTTGGGATGCCTTTGGTCTGCCAGCCGAGCAGTACGCTATGGATACAGGCAATGACCCGGCTGACTTTACAGCAGAAAACATTGCCAACTTCAAACGCCAAATAAATGCGCTTGGTTTTTCTTACGACTGGGATCGGGAAGTTAACACGACTGACCCTAACTACTACAAGTGGACCCAGTGGATTTTCACCAAGCTCTACGAAAAAGGCCTGGCTTATGAAGCTGAAGTGCCAGTAAACTGGGTTGAAGAGCTGGGAACGGCTATTGCCAATGAGGAAGTCCTGCCAGACGGCACATCTGAGCGCGGTGGTTATCCAGTTGTCCGCAAACCTATGCGTCAGTGGATGCTGAAAATCACAGCTTATGCAGAACGTTTGCTCAATGACTTGGAGGAGCTGGACTGGACTGAGTCTATCAAGGACATGCAGCGCAACTGGATCGGGAAATCAACCGGTGCCAATGTAACCTTCAAGATTAAGGACACAGACAAGGACTTCACTGTCTTTACGACTCGTCCGGACACTCTTTTTGGTGCGACCTATGCTGTTTTAGCTCCGGAGCATGCTCTCGTCGATGCCATTACAAGTGCAGAACAAGCCCAAGCAGTAGCAGACTACAAACATGCAGCCAGCCTCAAATCCGACCTTGCTCGGACTGATTTAGCCAAGGAGAAGACCGGTGTCTGGACAGGAGCTTATGCCATCAATCCTGTCAATGGCAAGGAAATCCCCATCTGGATTGCCGACTATGTGCTTGCAAGCTACGGAACAGGTGCCATCATGGCTGTTCCTGCACACGACGAGCGCGACTGGGAGTTTGCTAAGCAGTTTGATTTAGAGATTATTCCGGTTCTAGAGGGTGGCAATGTTGCAGAAGCTGCTTACACAGAAGACGGTCCGCATATTAACTCTGGCTTCCTAGATGGCTTGGACAAGGCTGCCGCTATTGACAAGATGGTTGCTTGGCTGGAAGCGGAAGGTGTCGGAAATGAAAAAGTCACTTATCGCCTGCGCGACTGGCTCTTTAGCCGTCAACGCTACTGGGGTGAGCCGATTCCAATTATTCATTGGGAAGATGGCACCTCAACGGCTGTTCCTGAAAATGAATTGCCGCTCGTCTTGCCTGTAACCAAGGATATCCGCCCTTCTGGTACCGGTGAAAGTCCTCTGGCCAATCTGACTGACTGGCTGGAAGTGACTCGGGAAGATGGTGTCAAAGGACGCCGCGAAACCAACACCATGCCACAATGGGCTGGTTCTAGCTGGTATTACCTGCGTTACATTGACCCACACAACAATGAGAAATTAGCAGACGAAGACTTGCTCAAGGCCTGGCTGCCAGTTGATATTTATATCGGTGGCGCAGAGCACGCTGTGCTCCACCTGCTCTACGCCCGCTTCTGGCACAAGTTCCTCTATGATATCGGAGTGGTTCCGACCAAAGAGCCTTTCCAAAAACTCTTTAACCAAGGAATGATTCTGGGAACAAGCTACCGTGATAGTCGCGGTGCTCTAGTGGCGACAGACAAGGTGGAAAAACGCGATGGTTCTTTCTTCAATATCGAAACTGGAGAAGAACTAGAGCAGGCACCAGCTAAGATGTCTAAGTCTCTGAAGAATGTGGTCAACCCAGACGATGTAGTGGAGCAATATGGTGCCGATACACTTCGTGTCTATGAAATGTTCATGGGGCCGTTGGATGCATCCATCGCTTGGTCAGAAGAAGGTCTGGAAGGTAGCCGTAAGTTCCTGGATCGTGTCTACCGTTTGATTACAAGTAAAGAAATCGTTGCGGATAACAATGGTGCTCTCGACAAGGTATACAACGAAACAGTCAAGTCTGTCACAGAGCAGATTGAGGAGCTCAAGTTTAACACAGCCATTGCCCAGCTCATGATCTTTGTCAATGCAGCTAACAAGGAAGAGAAGCTCTATGTCGAATACGCTAAAGGCTTTATTCAATTGCTGGCGCCTTTTGCACCGCACTTGGCTGAAGAACTCTGGCAGGCAGTCGCTCAAACTGGCGAGAGCATTTCCTATGTAGCTTGGCCAACTTATGATGAGAGTAAACTGGTCGAGGCAGAGGTCGAAATCGTAGTTCAAATCAAGGGTAAAGTTCGTGCTAAACTAGTCGTAGCAAAGGACTTGAGCCGTGAGGAATTGCAGGAAATCGCTCTGGCAGATGAGAAAATCAAGTCTGAAATCGCTGGTAAAGAAATCGTGAAAGTCATTAGTGTGCCAAATAAACTGGTTAATATTGTGGTGAAATAATCAGTTGGCTACAACATTATCGTGATTACAAAGAAAGGAGTCGTTTAAAACGGCTCCTCAGATTGAAGACAAAGTCCTTAGAAGACACTTTTCTAAGGGCTTTTCTTTTTGTAAAGTCGTATAATAGAGGTGAGAAGAATTGTGAGGTATTCTCTATGTTTCACAAAGAAAAACCTGATTATCATCGCTGCCAATATGGCTTCTATACGATCGACGAATTGGTCCCAGAGGATCACTTTCTTCGCCAAGTGGATTCAAAGCTTGATTTTGATTTTATCTATGACTTGGTAGAAGACACCTATAGTCCAGATAATGGTCGTCCTAGTCTCGATCCTGTCATGTTAGTCAAAATCCCTTTGATTCAATGTTTTTATGGCATTCGCTCCATGCGCCAAACCATTAAAGATATTGAAGTAAATGTAGCTTATCGTTGGTTTCTTGGACTAAGCTTGGATGACAAGGTCCCTCATTTTACCACCTATGGAAAGAATTACAGTCGTCGTTTTCAAGATAAAGAATTAATTTCAGAGATATTTTCGCGAGTGCTCCATCAAGCTTTATGTGCTGGCTTAATTGATCCTTCGGAACTATTTGTGGATGGTACTCACATCAAAGCGGCAGCTAACAGTCACAAATATCGTAAGAAAATGGTTGCCCAACAAGCTAAATTTATGAGTGAGCAATTGGAAGTTGAGATTGATTTAGATAGGAGGAAACATGAAAAAAAGTCCTTAAAGCCCGCAAAAGAAAGCGAGGCTAAAGAAAAGAAAATCTCAAGGACAGACCCAGAGAGTGGCTGGTTCCACAAGGGTCAACACAAGGAAGTATTTGCCTATTCTGCCCAGGTAGCTTGTGACAAGCATGGTTGGGCACTAGCTTATAGTGTTGAAGCAGGAAATGTACACGATAGTCAGGCTTTCCCTGCCCTTTTTTCAAAGATAGAAGCTTTCTCCCCACGCTACATTATTGCGGACTCAGGCTATAAGACCCCAGCTATTGCTCATTATTTATTAGAGCGAAACATCATCCCTGTCTTTCCCTATACCCGCCCCAAGGGTGTAAAAGGGAACTTAAGGCCCGGTGATTTTGTTTATGATGCCTTCTATGACTGTTACCTCTGCCCAGAGAACCAAGTGTTAACCTATCGCACGACGACCCGAGCAGGCTACCGTGAGTATAAGAGTGATCCAAAAGTATGTGTCGCCTGTCCCCTATCATCAGTTTGTACCCAGAGCCAGAATCAGCAGAAAGTCATCACAAGACATGTATGGAAAGATGACCTTGAATTTTGTGAAGAGATTCGCCACAAAAGAGGGATGAAGGAGCTTTATAAGAAGCGCAAGGAAACAATTGAGCGACTCTTTGGGACTGCTAAGGAATATCATAACTTGAGATACACCAGAGAGAAAGGAAAGTCCAAAATGGAAGATAAGGTTGGGCTTACTTTGGCGTGTTTGAATCTTAAAAAACTAGTAAAAATGAGGGTGGACAAGCCTTTTTATTTTGTTCAAATGACCATTATTCTATCAAAAGATGAAATATTAGCCTGACAAACAGAAAAAGACAAACACCATTTGGAATGTTTGTCTTCAATCTGAGGAGTCGTTTAAAACGGCTCCTTTTTTGATAGGAATTTTCCCTTAAATCGTCGGACTTTTCTCATTTTCCGACTTTCACTTGCTATCGTCGTTCTTTTTATTTATAATGATTATAAATAAAAAGAAAAGAGAAAAGTTTTAGAATGGAAGAACATAAGATTGACAAAAATTTTAGTGGACGCCTGAATATTTTGCGGGCTGGGGTTTTGGGGGCCAACGACGGTATTATTTCTATCGCAGGGGTGGTCATCGGGGTGGCCAGTGCGACGGAAGATGTTTGGATTATCTTTCTATCTGGTCTGGCTGCTGTCTTTGCAGGTGCATTTTCTATGGCAGGCGGGGAGTATGTATCCGTTTCCACTCAGAAGGACACTGAGGAGGCTGCAGTAGCTAGAGAGCGAGAACTCTTGGAAAAAAATCCAGATATTGCCAGACAGTCGCTCTACGCCTCCTACGTCCAAAACGGTGAGTGCGAGACTTCTGCCCAACTCTTGACCAATCGTGCCTTCTTGCAGGATCCGCTCAAGGCCTTGGTCGAGGAAAAGTACGGCATTGAGGTCGAAGAGTTCACTAATCCTTGGCATGCAGCTATATCCAGCTTTCTAGCCTTTGCCATAGGTGCAATCTTCCCTATGCTGACCATCGTTCTGCTTCCGGCTGCCTATAGGATTCCAGCGACCGTCCTTGTTGTAGCTCTTTCCCTCTTGGGAACCGGCTATACTAGTGCAAAATTGGGACAGGCACCCATTAAAAATGCCATGATCCGTAACCTCACTATCGGACTTTTGACCATGGCTGTCACCTATCTCGTAGGTCAATTCTTCTCAATTTAAAAGAAGAACTATTCAGGCAAGCATAATAAAAAAGATTGAAAAGAAATAATTTCTTTTCAATCTTTTTTTGTTATAAACTTAGATTAGTTTTGGCCAAGAGCAGCTGCCATTGTTGCTGCAACTTCTGATTCGAAGTCGTTAGCTGCTTTTTCAATACCTTCACCAACTTCAAAGCGAACAAACTCAACTACTGAAGCATTCACTGATTCAAGGTAAGCTTCAACTGTCTTGCTGTCATCCATGATGTACACTTGTGCAAGAAGTGTATAAGCTTGGTCAACTTTAGTGTTGTCAAGCAAGAAGCGATCCATTTTACCTGGGATGATCTTGTCCCAGATTTTTTCTGGTTTGCCTTCAGCAGCCAATTCAGCTTTGATGTCAGCTTCAGCTTGTGCAATCACTTCGTCAGTCAACTGAGCTTTTGAACCATATTTCAAGTGTGGAAGTGCTGGCTTGTCAACCATAGCGCGGCTTTCATTGTCTTGATCGATCGCGTGGTTTAATTGTGCCAATTCATCTTTAACAAATTGCTCATCCAATTCTTTGTATGAAAGAACAGTTGGTTTCATCGCTGCGATATGCATAGAAATTTGTTTCGCAAGAGCGTCATCACCACCGTCAATCACTGAAACAACACCGATACGGCCACCATTGTGTTGGTAAGCACCGAAGTGTTGAGCATCAGTCTTTTCAACCAAAGCAAAACGACGGAATGAGATTTTTTCTCCGATAGTCGCAGTTGCAGATACGTATGCAGCTTCAAGAGTTTCACCTGAAGGCATTGTCAATGCAAATGCTTCTTCGTTGTTCGCTGGCTTGCCTTCTGCGATAACTTTTGCAGTAGCATTTACCAATTCAACAAATTGAGCGTTTTTCGCAACAAAGTCAGTTTCAGCGTTGACTTCAACGATAGCTGCAACGTTACCATCCACATAAACGCCTGTCAAACCTTCAGCGGCAACACGGTCAGCCTTCTTAGCTGCTTTTGCCATACCTTTTTCGCGAAGCAATTCAATCGCTTTTTCGATGTCACCATCTGTTTCAACCAATGCTTTCTTAGCGTCCATGACACCAGCACCAGATTTTTCGCGCAATTCTTTTACAAGCTTAGCTGTAATTTCTGCCATTTTTCTTCTCCTATGTTTACTATTTTTAAATAAAGGGGCCGGGCTGAGCCCCGCCCCTTTAGGTTAATTGACTTATGAAAATTATGCGTTGTCGCCTTCTACAACTTCAACGATTTCTTCGATTGAGTCTGCTTGAGTTTCAGTTGCAGCAAATTCTGCTTCAACAGTCGCTACAGCGTCCTCACCTTGACGGCCTTCGATAACAGCATCAGCCATTTTCGCAGTGATCAATTTAACGGCACGGATAGCGTCGTCGTTAGCAGGGATAATCACATCGATATCGTCTGGATCAGTGTTTGTGTCAACCATCGCAACTACTGGAATACCAAGTTTCTTAGCTTCCTTAACAGCGATTTGCTCTTTATGAGGGTCAACGATGTACATTACATCTGGGATGCGAGGCATATCTTCGATACCACCCAAGAATTTTTCAAGACGAGCACGTTGTTTGTTCAAAAGTGCTACTTCTTTCTTAGGAAGAACTTCGAAGATTCCTTCTTCTTCCATACGTTTGATTTCTTTCAAACGAGCAACACGTTTTTGGATAGTTGTCCAGTTTGTAAGAGTTCCACCCAACCAACGGTGGTTGATGTAGTATTGACCAGCACGTTCTGCTTCTTCTTTTACAGCTTCAGCAGCTTGCTTTTTAGTACCAACAAACAAGATAACTGCATCGTTTGCAGCTGCATCACGCATGAAGTCATAAGCTTGATCTGCGTATTTTACAGTTTGTTGAAGGTCGATAACGTGGATACCGTTACGCTCAGTGAAGATGTACTTAGCCATCTTAGGGTTCCAGCGACGAGTTTGGTGACCAAAGTGAACACCAGCCTCAAGAAGTTGTTTCATTGAAATTACTGCCATGAGTAAATTCTCCTTTTTGTTTTTTTCCTCTTTTAGATTTCAGCTCGCAGAGCTACCAATCGGCAACGGCTCCACAATTCATCTAAAATGAGTATTTCTACCGTTTAAACGGCATCTACTATCATATCAAATTTTCTAGCTTTTGACAAGTATTTGGGCAGTATTTTCTCTCCTTAATCCAGTTTATCTATTAGGATTCCTTCAAGAAATTCTCACTTAAGTCGGGTCAGACTCTTGACGAATAGGCTGTTTTACGATAGAATAGTAAGAGTTGCGGCGGTATAGCCAAGTGGTAAGGCACGGCTCTGCAAAAGCTTGATCGTCGGTTCAAATCCGTCTACCGCCTTTTTTATCGGTTTAAATCCGACTTTATACTAACTAAAAGCCTGAAAAATCAGGCTTTTTTTGCTTGTTTTTTACGTCATTTGTCAAGTTTAATGAATTGCAATGATCCCAGAATGACCAGCTTTTATCTAAAATCTCAGCGCTGCTAACAAAAAAGAGCGGAAAATGCTTTCCGACTCCTTTTCATGCATTCAAAAATTATAATTCAGCAATTTGGCTGAGGTTGACTTCGGCCACCGTGTCATTTCCAAACATAGAGATAATCATCTTGACCTTATTATTGTCAATTTCCGTGATTTTACCAGTATAGTTAGCAAAGGCACCTTCAATGATGCGAACTGTATCGCCCACTTTGACATCCAAGTCAAACTCTTGAACCGTTTGTCCCATAGAAATCAGAATGCTGCGGATTTCTTCTTCCAAGAGCGGAGTTGGTTTCGAACGGTTTCCGTGTGAACCTACAAATCCAGTTACGTTTGGTGTGTTCCGCACGACAAACCAAGCTTCGTCCGTCATGACCATCTCAACCAAGACATAACCTGGGAAGCGGTTCTCTTCGACTTCCTTGCTCTTGCCGTTTTTCTCGACTTGTACGGTCTGAGTCGGAATTTCCACGCGCAGGATATTTTCCAGCATATTATAGGTCTGGGCACGTTGCAAGAGATTTTCCTTTACCTTATTTTCATAGCCTGAGTAGGTTTGCAGTACAAACCAGCCTTTATCAAAACTGTCCATGTTTTGTCCTTTCCTAAATAAAAAAGCCTAGGGCTTCTGCTTGATATCTAGCCCTATTATACCATAAAATCTAAAATTACAAAGCATTTTGGTAAATATTTTACAGACAAATAGAGTTGCCTAAGCAACTCTATCTTTCTTATGAAAACATGTTGATTATGCGGAAGAGACCGCTGGCAACTACCTTATCAAAAATATAGATGACAACAGCAAAGAATGCTGTGTATTCCATTACGGAAAGGAAATCAGTCCATCTTTCTTTACGGGTAGGCCAAGTTGTATCTCGTAGCAAAACGAAAACATCTTTAATGAATTTCACAACTATCTCCTATCTGGTTTCTTTATGCAGTGTATATTTACTGCAGTGTTTACAATATTTATTCACTTCTAGACGCGTAGGTTTTGGAGTGCTACTAAGTTTGATTGAGTAGTTTCGTGACCCACAAACTGTACACGCTAGACTCGCTTTTTTTAATGCCATGACGCCTCCATTCCTCTATTATAGCAGTTTTCTACTTCTTTGACAAGCCGTTTAGATGATTAATGGAACCAGCCAGTAATGGTATCCCAGAGATTTTTGGCTTTTTCAGTAATCCCAGACTCATCGATAGCTTTCTTGGCATCATCTACCAGGTTTTGCGCCCGCTCCTGGACATCTTTCAGGAAGTCTTTATTTTCGCTAGTCGTATTCGTTTGACCAGTTCCGTAGGTATCGACCGGGGAAATCCCATTTTCAGCATAGGCATTTTTCTCACCCGAGAAGGAAGTTCCTTCCGTATAAGGCAGGATGGTGTTGGCTACATTGCGGAAAATAGCCGAAGCTTCATTGGCACTTGTACCAGTCAGATAGTGAGTTTCATCCGTCTTAGGGAAGCCCAGCCATTGGCTGATAACTACATCTGGTGTGTAGCCGATGACCCACTGGTCTCCTGACAAATCAGGGTTAAAGTCAGTCTCTGTCGTTCCTGTCTTTCCAGCCATTGTATAGCCATACGGAGCTGCATAGACTCCCGTTCCGTTTGAGAAAGTTCCCAGCATCATACTGGTCATCTTTTCTGTGGTTGAGCGATTGAGAACGCGGGTAGAAGTCTGCCGGTGGGTTTTAACAACCTGACCACTAGCATTTTCTATCTTGGTGATAAGATGGGCATCATTCATAACTCCATCATTCGCAAAGACTGAATAGGCTTGAGCCATCTGAAGTGGATTGGTCGTCACGCCGCTTCCCAGAGCCACACCTAGATTCTGTTCTACCTTGTCCATATTAAGCCCAAACTTTTTGCCGTATTCAAAGGCCTTGTTCACGCCTAATTCATCCACTGTTGAAACCGCGGGGATATTGAGCGATTCAGCCAAGGCTTGATACATCGGAACCGTCGGTGAACTTTGGATATTGCCGTAGTTATTGACCTTATAGTCACCAAAAACTGTCCGACTATTATCTAGCTCCTTATCCGTTGACCAGCCGGCTGCTATAGCTGGGCTGTAGGCCACCAAAGGCTTGATGGTTGAGCCTGGACTACGAGCAGACTGAGTCGCATAGTTGAACGTCCTAAAAGCAGAGCCATCAGCACTGTTGACACGGCCAACCAGAGCCCGAACACCACCCGTCTTAGGATCCAGCGCTACGCTTCCTGACTCGGCCCGCGTCCCGTCCTCAGCCAGCGGGAAGAGATCAACATTGCTATAAATAACCTGCATGCTGGCTTGGTAATTTTGGTCCAATTCAGTGTAAATCCGATAGCCGTTGTTAACGATTTCTTCTTCCGTCAGACCGTAATCATTGACCGCTTCATTGATAACAGCATCAAAATAAGATGGGTAGCGGTAGTCTTCTGACTTGCCTTCGTAGGCATCGACTAGCTGGCCTCCAATACCAACCGTCGCAGCCTGATCCGCCGTCGCCTGATCAATGTAACCTGCCGCCACCATATTTTGAAGAACGGTGTCACGACGGTTGGTTGCATTTTCGACTGAATACAGGGGATTATATAGCTCTGGTCCTTTGAGCATACCAGCTAGAACCGCTGATTGATCCAAGCTGAGCTGGCTGGCAGATACACCAAAGTATTTCTTGCTGGCATCTTCCACTCCCCAAACGCCATTTCCAAAATAAGAATTATTGAGATACATGGTCAGGATTTCCTGCTTGCTGTACTTTTTGTTAATCTCTAAAGCTAGGAAAAATTCCTTGGCCTTCCGCTCAATGGTCTGATCCTGAGAAAGATAGGCATTTTTGGCCAACTGCTGCGTGATAGTCGAGCCACCACCCGAACGCCCCGCAGTCAAAATGGCCAGAAAGAAGCGACTATAGTTAATCCCGCCATTCTTATAAAAGGATCGGTCTTCTGTCGCAATCACAGCGTTCTGCAAGTCCTGACTAATCGCATCCAATTCGACATAGGTTCCCTTTTGCCCAGACAAGCTGCCCGCTTCATTTCCATCCTTATCATAGATCAAGGTCGTGGCTTTAAGAGCATTCTGCAAATCTTTGACATTAGTCGTCTTAGCTACATAAAAAAGATAGCCACCAACTACCAGACCAAAGGTCAAGCCGAGAATCAAGAATATCTTGGTCAGATGAAACCTGCGCCAAAAGCGACGGAAAGGATGTTGAGACAGGGGCTTCTTCCGATTCTTACCAGACCGGCTATAGCTAGGCTCAGGCGTCTCGCCCTCCAACTCCTCAGCAACCTTCTTCTCAGGCTGATCCGTTTTAAACAAATTGACTAATTTTTCAAATATATCATTTAATTTCTTCATAAAACATATTTTATCACCTTATCCATGCAGACACAAGGCACGACTCCGCTACTTTCTACTCCTTTTAGCTTTCTTTAAGGAAATAGCAGAGCTCCTTTCCTCTTTCCAACGAAGCATTTCCAAATGGGCTAGTTTTTGCTACAATGAAAACATGAAATTTACTATTACCATCCCCGCAAGCCTGCCTCCGATGACCGTCAAAGAATTACTAGAAGACCAGCTGCTCATCCCACGAAAGATTCGGCACTTTCTCCGAACCAAGAAACACATTTTGGTTAACGGTGAGTCCATCCATTGGCAAACTTTGGTCAAGCCTGGTGACAGCATTCAACTGACCTTTGACAAAGAGGATTATCCAGAAAAAGAACTCCCCCCTGGCCAACCTCATCTGGTCAAGGAGCTCTATCAAGACGAGCATCTCATCATCGTCAACAAGCCAAACGGCATGAAAAGTCACGGCAATGAGCCGACAGAAGTCGCTCTGCTCAATCATGTGTCAAGCTATGTCGGACAGACCTGCTATGTCGTCCACCGGCTGGACAAAGAAACCAGTGGCGCCATCCTGTTTGCTAAAAATCCCTTTGTCCTCCCCATTCTCAACCGACTCTTGGAAAACAAAGAAATCTCCCGCGAATATTGGGCCCTTGCTCAAGGAAAATTTCCCAGCAAGACTATCGTTTATAAAGATAAAATTGGACGCGACCGCCATGACCGACGGAAACGCCTCGTTGATCCGAAAAAAGGACTCTACGCCGAAACTCATGTAACCCGACTTAAGGACTTTGGCAACACGACTCTGGTCAAATGTCAATTGAAAACCGGACGGACTCACCAAATTCGTGTCCATCTCGCCCATCACGGCCATCCCATTATCGGCGATCCTCTCTACCATTCTCAACCCCAAGGCCGCCTCATGCTCCATGCCCACCGCTTGACATTGACTCATCCGTTCACCCTAGAAACCATCAGCATGGAAGCACCGTCAGAGAGTTTTGAAGCAGAAATCAAACAGCATAGAAACAAGTCTAAAAAAGATAGCTAACCGGATAATAAAGTCCCAAAGACTTATACTCCACATCGACAACTAGCCACAATTCTTTCAAAAAACAGATTTTCCCCAAAAAGACGATTCCCTACCGGACATCGTCTTTTTCTTCTCCTCTATCTAGCAACTTAGCATGCCAGATATCAACAAGCAGCAATCTTATCTTGATAGGTCATCTGCCTTATGCCAAATTGCTCCCCAGTCCATCTTTGACTACTAGCACCTCCACCTCGTTTTGAATCATCCTATCTGACCAAAGAATGATCACAAAGTCACAAGAAAAAGCTCAGCTAGGCCGAGCTTTTGATTATTGATTTTTAAAGCGTTCTACATCACGCGCAATGACTAACTCTTCATCTGTCGGGATAACCAGAACTCTGACTTTAGCAGCTTCTGTTGAAATATCTCCTGTGGCACCAAAGAAATTCTTCTCTGGATCAACATCGCAGCCAAACCAAGAAATTCCTTCGATAACCATGCGACGGATGGTCACAGAGTTTTCACCAATACCAGCTGTAAAGATAATGGCATCTGCTCCATTTAAAATAGCTAAATACTGACCAATGTATTTTTGAATGCGATCCACAAAAATTTCATTTGCCAATTGTGCCTTTTCATCACCTGCACGCATAGCTTCATGAATATCACGCATATCGCTTGATTTCTCTGAAACACCCAACAGTCCAGATTCACGGTTCAGAATTCGACTGATATCTTCTGGCGTGTTGAAATCATCTGTATGCTGCATCAAGTATGGAATAATCGCTGGATCGATGTCACCCGTACGTGTTCCCATCATAACCCCACCAAGAGGAGTGAAGCCCATAGAAGTATCCACTGAGCGCCCCTTATCAACTGCTGTGATAGAAGCACCGTTTCCGATGTGGCAAGTGATGAGTTTCAATTCTTCAATCGGTTTACCCAAAAGTTTCGCAGCTTCGTGGGCTACATACTCATGGCTAGTTCCGTGCGCTCCGTATTTACGAACCTTATTTTCAGTGTAATACTTGGTTGGCAATGGATAGCGATAAGCTTTTTCTGGCATGGTTGTGTGGAAAGATGTATCAAAAACAGCCACACTGGTAATGTCTGGAAGAAGTTGCCTGAAAGCACGGATACCGTCAGCATTAGCAGGATTGTGTAAAGGAGCTAGCAGAGACAACTCTTCAATCTTTTCCAACACATCGTCGGTCACAAGAGCTGATTCTTTGAAATACTCGCCTCCAGCTACGACACGGTGCCCAACACCTGTGATTTCATCGTAAGATTGAATAATTTCAAATCGTTTCAAATCGTCCAATAAAATTTTCACAGCTTGTGTATGGTCAGCAATATCTAAGGTTTGGCGTTCAGAACGACCATCAAATTTAACCGTAGAGATTGAATCTTTGAGACCAATCCGCTCAATCAAACCTTTAGCTAGCACCTTTTCCTCTGGCATTGAATAAAGTTGCCATTTTAAACTTGAACTTCCGGCATTAATAGAAATAGTTTTTGACATCTCGTCACCTCTTTAAGCGTTTTCAAACTATTATATCAGAAATTTGTTCGAATTTCACTAACTTTGACCCAGTTTTGAAAACTTTCACGAAACTTTAAGATTTCATCCTGACTTTGCAAGTCCTGCAAAGGGTAGATAAACGGCTGGATGACTGATTCGCCTTGTTTTCTCAGGACAAATATCGTCTTAGCATTCTGTCGGCTCGCGAAAATCTTCTCTGGCAGGGAAATCATTGCCAAAAGCTGAGCGCTAGACAGTAGCCATTTTTTAAGCAGGTGACTTTGAGGACTCGTCAGCAGATTATTTGGTGCGAGAAAGATAGCATAGCCTCCCGGCTTCAAATATTTTAGCGATTGCTCCATCAAGAGATGATGGGCGTAAGTATGCTCGTCTGGACTGGCAACCTCATAACGAGCTGCCACGGCATCATCTGGATAATAGCCCACTGGCAAATCACTGACAATCAAGTCGCTTTCTTTCAGAACCTGAGGCCGCACCGCATCTCCTTGAGCAAAGTGTGCCTTAGAATTCATAACTTCGGCAATGCTGGCAGACAAATCAATCAGCAAATCGTCAATTTCTAGGCCCAGATAATCCATATTCTTTTGCGTGTGGTTGAGCAGAGTCTCCGCCAAATTGCCTGTCCCACTACCGATCTCTAGCAAATCAACTCTCTCGTCTCGGGCCAACTGGTCAATCAAAAAACTCAGCAAAAAGCCGACCGAATCCGGTGTGAACTGGTGATTAGCTTGGAGTGGCTCTGTCTGAGAAGCCTTCATAAAAATAAACTGATAAGCCCGACGCCACTCCTCCTTGGTCAAATGCAAGGCACGAAGCTTGTCATTGTTTTTCAGAATTTCTTGTAAGTCTGTATCTCCGTCCAGATAAATCCCATTCTGCTCAATCAAGGCATCATAGAAATTTGTCCCCAGCACATTTTGGATATTTTGCACGTTTTCTAAAAGTAGATGAAAAGCTCGTTCTATTTTTTCAAATTTCATGGCATCCTCCGTTGTCTTATGATACCAAAAAGAAGCCCTCTTTCCAAGGGCTATCGGATTACAAATCTTTTACATTTATATTAGTCGCTTCTCTTGTCGGTTGAAGGAGAGGGCGCTTTACTTTTTTTAGTATCTTTGGAGTCTTTAGCTTCCTTGTCCTCCTTCTCTGACTCCTTTTTGCTCTCAAAATAGAAAGAATAGCTCTTCTGATTGGCGAGTTGGCTGCTGACTTCCAGCATATTTCCCTGCCTGCGATAATGGGTGCTCCCTTTGTCAAAGGCTAACTGCCCGTTCTCCTCTGTGGCAGTCTCCTTGGTCAAAACAGCCAAGGCATAGGCTTCTGCCCGCTCCCGATTGGCTTGAAAGAGACGCTGATTGGCCACCTGCCGATTCAGATAAAATTGCAAGAGCAAGCTAAAGACTGCTGCCATAAAGAGGGCATAAAGCAAGATGCCTGCCTTAACTTTTATCTTGAACACGATAGATGTACTCTCTTTCTAAATTATTTTCAAACCGGAAGCGAAAGCGAACAAGGTCCCCCTCCTGACTGACCGGAGCAGCTTTGAGTCCATAGATCATGGGTTGATAGCCACGCCCCGAAGAATCCGTCTTGCGGAAATCATCACTCCGAGACTTGCCCAAAGCTATATTTTTACCATCCTGTTTGACATAGATTTTGTCGTTTTCGACTCGGTCAAATTGGCTGCGCGATAGCTCCGTCTCCAACTGATCGACAAATAAGAGCCATTCCTGCTGCTTATTTTCCTGTTGATGTCGCAGTTCAAAAGCCAGAAGCTTGGTCATCGACTGAAAGACTAGCATACCACCGCTCAAGACCAGCAGGGCGACTAGAGTCTCTAAGAGTGTAAAAGCTTTAATTTTAACGTTTTTTAACACTGAGCACCTTCTCCTCTTGGTGGTAGACGGTTAATTGCTGGTCGGTCTTGGTCTGGCGGACTGTGATGCCGTTGACCGTCAGATTTTCCTGTCCCGTCTGCATGGCCATCCGAGTAACCCGTAGGACTTCCTCCTCCTGCAATAATCGAGTCTGTTCCTTCCGCGACTGGCTAATCTGGCCAAGCAGGAGGCTGGCAATAGCCGCAAAAACCGCCATTGCCACCAGAGCCTCCAGCAAAATACTAGCCTCCATTCGTCGTCTTTTTAAACTTTCCATTGCCCATATAAAGCTGGTAAACAACCTTTTTATCCTCCGTTTGAAAAACAATCTTGCTGAGCGAAGAATTCCCGCCAGCCTGGTCAAACTGAATAGTCTGAGGAGCATGCTCCTGTAAGGTCTTGGGAAACTCCACCTGCTGGTAGCCATTGGAAATCTTACGCTCCGAAATGGTCAATTTGATCTTTTCATGCCCAGCTAGACTCAGCTTTTGGCTCTCCTGATAAAGATGCTCAAATTCCATGAAAAACAGCTGCTCCTGCACCTGATTAAAACCAGCCTGAACAGAGCCAGACAGACCTAATAAAATGAAACTGACTACAAATAAGGCTAGGAGACTTTCCAGCAGCGTAAAAGCCTTAATCCGCAACTGCACGAGGTTCACTGCTGTTTTTTCCATAGTAAGCCTTATAGGATGCTACCTGCTTATCGGTAATCCGACCATCAGCAACCAATTTCCCTAGAGTGGCTTTTTCATTAACATTCTTCAATTCATAAAGCTCAGCCTGACTTTCTACCACCTTGACTACGGCCGCATTGCCCGTATCTGAAACAGTATCCTTCTGCCTAGTCAAATTCGGAACAAACAAGAGCATCAAGACGCTGATGATTAAAAGAACGACTAACATTTCCACCAGAGTGAAAGCTTTAACCTTCAAAGTTTTTAATTTTTTCATAATTGAATCTCCATATTCTGATAAATTGGCAGCAACATAGCTGCATAAAGTAAAACGATCACGAGGGCGACAAAGACAAAGACGAGAGGCTGAATCAAATTCATGGCACGATTGATTCTCAGGAAAAACTCTTCCCAAGTCTTTTCGGCATACAGTTCCAATTCGTCACCCAACTTGGACTTGACCTCGCCGTATTCGATGATTAAGGCCAGCTCTTTCTTAAAGAAGGGGTAGGTACCGACCTTCTCGGCATAGCCCTGACCTGCACCTAGAGCCGTCTCCAAGTCTCGTCCCAGCTCCTGAAAGAGCTGAGAAGGCTGGTCCTGCATGATGAGAAAGATCTGGCTTAATTCCAGCCCTTGCCCAATCATATTTCCCCATTCACGCGCATAGTAGGCCGTCAGATAGGCTCGTACTAGGGTGCCAACAAAAGGAAACTTGGCCAAACGACTGAAAAATCTCATCTTAGAGCTCTTGCGAAAATAGAACCAGCCACCGCAAATCAGCAAGCAATTCACCAGAACGCCTCCCAAGAAGATTTGCGGTAGGTGATGAATGAACTGAGTAGCCATATTTTGACTATCCAGCTGGGGCAAGAGATAATTACGCAAGCCTAGCATAATCAGCACCAAAAACCCAAGCAGCATCAAGGGATAAGTCCCCACCTCAATCAATTTCTTACGAACCTTGGATAGATTTTCCAGATAATCCTCGATTTTACCCAAACTCAGATTTAGATTTCCATGCAACTCTGACAAAGATAGCTGGGTGACCACATTATCTGAAAAGCCCAAACGCTTCATAATCTGGGAAAACGACTGGCCGGCAGCCAAACCCGAACGCATTTCTGCGACATAGACCTCTTCTAAAAGGGCACTCCGCCGTAGAAAATCGACAATCTCTGCCAGATGAAAACCGCTGGTAAAGAGATTGCGGAACAGCTCGATAATCTTCTTTTGCTTAGGCGTAGATAATTTTTTCCGCCTGCCTTTGATCAGCTGTGATATGTCCATCTGCAAAAAGCTGGTCAATCTGCTGGTTCCAGAGACTGGCTTCATGCTGTTGATAGTCTTGGTTGACAAAGTCGATCACACCTCCTCCCCCGATTAAGCGCTGGTAACAGACGCCCTGTAACACCATGCGCAGCTCGTCCTCACTGACACCCAGCTCTAACAGGCGCTCATACACTCCGCGAATGCTCTTGGCATGGATGGTTGAAAAGACCGTGGCCCCTGTCAAACTAGCCCTTACCACCGCACGAGCCGTTTCTTGGTCGCGGATTTCCCCTATAATCAAAAGGTCCGGTCGGTGGCGCAGAGACAATTTGATAAGGCTGTCGTAGGTCATCCCGATGGTTTCATTCAGCTGAAGCTGGAGCATGTTTTCCTGCTTGATTTCCACAGGGTCTTCGATAGACATGACCTGTTGTTGGCCAAATCTCATCTGAGCCAGCTGGTGCATCAGCGTCGTCTTTCCACTGCCAACCGGCCCTGAAAACAGATAAAGGCCCCGAGAATTTACTTTTTCACGAAGATCAGGCAGATTATCAAACCAAAAACGCAGCTCACGCTCCTCATCGTGTAAGAGCCGAATCACCAGACTCTCGTAGCCACGATAATCCCCGACAGTCGACAGACGGAGCGAAACCGTGGCCTCTCCACAATCATAATCGCAGGAGCCTAGCTGACTGCGCCTCTTCTCCCCGACATTCATCCCCGAGACAAATTTAAAATGGCTGATGACTGACGACAGTAAATCAAAATCATAGGTTTGAATAAAACGCCGTTCATCTCCCACCCGCATATAGAGCTCATAGCAAGAGCTCTTGGGAATCAGATAGATATCTTGGGCCGCTTCCTGTCTGGCCAATTGAATCATTTCCTTTGCAATTTTTTGAACCATAAGTCCTCCTCACCTTACTATTCGCACAAAAAGAGAAAAAATAAAAAAAGAATGAAGAAATTTTCTCCATTCTTTGACTTTTATTCTACCTAGCCCGCACTTTTATTTTGCAAATACGGTGTTTTTCAGTGGCATTTTGCTTGCGGTAGCCTGGACGATACTTGCTCTTGGGGATCTTGCGTTCATTTTCTAACAAAAGCAGGGAGTGGTATTGCTGAATATCTTCATTGCACTCCTCACACCAACGTTGATCGGCCGGATCCCAGAAAATCGTCATAAGATCACTGCGGCTTTTATAAAATGGAGATGCTTCAGACATCTCTAGCCAGCGGTGTTTATAGTATTTGAGGGCGGTGTAATAATCATCGAAATACCTTTTTTCAATGATATCGTCCTCCCAACCGTCTAAAAACCACCAGGGCTCATAATCGCCATACATTTCTATTACGCTGTACATACCTGTCCCCTTTTGTATCCTATATTATATATAAATCTCTTTGATAATGAAACTATTTTGCTCGTGGGCGCTATAATAGTTCGTTTCTCATCAAAGAAAAGCAAAGAAACAAAAGGAAGTGTCCTTTTCTGTGCTTATTTCCAATTCAGATGCACATGCTCTTTCATTTCCTTATAGGCCGTATCAATCCGATCTTTGGTCGCCTGATCCAGCTGATTGCGATATTTTCCACCCTCAATGAAGTCTTCTAAGATAAGGGTTTGATAAGTGTAAAGCGGATAACCCTCTGGCGAATAAGTTCCCTTTTCCACACGACTGACCCAGCTTGGATGTGCCTGAGCTTTTTTGATAATGGTCTCCTTATCCGTCTTTTCAATGGTCACATCCATCAAGACGCCACGCTCGGTCCACTCAGCCGTATCCACACCAGCCATGGTTTCAATCCGCTGATTGGAGATAAAATTCCCCATAGAGTAGATAATTAGCTTCTTCTGACCATCTTTTTCAAGAATTTCTGAAGGCTGCACTACGTGCGGATGCCCCCCAAAAATGATGTCCGCTCCCCAGTCCACCATCTTGTGATAGAGCTCGACCTGCTCCTCATTTGGCTCCAGCTGGTATTCGATCCCCGTCTGTGGCATGACTACTGTAATGTTCGCTTCTTTCTCCGCCTGCTCAATCTCCGCTTTCATCTTCTCCTCATCAAAGGTTGATAGGTGATGATCAATCTCCTTCTGACTGAGATTGGACTCCAGGCCATTAAAACCATAGGAGTAAGCCAGAATAGCAATCTTGATGCCTTTTATCTCTTTGATCAGGATGGGCGATTTGTCCCTGTTTTTGTGAGTATAGACGCCGACTGGGCTAATTCCGTGATTTTCAAAGGCTTTGGCAGTCGTAAAGACTCCCTCAAGCCCTGAGTCTAGGATGTGATTATGGGCCAGATCCACCACTTGGTAGCCGGCATCTTTGATGGCGGGCACAACAGCCTCCGGAGCATTGAAAAGAGGATAGCCTCCCAAAGGATAGTCTGAGCGTATGGTCCCTTCAAAATCTCCCAAGACCAAATCTCCTTGCTGGAGCCAGTCCTTGACATAGGTGAAATTTTCCGAAAAATCATAGCTACCATCAGCCTTTTGGGCACTCATATAAAGCCCATCATGATACAAAAGATCGCCATTAGCCATGATGCGCACCGTTTTCGAGTCGGTATTCTTTCCTGCAACCGAGGAGGATTTGGGAGCATCTTTAGCAGCATTCCTACCGCTTCCCTTAGGCAGCCCCATGATGCTTTGGAAGAATAAAATGACAGTCGCTGATACAAATACCGCTCCCAGCAGGGCAAGGATAAAGGCACGGTTGCTTAACGCTACTTGTCGCTTGGTTCCAGATCTTTTCTCCATTTTGCCAACCTCCATATTACTTATATTTTATCATAAATTATTCCCCCAAGGGAATAAAAAAGAGTCTGGGACAAAAGTCCTAGCCTCTCAATTGTCTTTGGGTTGTCGAGCAAGACGCAGTGGTTGAGTGGGCTCTACTACGCTGATTTCATCAGCTTTTACAGTCCTACTCAACTGTGCGGAGGTGGGACGACGAAATCGAATTCTAAGCAATTACCGATTTCTGTCCCACTCTCTAAATATCAGGCAGAGCCCAGCATCAAGGACTGCAAATACCAGCGATAAGCTGCCCGATAATGATAGGCATTAAAAAACTTCATCTCCCCAATACCATAGCGCATCAAATAGTAAATCAGATAGCGCAAATGCAGGCTTTCCCACTCCAGACTCGTCCTTTGACAATGAGCATACTCATCCTCAAGCTCCCCATAGTAATCTCTGAATTGATTATAAATTTCTTGAATTTCCATTATAACTCCAATCTTTTTACTTTAACACTAGTTTAACGCAAAAAGGAGAGGATTAGGGGCAAGAAACGTATCTGGTATCATTTAAGAGCCAAAAGGTAGAGTAGGTCACTAGAAAATGACATTTCAGGGAATATTTTTGACATTTGGGAAAACTATATCCGTTTTAAAATATCTACAATCTGTTTACAAGCTGTTCCATCTCCATAAGGATTGCTAGCTTTACTCATTTTTTGATATTCGTTATCTTTTTCTAAAAGTAACTTAAAGTTCTGATAAATCGTTTCTTCTTCTGTTCCTACTAGCTTTAAAGTCCCCGCTGCCACACCTTCTGGTCTTTCTGTAGTATCACGCATAACCAAAACAGGCTTACCCAAAGACGGAGCCTCTTCTTGAACTCCGCCAGAATCTGTTAGAATCATGTAGCTACGGTTCATGAAATTATGAAAATCAAGGACATCTAGTGGTTCTATAATCTGAATACGCTCAATATCTCCAAAAATCTCAGCTGCTGTTTCTCTGACTAAAGGATTTTTATGAATTGGATAAACAACCTTGACATCTGTATGTTCATTTAAAACACGCTTGACAGCCCGAAACATATGTTTCATAGGTTCTCCAAGATTTTCTCGTCTATGAGCAGTAAGAAGGATCAAACGACTTCCAGCAACCCAATCTAAGACAGGATGTGAATAATCCTCTCTAACCGTCGTTTTAAGCGCATCAATCACTGTATTCCCAGTAACATATACATTGTCGCGTCCTTCTTTTTCGAGATTTTCTCTTGCCAATTCAGTCGGTGCAAAATGACAGTTTGCGATAATTGATGTCGACTGACGATTGAACTCCTCTGGAAAAGGACTTTGTAAATTGTAGGTGCGTAATCCTGCCTCTACATGCCCCACTTTAATTCCTAGATAAAAGGCTGCTAAAGCTGCTGCATAAGTAGTAGTAGTATCACCATGTACAAGTACAATGTCTGGTCGTTCATTTTCTAAAACAGGTTTTATTTTATCTAGAATACTCGTTGTAATGGAAAATAAAGTTTGATTTACCTTCATAATCTCCAAATCATAGTCTGGTTTAACACCAAACAGTTCTAAAACAGGGCTCACCATTTCTTTGTGTTGACCCGTCACACAAACAAGAGTTTCTATTTCACCTTGCTTTTTCAACTCATTTACTAATGGGCACATCTTTATCGCTTCTGGACGTGTACCAAAAACTAACATGATTTTTTTCATCGTCTATCTCCACTTTTCAACTTACCTAGTAAAAATAATCTAGATATTAACAAATACACCTCTGAAATACTGCAACAAATTGCAAGAGTTGTTAACTCAAATTGATTAATAGAGATCAATAAAGCAATTCCCGCTATTTGCAATACAGCAGACTTCATCGTAGTCACTGTCGTTTCCTTTTCCATACCTCGTGTACCAAGAACCGGCCAACCAATCAACATTGAATAAAAACTAGCTATAAATACTGGCAATAACATTTTCAAAACCTCACCAGCTTGGTAAAAATTTGTACCGCCAATAAGCACCATGATAGCCTCTCCCCAAAATAATATTACTACACTTCCAAAAAAAATTGGAATTGCAAATAACATGGAAATTTTTCTTACCAAAGACAAGTCTGCGACCGATAACATATAAGGGTATATACTATTGACAATCGGATTATACAATGATTTGACTGCCGCAACTATCTGCATACAAATACTCCAATAAGCAATTTCTATTTTTCCTAGATAAACTCCCACTATAAGCGTTGTAAGTGTTCCAAAAATAGTCGTAGCAAAATTAGAGAAGAAATAGATAGAAGAATCTTTTAAGTCAGCAATCCAAATTTTGTAATTGTCAAATGAAATGCCAATTCTAATTCTAAAAATAAAGTAAAATGATATTGAAGCAGCAATTATATTTCCTAGTATTTCTAATATTGGAATATACAACAAATCCGCATCTCCTTTTACTTTAACAAACGTTAATATCAACACCAATGTTTTTGATATTAAAAATGGAATTGTTACATATTCCATTCGTTCTAATCCTCTAAAAAGAAAATCAGGAATAAGAATTGTCGTTACTGAAGATAAGAAAAATAACCAAACAAACAACTTATTTGAACCTAATAGTTCTAAATATTCCGTGAGAAATATTGTAGAAATTATACCTAATAATACAAGTATTGCCTTTTCTACCAAAACATTACCAGTAACTCTTCCGACTTTAGAGTAATCATTCTTAAATCTTACAATTAGCTTCGTTGCAGATAAAATAAAACCGAAATCAATGATAAGTTGAACATATGCATTATAAGACTTAACATACGCAACTAATCCATAATTATCAATTGATAATACTCTAGTCAAATACGGTAGGGTTATAATAGGAAATATCATTTTAACAAATGTTAAAATGTATAAATATAAAGTGTTTTTTAACAATTTACTTTTTTTAGCGCTCATACTCTAATAACTTCTCTTCTAATAAATCATAGTGTAATTTTGCTTTAGTAATCTCTTGATTAGGTATCGTCACAACCTCTTTACTCATTTTCTTAAACAGCTTATAAATTTCCTCTTCGGATGAATCATAAAGTGAAATACAATTGTCAGGATATCCAATACGATTGTAATATCTTTTTGATTTCGTTGGATGCTCTGCAATACAAATTACTGATTTTTGAAAAAGAGTTGCAAGTACACCAACATGTAACTTACAGGTTACTACATTATCAACTTTTTGTAATAAATAAAGTAATTCAAAAGGCGAATCATATCTAAAGTGCGAAAAATCTGTCTTTACTAATTTTTTAAAACGACCTAATTTTTCATCTTCATCTCTTAAAATTTGATCTGAACCAATAACAAAGTGATACTCATTTGTATCTTGCGTCAATCTATTAACTAGACTAGCAAATTTTTCAAGGGCCTCATCTGAATGATTGTAATGTACAAAAACCAATCTTCTCCCCTCCGATTCAGTAATAATCCTATCAATTTGCTCTGTCTTTTCTGCAATTTGAGAATAGTCAAATGATAATATAGAATCTGCCCCTTCAATTACTGAATCAACACCTAGTTTTTCTAAAGCTATTTTTGATTCATTGTCTCGTACAGTCACTAATTTTGCCTTTTTACAGACAGCTTTTATTGATTGTGTCAGAATAGGATTAGTGTTTGGACCGGCTCCAATTCCAGATATAATTATATCTCTTTTTTTTATTAAGCTACTCAAACCAACTGGCATAAACCTTACAAACTGCATCAAATTATGTTTTAATCTTGCATTATGCCCTTCACCAAAATATCCACCTGAAAAGTAGATTAGCAAGTCTGCACTTCTCGAATCATTTTTCGAAAAATCATAATTACTAATATATTTTTTAAAATAATCCGACGGATTATAAAACGATATCTGTGCATTTGGTAATACTTGTTTAATAAATGAGTAGTAAATTTCCCCATAAAGAAAATCCCCAAAATTAGACGAACCAAAATCTGTTGCACCATGTAATAAAATCTTCATATTTTCCTACTTTCTGTATTGTGCGCTAAAAAAACCATCCACAACAACTGGGATAACTGTAATGATTACTAACGGTCTCATGATATCCATCAATCCTGCTCGAATACATAAAAAAATTATAAATAGTAATGAGAAATACATTGGGAGTCTATCCTTAAATTTATACTTAATATCCCCAATTTTTCCAAGTAACTGGCCAAAGAAAAAACTTATAACTAATGCACCTATAATGCCAAAATTCCAATAAAAATCTCCAATGAGACTCGAACCAACAGGAATACCCGTATAGCGATTAATTAATACAGTAGAATAACCTGCATTAAAAAATGTTGGAAATAGACTACCTAATGGGAAAATAGATAACACACTACGAATAAATGTCAAACCATATTCATATTGAAAAACACTTGGCACATACTTTAATACAGAAACAACTGAATACATACTTAAGCCCGTCTCTGCAAAAGTTTCACCAAAAATTTTTCTTAGAAATTCTAGAGATATTAGGCTAGAAAAAAACTCAGGAATTATTGAAGTTAAATTTGTCCTGTATTCTCTTATAATATATATTAAATTCAAGAAAAGAAATACCAAAATACTATTTATAAATGCTGATGAAACTTTATATTTATTCTTCCCATGCAAACTATTATAACATAGCAAAACTGTCAAAATAGAAAATAATTGACTCTTTCTACTACCACTGAAAATCATTATTATTAAAAAGAACGTACAAATACAATAAGTAAATAACTTTGCAGTTTGTCTGTTCCATTTTCTACTACATAAAATATATAAAGAGCCTGGAATAACCAGATAACTGAAATCATCTAATAGCCCTGTAGAACCCGCAACATCTGCATAAGCAACATACGTCCCTGCATTATAAGTAGAAGTAACTACAACATAAGAATTTATAAGGGCACACACAAAACCTATCCAAAATATTATGAAACCTACATTAAACATTTTTATATCCGTTTCTTTTTTTGAATTTTCGTTGAAATTGACTTCAATTCTCTTATTAAATGAAAGATGCACAAAATAACCAAAACAAATACAAGTTATGCTTTGAAGAGCATATAGTGAGCCTTTAAACATTTCAGTTGGTGAAAAGTAAATAGCCGGATTCCAAATTAAAGATGTTTCTAAATTAAAGATTTTCAAAAATATATGTCCAAACATGAACAAATAAGAGGATAGTACATACCATAATGAGGGCTCTGTCAAGGGAGTCTTAAAAATTAATATGTAACCAATAATATTTAAGAGTAAGGATCCAAAAATCCAGGGAGATATTATATATTCATAACTTGAAATATATGAGCTAAAAAAATTTTGATATGCCCAATAAAAGAATATTGTCATGAAAAACAAATAACTTATTAAAAAAAGTAAATCTTTTACTGAAATTTTTAGATTGCTATTTATTTGATTTTTTTTCAAGACTTTCTAGCCTCCTCACATACCATGATTTTTGTATTGGAGCTAAATAATTTACATCCCTCTGCATTTGGATTGTTTTATCTACTGCCACTCTGGTATCATTAAATCCAACTATCTCTTTCGCCCATTCTTTAAGATCTATATTTAGAGGCAAAGACGTATATAATTCAGAAAATTTTGACTCATTTGTAATGTTGCTAGAGACAACAATGGGCAAACCGTTCATTTGTGCTTCTATAAGAGTAATTGGAAAACCTTCAAAAAGAGACGGTAAGACAAATACATCCATTAAATTAAGTAACTTATGTACATCATCTCTAACTCCTGTAAAAATTACAAAATCATCAATGCCTAACTCATGGACTTTCTCTCTTAGCTGAGATTCTAGACTTCCACGCCCAATAAGCATTAATCTACTATGTGGAGCAATTTTTAAAATTTCACTAAATAAATTAACTAAGAAAAGCTGATTTTTTTGACACTCTAATCTTCCCACATTTCCGATTACAAAATTAGACTCAACCTTCCATTCCTGACGTAATTTCTGACGTAATTTTGAATTAAATATAAATTTTGTTCCATCAATAGCATTACTCATTATGTGGATATTATTATTTTTATAATTCTTTTCTCCCCACATCCAACAAGCAGAATCTATCCCACAAGCAAACAAATCTGTAGCAAACAAACGAGTTAAGGCAGAAAAGATCTTCCGTTTTATAGTCTGGTATCTATTTTCTGGAACATAAGCCATATGAGCGTGAGCTATTCGAATTTTAATACCTAAAACAAAAGCAATAATAATAAAAGCAAATCCCCAGTATCCTTGTGAAACATGAATAATATCGTATTGATTATTTCTCATAATTCTATAAAGAGATTTTATATATTTGAATAAGCCACTCGTTTTTAATGAAGGAACATGAAATATTTGACATCCTTTATTTAGTAGTTCTTCCTCGAGAATTCCTTTATCTTCCGAGTGTACAATAAAATCAAATTCCAGATCAGGAATCATTCTAACAGTATAGTCAAAAATAACCCTATCTGCTCCTCCCCCATCTAATGCTGGAATTGTATGTAAAATTTTTGCCATTTTTCTCCCTTAATTTAGTAATCTAGAAAGATTTCTCTCGAATCTATTTTGTTGTTTATTAACTTCCTTTAAAAAACTCTCACAACCATTAGATAAATTATTCCAATCAATCTCACTATACTTTAAAAATAAAAAGTCTCCTAAATTTTCTTCTAAATCTAGATCCACAGTTATTCCAAAATTATACGTATTTGAAATCTCTTCCATAAAAGTATTTTCACAGACCAATATAGGTATATTCAAAATTGCAGCATAGTACAGTTTATTAGATAAAGCATAATCCAACACTGGAGTATTATTCCCATATAAGTTATTTACAAAATCAGCATCTTCATAAAACTTCAAAGTATCTTCCGATTGAAACGTTCCTATTAATCTGACATTTTCTATTTGGTTTTCTTCGCAAAAATCTTCAAGTTCTTGTGCTCGAGTACCAATAAAACTAATTTCAAATCTAGAGTCATTTTTTAATTTTAAAAGTAACTTTTTGTGCTGCTCTTGATAATTAACATATCCCACAAAAACAATATGTAACTTGCTCTTATTTTTTTTTCTATTTTTAATGCGCTCTAAAGCCTCATTTGGCCACTTGCGAATATTATGAGCAATTTCATAATCTATATCTTTAGGTAAAAATTTCAAAAAACCTTCTGAAGAAACAATATTCATGGCAGAATTGCTTAATAATTTCTTTTCTATCGCAAAAATTATTTTATTATCTTCATAAGTATAATCTCGAATATCAACTATAAACTGATGTTTAAACTTTTTTAATAAAATATCATGTAACAACAAAGCGCTCAAAGTTTGCAATAATATCACGACATCAAATTCTTGGTCTAATAAAATTTTTTTAATAAACTTCCGATACCTACAATATCCTAATATTTTATCAGTTTTAGTTGCGAATTTATGCTGAAACCTATATATATCATTATCTTTATAAGTCTCATTTAAATTAGCTCTATCCCAATAAATAATTGAAACCGGATGATTTATTTGAGACAGATAGGTTTGTAAATATGGGACAAGATATATGTTCCCCATAGTAATGATACAAATTTTTTTCATTTACATACTACTTTCTTATAATTGACTTATACTATTTTATAATTATTCACTCAATCTCTTTATCACGAACAAATATGAAAAATTGATAACTCTAAAAAAACTATGATCTCTTTACGTTAATATAAAGAGGTGAATCAATTTTTATTAAGCTTATTTCATTTAAAAACATTTCACTAAAAAACATAATATTAAGAAAAATAGAGTATTTTTCAATGTGCCATCCAAATAAGCGATACTTAAAAAACTATTTACTTTGTTCTAAAATTTTCGTTAACTTACTCACATCTCCCCAGACAGCCTTTGAATCATATGGTCTATCAGGAAATGCTCCATATTGCAATTTAATATTAAAGTTATTCTCTTGTATAAATCGTTCTACTCTATCAGCTAACTTTTCAGGGCTCCCTGAACATATATTAATGATACCTACAATGTTATCCTGTAATACTGTCTGTGCAACTCCAACACAAAAATCATCATAATCAATAAAATCGAACTGGTTCAACCCCATTGTAAATGGAAATACCTCTTGTTGATTATCATTCGCTTGAACAATTTTTGAAAAAATGGAACTGCCATCAATCGTATTACCTACAATATAAAATCCTCTCAACCATTGGAAAATAATACTATGTTTTTTACAAAGTAATTCTACTGCATTTCTTAAAGCGTTCTTACTAATTCCATATAAACTTTGCGGATTTGTTGGAGTCGTTTCATTTATTGAACCTTCAAAAAAACCAACTTCGTGCATACTTCCTAAAACTGCTACTTTTTTCACTCCTGCCTCTACCATTTTTTTTATAAACTCATAATGTTCAGGTAAGTCTCGTAAATGGTTATCTGAGTGATGGATAAATCCATCTCGCCAGGCCATATGAACTAAAATATCTGGCTGTTCAAAGAATTCAAATGGATTTGTTAATTTAAATAAATCAACACATTTAATTGTTGCTCGTTGGTCAATGAAATCACTGTGAAAATCCGTAGCTATTACGTTCACTCCTTGATCCAGGAGAACCTTTACAACTCCTTTACCCAAATAACCGTTTGCTCCCGTGACTAGTATCTTCATTTTTATTCAACCTCTACTTTTTTCCATTGATTATTACTGAAATCAAACGTTTTGATTACTTTAGCAGGTGAACCCACCGCTATTGAATTTTCAGGAATACTTTTATTTACTACTGAATTAGCCCCTACTATACTTCCAGAACCTATCTCAACCCCAGGAAGTACTACGACATTTTCTCCAAGCCAAACATTATCACCTATAGTTACAGGATTGGTAATTAATGGCCTTTTGTTTGGAGTCGTTAATGGACTGTCTTGTTTTTCATCGGAATAATCACCGTGACTAGTATCACTTATAAAAATTTTTGATGCCATCAATACATTATTTCCAATAACAACTTTTTCATGAGCAACAATATGCACACCATCTCCAAGTTCACAATTTTCTCCAAATATTAATCGAATCTCATTGTCACCTTTTAAATCAAAACGACATCCATGCCCAGTAGTAAAGCCCTTTTTATAAAACAAATCAGACTTCCCACGGATATATATCGGACGGCGTATTAATCTTGCTTTTCTATCAAATAGTTTAGTTAAAACATATGAAAAGCCAGTTGTTATAAATTCTGAAATGGTATATTTATTACTCATCGTCCTCTCCTAATACATCTAAGACCCATTGCTCCAAACTGTATTTTTTATAAATATGTCTATCTAAAGGCTTATAAGGAGTATTAAAAAAATCAATATCTAACTTGCTAACGTTCCGATCTATGATATAAATATTTTGTTTATTATAAAAATCATAATTCTTTATACTTGAGTTCGTAGTTAATAATTTTTTTTGCATACCAATCATTTCAATAGTACGCATCGTAAGACCTGTTTGCTTTGGATGCTCAATATCAATAATTACATTACTTTCTGAAATGACTTTCGCTATTGAAACGCTATCCATTTTTTTGAATGAAAAAAAGTACTGATTTACATTAAAATATTCTGCTCTTGTTAATTTATAATAATAATAAATAAATTTACTCTGTAAATAAGCAAAATAGAAAGCCGATAAATTATTTTCCTTAGAAAATTGATTTATTTTCTTAAGAATTTTATATCTATCAGAATGTATCGTCCCCAAAAATGCCAGATCATACTTAGCTTTACTAGAAACATCATGAGAAATATAATCATCTCCATAAAAAAGAGGCCTAAAAATAAATTGCGTGTTCTCTTTGGCATCATTTAAATCAAAGGTCAACAATCTATCGAAATAGTCGAATTTACTACTTATATTTGGGATGTTCTCAATAGAATCCCATAAATACAAAACAAACTTTGCCCGATCATAAACTTTTCTCATTTCTTTAAGAATTGGAATCGGAGTCATATCTCCCTTTATTATTACTATATAATCATAATTCTTTAATCTATTCTGTTCTATTATATTTTTATAATACTTTAAAGAACGTTTATGAAATAGTGCTGGAGATACTTTTAATAATGCCCTTGCAAATGCCCCATAGACAGAACGTACATCATAATAATCAACTTCTGCACCAAGATTTCTCATTTTTTGAGCTATCTTATATTCATATCCAAAAAATGCAGGAGAAAAAAATAGAATTTTCTTTCCTGCAACTTGAGATTTCTCCACTCTATCCCTCCTTTTTCTGTCCTGTTCCTCCTTCAACGACACCGTCACTTTTTAAAACACTTAGAATAGTTCCAAAGAAACAGCGACAATCTAGAGCAAAGGACATATTTTTTACATAGTAGCCATCAAGTTCAGCTTTTCGTTTGATTGGTAGTTCATCACGACCATTAATCTGTGCCCAACCAGTTAATCCTGGTAACACATCATTAGCACCATATTTATCACGTTCCTCAATCAAATCATATTGATTCCAAAGGGCAGGCCGAGGGCCAATGATGCTCATGTCTCCAACAAAGATATTCCAAATTTGCGGCAATTCATCAAGAGATGTTTTACGCATGAATTTCCCAACCTTCGTAATCCATTGTTCAGGATTTTCTAATAAATGAGTGGGAGTGTCTTTAGGTGTGTCAATCCGCATCGTTCTAAACTTTAAAATAAAAAAGTGTTTTTTGTGTAATCCTATACGTTTTTGTTTAAAAAGTACTGGTCCCCTTGAATCTAACTTTATGGCTATAATCAGAACAAGAAATAGAGGTGATAGTACAATCATACCGCAAAAGGATAAAATAATATCAAAAATGCGTTTAATAAATTTATACATACTTTATCTCCCCCCTACTGTTGCGCAAATTTTATTAATTTAGCTTTCAATTCTGCTCCATCTAATTTAGAAATAGAATCAATGAAAGCTGTTACTTCTGAATTCGGTAAAGCTTGAACATTTCCTACAAATATTTTTTCATAGATTTGTTCGTCAACTCGCTCTTCAGTAGAGAGCAATTCCTCATATAATTTCTCTCCTGGGCGAATTCCAGCTTCTACAATTTGGATTTCCTCTTCCGTGTGACCGCTTAAGGTAATCATTTTTTTAGCTAAATCTAAAATTTTAACTGGCTCACCCATATCTAACACGAAAATTTCTCCACCATGCATTAGCGCACCCGCTTGAATAACAAGACGACTTGCTTCAGGAATAGTCATGAAATACCGTGTCATTCGGAAATCTGTGACTGTAATTGGACCACCGTTCGCAATTTGCTCCTTGAACAAAGGCACTACACTACCTCGACTGCCTAAAACATTCCCAAAGCGAACCGCTGCAAACAAGGTCTTCCCTTCCTCATTCAAACTTGTAACAATCATTTCAGCCACACGTTTTGTAGCTCCCATGACGTTTGGAGGATTCACAGCCTTATCTGTAGAAACCATTACAAATTTAGCAACTCCAGCTGCTTTGGCAGCTTCAGCCACATTTTTGGTTCCATAAATATTGTTTTTTACTGCTTCAGTTGGGTTGTATTCCATCAATGGGACATGCTTATGAGCTGCCGCATGGTAAACACGATCAGGTTGATACTCATGCATAATATGGAATATCCGTTCTCGATCTTGTATATCTGCGATAAGAGGCACAATCTCGACTTTATCTCCATATTGAGCAAGTAATTCTTTATGAATTAAATAGATAGAATTTTCTCCATGACCTAAAAGTAGTAATCTTGCAGGAGAAAAACGAGCAATCTGACGACAAAGCTCTGAACCAATTGAACCTCCTGCTCCTGTTACCAAAATTGTCTTACCATCAATATTGGATTGCAAACTCGTTTGATCAAGCCTAACTTCTTTTCTTCCCAATAAATCAGCAATATCAATTTCCCGTAATTTATGTACTCTTAACTTTCCGGTAACCACTTCTTCATATTTTGGCATAGCACTAACTTTAGCACCTGTCTTTTTACAAAGAGAAAAAAGCCGTTCATACTCATCTGGTTTAAGAGAAGGAATTGCTAGGACAATCTGACTTATCTCATAATTTGCTACAATTTCAGGGATTTGACTATCCGTACCAACAACTTTGACACCATGTAAAAACGAGCCTTGCTTACTTGTATCACTATCTACAACAGCAACAATCTTTAACTCAGGTGACTCTTTTAAAGCCGTTTTAATAAATAGGCTTCCACCATCCCCTGCTCCGACCACCAGCGTTCTACTTACTTTGCTTTCTTCAACCTCTGTATAGGTTGTTCCGTTTTTAAAACTAAACCACATTCTCCAGCAAAGACGAATGGACATAGTAAACAAAATAGAGAACATGCAACTAAGCAATAAAAAACGATAGCTTGTATGCAAGGATAGCGCAAGTTCTACTAAGAAAATAACAAAGTAAGCACCAACCAAGGTTAGACTGATCGTACTGAGAGTTTTATAGTCCGTGTAACGATTGATAATCGAAAAAAGTTTCGTTTTGATTCCAATTAAAAAATAGAGCACTACTGTCATTGTTAAGGTTTGTACAAAACTCAAATCTGACAGCAAAACATATTCAGATAAAAAGAAGTATGCCACAAAACCACTAAAATATATTAAAACAGCATCTGCTATCATCAGAATAATTCTTTTTTGTGATCGTGTTAATTCCATAATATCCCTTTATTTTTTTCTATTCTTTACTCAAATTATCCCCATAGTGTCCATAGGAACCATAGAAACCATATTTGTCTGCTTGGACATTGTATTTATTTAAGACCACGCCAAGGAATGGTGTGGATGATTGTTCCAACTGCATTTTAGATTTCTGAACCATTTTCCGTTTGACTTCATTTGTCGATACGACTAAAAGGCTAGCATCGCAAACTTTAGCAATCAAGGTTGCGTCTACCACCATACCAATAGGCGGCGTATCCACAATAATATAGTCGTAATGACGGCGCAAGACGCTCATCATAGTGGTAAATCGTTCACTCTGGAGAAGAGCCGTTGGATTAGGTGACGCTTGTCCTGAGGTGATGACGAAGAGATTTTCCTCATCCGTTTCACACAGTCCTTGAGATAGGTCTGTATTTCTCGCAAGATACTCTGTCAAGCCAGAAACCTTCTCACCGCTCTTAAAGACTCCACCTAGCATTTTTGAATTTCGGATATCTGCATCAATCAAAAGTGTCTTATGACCCGCCTTGGCAAAGGTCAGGGCAAGATTGGTTGAAGTTGTCGTCTTTCCCTCACCTGGGAAGGTAGAACTAACAGCAATCACCTTGATATCTTCACCACTAAGTTGGATATTGGTCCGAAGAGCATTGTAATACTCCTCTACCCGTGAAATAGAAAGTTTTTTCTTTTTTGCTAACTCTAGAATTGGCATTGTATCTCCTAACCTACCTTACTCATATCTGGGATGACACCAAGCAGGGTCATTCCTAGGGTTTCTTCGATATCTTCTGGCTTCTTGACACGGTCATCAAGGATTTCCACGCTCACTACTACAAGGACCATCAAGACACCACCCGCAAGCACTCCAATGATAGTATTGCGACGAATGTTTGGAGAAGACGGTGTTTTCGGTGTTTCTGCTTCTTCCAGAGTTGTAACGTCGGATACCTTGGTAACAGCGATGATTTTCTCAGCAGCAACTTCACGTAAGGTATTGGCAATACGGCTTGCTTCTGCCGGATCTGCATGCGTAACCGTGATTGACACAATCCGAGTATCTGTCGGTACGGTCACAGTTACCTTAGATGCCAAGTCAGATGGCGAACCTGACAGTTTCAATTCTGAAATGACAGATGCCAAAACGTCTTGAGACAGGATAATTTCCTTGTAGTCTTTTACCAGATAAGAACCGGCCTGCAAGTCTTGGTTTGTCAAGGTAGGATTTTCGCCCTGCTGACGATTGACAACGTAGATACGCGTCGTACTCTTATAAGCAGGCTTGGCAATAAAAACGCTATAACCTAGGGCTAAAATACCTGTCAATAAGGCAGTTAAGATAATTAAAAATTTCCGTTTCCAAATTGTCTTCAACAGAGACAACACATCGATTTCGATCATTTGATTTTCTTGATTCATGTATTTACTTTCTCCAGAGTTTGATTGATTAAATAAACTCGTTACTTAATAAGATTTCTTGGTTTGTCTTAAAGAGTTCTTCCGCACGCTCAGCACCATATTTTTTCGCGACAATCTGATAGGCCTTTTGCATATAAGGTGGTCTGTCATCAAGATTGTGCATGTCGCTAGCAACGAAATGAACTAAGTCCCGTTCTAGAAAGAACTGAACACGCTTTTTCATAAATTTATAACGATCACCAAAGAGCTTAGGCTTCAAAACATTTGAACTATTGACCTGCATATAGCAGCCCATATTGATCAATTCGCTGACCCTGTCTTCGTCATTTTCCAGACAGTGATAACGCTCAATATGTGCCACTACCGGAGTCATTCCAAGGCGAATAACATTGCCCAAGGCGGAATGAATATCCTTGTAGGGTGTATTCATACTAAACTCGATTAAGACATACTTAGTGGCACCTAGACTGGGAAATGTTCCCTCGTCTAGCTTTTGCAAAATATCACTAGTATAGTAAATCTCCGCTCCATATAGCACGGTCAAGTCGTCAGCAACTTGCTTGGCCAAGTCCTGCACTTGCTTGAAGTTTGCTGCAATCTTTTCTTCAGGCGTTTCAAACATGCCCTTTCGGCGATGAGAAGTAGAAATAATGGTGCGAACGCCCTGACGATAGCTTTCTTCGAGCAGACGTCGGCTATCCTCTAGTGTCTTAGGACCGTCATCCACATCAAAAATGATATGCGAGTGAATATCAATCATGCTTTACTTCCCTTCCATCACTTCTTGGATCGCTGCTTTGGCTGCTGCCAAGCTATTTTGATCAATTTCCATCATGTAGAGATTGGCTTCTGGCATCGCATGAGAAGGCAGACCTGTATTTCCAGTTCCGGTCAAGGCCTGAGAAGTCACGTTATAATTTCCGCCTGACTCCAACTGAGTATTGATCAGATTCATCATTGTTTCCAAACTCATATCGGTCTGAACAGAATCCTGCAGTCCTGAAAGAATGGCATTGTAATTCTTCAGTGCATCTGTCGAGGTCAGTTTCTTAATGACCGCTGCAATAACCTTTTCTTGGTTCTTACCACGATCATTATCTCCACCATTTAAAGAATACCGCTCACGGACGAAGCCTAGAGCTTGGTCAGAGTTAAGATGGACCTTACCTACAGGGAAATGGTAATTACCGTGCAGGCTGGTAAAGTCTTGGTCGTTCTCAATATCAATCCCACCCAGCAAATCAATCAACTTGAGGAAGGAAGTGAAATTTAGCCGGACATAGTAGTTTAAATCAATGCCGTAGAGATTTTCCAAGGTATGAACTGAAGCGTCCACGCCATAAATACCCGCATGAGTCAGCTTATCCGGCTGATTAAGGCCACCATCCGCAATCGGAACATAGGCATCGCGTGGTGTCGTTGTCAACAAGACTTTCTTGGTCTTACGGTTGACTGTCATGATAATGTTGACATCCGAGCGTGACACAGAAGAAATCGGTCCATAAGTGTCAATACCACTGACATAGATATTAAAGACTTCTGCATTTGGATCTTGCTTGCCAATAGCTGTATCAATCTTCTTGCTTATCTTGTAAGTATAGATTTTTTTAATCTTAGAAGCATAGTCAGGATCTTCGCCACGAATCGTATCTTCAAAGACACTATTCAAGACCATAGCCTTGACTTCACCAGAAGTTAACGATTTATAGGCAGCGAGATAAGAAGATGCTGTATCCACTGTTAGCTCATGCCCTTGTGTCTGACTGATATTTTTCATCAGCGCTTGGACATTGTCTTGGTCATTGCCTGATGGTGCTAAGACATTTGTCAACTGCTTGAGGTTCTTAACATCACTATCTGCCGGCACCACGATACTCATTTCATACTCAGAGTAGTTAGAAGTGGAATTAACGCCAGCCGACAAGTCGACTAAACCCTTTACAGCATACATAGACACTGACCCCACAAGCAGGGCTACTATTAGAATAGCACTGGTGGTCTTTCCTGCCTTACCCTTGAAAATCAGGAATCCTAATAGGACTGCCACTGCTAGGATGAGGACTGTCACTAAGATATTCACATATCGAAAAGCTAGAAAATGATAGCGGAAAATTGTGAAAATCAAGAAGGCTGCTAACAAAGTATAAACACCCAAGAGGGTGCTATTCACTATTTTTAATCGATCGTTTTTCTTTTTAGACTTTTTTGCTCTCTGATACATTCACCTTACTACTTTCTGTGCGAAATTACTCTAGTCTATTATAGCATAAAAACATGGCTTTTTAAGAAATTCTTAAGAATATTACATAATTGTAAAAAAATCCTATTCTTTTGTCAACGACTTCAACTTTGAAATCGAATTCAAGCCAAAACACAGAAAAATAAAGCGATACCAAGGCATTGGCACCGCCTTTTCTGATAAGGAAAATAGAGCTTGGCTCATGAACTCTGAGAGCCACTTTCATCATAAGTAAGCATCTTTAAAAATTGTAGACAACGTTGAACAAAATGTCCTATTTTTATACTGAAAGTTTTGCTCCAATCTAGACGATTATAACAAGCCATCTCGATCCACTTGCTCATAGGCCTGCAAACCATCATTGAGCTTGTCCCAGATGACTACCTGGCCAGACTGAAGGGACTTCTGCACATCAATGATGCGCTGATTGGAAGAACCACGAAATTGTAGCATGAGATTTTTCTTCGTGATATCAAAACGGCCGTCCACCAAGATGTCAATCAGACTCAGCAGCTCCAGCTTGTCCTCCGTTTCCAACATCATCTCTTCCCAAGTGTAGCCCGTCCAAGACCAGATATCCTTGTCCGGCAGCTCTCTCCGAATCCGCTTGACCAAGGGCAGGAGGATGCCTGTATTGAGAAAAGGCTCACCGCCTAGGAGGGTCAGCCCCTGCACATAGGGCTCCGCCAAGTCTTTCATAATCTGCTCCTCCAACTCTTGGGTATAAGGAATGCCAGCGTTGAAGGACCAAGTTGCTGCATTATAGCAGCCCTCACAGTGAAACATACAGCCACTGACATAGAGGGAATTGCGGACGCCTTCGCCATCCACAAAGTTAAAGGCCTTATAGTCAATGATGCGTCCCTTGCTCAGCTCCTCACTTTTCCATTCTTGAGGTTTGGGATTGTTCATCGTCATCCTCCAAATCTATCCAGTAGCGCTGACTTCTGTCGATTGTATTTTCGTAAACACCGCCAGCAGAGAGAATGGTGCGTCGGCTGGCTTCGTTGTCTTCATCGCAGGTAATCAGCACTCGTTCCAGTCCTTGCTTTCGAGCCTCTGCAAGTCCTAGCTCTAGCTGCAACTTAGCCAAACCCTTTCTGCGTTGACTAGGCCGGATAGAATAGCCAATATGCCCACCCTCCACAAATAATTTGTCATTCAAGGACAAGCGCAGGGCTAAAAAGCCCAGAGGCAAGCCTGTCTCATCAAAGGATAAAAATTTGATGGCAGGAACCCAGCCTACTGGTAGGTTGGCAGCATCCTCCTGCTGCTCTACAATTCGCAACCAATCCTCATAATCCTTTGCTTGCTTCCAAGCAGAGCCCATGCCACCGTGCATATAGGATTTTGCAGCATCGAACTCAGCAATCATCTCTAAAATTGCGTCTTTATCTTCCAAAGTTGGTCGTCTTAGATCCATGTTCCCTCCTTAATTGATATCAATCCAGTAGCGCTGACTTCTGTCGATTGTATTTTCGTAAACACCGCCAGCAGAGAGAATGGTGCGTCGGCTGGCTTCGTTGTCTTCATCGCAGGTAATCAGCACTCGTTCCAATCCTTGCTTGCGAGCCTCTGCTAGCCCGAGCTCTAGCTGCAACTTAGCCAATCCCTTTCTGCGTTGACTAGGCCGGATAGAATAGCCAATATGCCCGCCCTCCACAAATAATTTGTCATTCAAAGACAAGCGCAGAGCTAAAAAACCCAGAGGCAAGCCAGTCTCATCAAAGGATAAAAATTGGATGGCGGGAACCCAACCTGCTGGCAGATTCTCAGTATCCTCCTGCTGCTCTACAATTCGCAACCAATCCTCATAATCCTTTGCTCGCTTCCAAGTTGAGCCCATGCCACCGTGCATATAGGATTTTGCTGCATCGAACTCCGCAATCATCTCTAAAATCGCATCTTTATCTTCCAAAGTTGGTCGTCGTAACTTCATAAACTATCCTCAATCTAAATCAATCCAATAACGCTCTTTACCAGCTCGAATATCCTCTAAAGCTCCGCCATTAGCCAAAATCACTGCTCGACTGGCAGCATTGTCACTATCGCAAGTCACTAAAGCACGTTTGATATTTTTACTTTTGGCTACTTGCAAGCCTTGTCGCAACTGCTCTTTTGCCAATCCTTTCCCACGCGCAGAGGGACGGATACTATAACCGATATGCCCGCCTTCTTGGAGCAAATGGTCATTGAGCCGTAAGCGCAGATTGAGAAAGCCCACAGCCTGACCATCCGCAGCAAAAGAGACCAGTTGGATGTAAGGCACAAAACCTTGCGGCAAGCCTAGACCTGCCTCAGCTAGCTGAATGGTCTCCAGCCAGTCCTCATAAACAAAATCCGCTCCTCCAAAGAAGCCGTCCTGTCGGCTACCAGCTGCTTCAAAGTCAGCCAGCATCTCTAAAATCTTTTCCTTGTCTTCTAGTTTCGGTCGTCTCAGCTCCATAGTACCTCCTGATACGAAGAGAGTGAGATCGCCTTGCGCCCCACTCTGACTTCTTTCTATTATTTCTTGTTCTTTTCTAAAAATTGCTGACGCAGTTTGGCCAATCGCTCTTTTTTGCCATTGCCTCCCCGCGAATGCTTTTCATGGAAACGCTGCACCTGAGCCTTTCCTTTGTCGTCCAATTGATACTTTCCCATCTTAATTTCCTTCGTACTTAATAGTTGAGCCATTCATGTGCTTGACCCGAGCTGATATTTCCTTGTGTCGGCCATTGACCATCGGACGGGCTTGCGGATTCCCTAAGTAACCGCAGGTCCGCTTGACTACGTCAACCGTCTTGGGATCGCTGTTGCCACAGTTTGGACAGGTGAAGCCCCGCTCGGTCGGCGTGAAATCTCCCTCAAAGTTACACTTGTAACAGCGGTCAATCGGCGTATTTGTACCTAAGTAACCAACTCGGTCATAGGCATAGTCCCAGACAGCTTCCAGTGCCTTTGGATTTTGCTGAAGAACAGGATATTCACAGTAGTGGATAAATCCGCCTGAGGCTCCCACTTCAGGATAAATCTTCTCAAAGTCCAGCTTTTCAAAAGGCGTTGGATTCTTCCGAACATCGTAGTGGAAGGAGTTAGTATAGTATTCCTTGTCAGTAATATCCGGAACGACCCCAAACTTCTCTGTATCCAAACGGCAGAACCGGTCGGTCAGGCTTTCAGATGGTGTCGAGTAAACAGAGAAGTGATAGTCGTACTGCTCTGACCATTCTTCCACCCGGCGCTTCATATCTTTGACGATAGCAATCGTAAAGTCCTTGGCTTCTGGATTGGTCTCCCAATTACCGCCATAAAAGACTGCTGCCACTTCATACAGACCGATATAACCTAGGGAAACCGTCGCACGACGGTGAGTAAAGAGCTGGTCAACCTGATCATACTTGCCCAATCGTTTGCCAAAAGCCCCATACTGATAGAGAATCGGTGCATTGGCTGGACTGGCTTCCTTGGTCCGCTCCACACGGTAGACCAAAGCATCTTCAGCGATATTCATCCGCTCGTTAAAGATTTCCCAGAATTTGTCCAAATCCCCCTCGGATTCAAGCGCAATCCGCGGCAGATTGACAGTAACGACACCTAGATTCATACGGCCAGAGTTGACTTCCTGCCCATTTTCATCCTTCCAGCCCTGCAGGAAAGAACGGCAGCCCATCGGCACCTTGAACGATCCAGTCAAGTCGATAATCTTGTCATAGGAAAGCACATCTGGATACATGCGCTTAGTGGCACACTCCAGAGCCAGTTCTTTGATGTCGTAGTTAGGCGTTCCTGGCTCAAGATTAAGCCCACGCTTAAGGGTGAAAATCAGCTTAGGGAAAATCGCTGTGCGGTGCTCGCTTCCCAATCCCTTAATACGGATATTGAGAATGGCCTTCTGAATTTCCCGCTCAAAACGATTGGTGCCCAGACCAAAGCCCAGCGAAGTAAACGGAGTCTGACCATTTGAGGTAAAGAGAGTATTAATCTCATACTCCAGCGACTGCATGGCATCGTAGATGTCCTTCTTGGTCTTCGCCCAGGCATACTCTTCCTGCTTATCCGGCAAAACCCATTGCTCTGCATCCTTGAGGTGCTTTTGATAATTAAGCTCAGCATAGGGCGCCAAGACTTGGTCAATTCGGTCGGCCGAACAGCCACCATACTGGCTGGAAGCTACATTGGCAATAATCTGCGAGATTTGCGCTGTCGCGGTCTGGATAGACTTGGGGCTTTCTACTTCTGCATTTCCAATCTTGAAGCCATTTTTCAGCATGCCGTCAAAATCAATCAGACAGCAGTTAGTCATCGGTGTATAAGGGCTGTAGTCCAAATCATGGTAGTGGATGTCCCCCTTCTGGTGGGCATTGGCCACATGAGGCGGCAACATCTTAAGCCCAATGGACTTACCAACAATCCCTGCGGTCAAATCCCGTTGGGTATTGAAAACATCGCTGTCCTTATTAGCATTCTCATTAACCACCGTACGATCTTTGTTGAGGAGTTTGTCAATGGTAAAGTTGATATCCGTCGCTTTTGAGCGCTCAAAATCCCGTTGGGTGCGGTAAGTGATGTAATTCTCCGCAATGGCATATTCCTTGGCATTCAAAAGTTCATGCTCAACGATGTTCTGAATCTCATAGATTTTGACATACTTAGCGAAGCGGCTGCTGATTTCTGCCACAACACGGTCTGTAATGGTTTCGAGCTTAGCTTCCAACATCGGATTCAGCGGACCGACTTCCTGAACTGCCCGCACCATAGCCTTATAGATCTTAGTCACATCAAAAGCTACTCTCCGGCCGTCTCGCTTCTCAACGTAGATGGTAGGCGCTGTATCAAATTTTGCTTCTCTTAAAATCATCACAAACACTTCCTCTTCTCAATTAATCATCTACCAAACATTATATCACTCCAAAACAAAAAATCAATATGTTGTGGCAAAAATGTCATTTTTTTATTTTACACACAACATATTGATTTGATTACTTGCTTTGATAAAGCTTGAAGTGATTGAGTTCTAGGTCCACTTCTTCATAATCTTGAGAAATTTTCTTTTTTATATCTGAAAAGAGTTGCACATCTTTATTGACTAAAATAAACTTCGGACTCGCCTCGTTTAAAGCGTTGCGCAAGAAAATACGATTCTCTTCCGTTCCTGTATAGAGCGACGGGCTCAGTAGAGAAATAGTTGATAAACGTTGCGCTCGTTGATAGAGGCTTGCTGTATTGTCCCAAGCATAAATGCTATCCTTGCTAGTGCTGTTTTCACGAATATGTTGGGCAGCCAGATTTCTCTCTGCTGAAACTCCGTTGGATAGAATATACTCATTTACAAACGGATAAGCTCCGAGATAAAGCATCACAAGCAAAGGTAGAAAGAGTTGCTTACCCAAATAACGATTCCAGCTAGAAGTCTGGGTAGGCTTACGGTGGCGTCTTTCATGTCCATCCCTGTCTCCACCTGTATCTAGCCACAAGGCTAGTAATAGTAGGGCAAAAGGCAGAGTTGTCAACAATTGATAAGCACCCTTCTCTGGTAGACCTAAAACTCCAACAAAGCTGATAGGGAGGCCTAGTAGCCCAATAAAGCGCATGCCACGCGCAGCGGTTGGCTCTTCTTTGAAAGCAAAAGCCGTCATCAGCGCTGTCAGAAAACCTAAACCTAGGAAGAGCAAACCATAATAGAGCAAATGATCTAATAAATAGCTGCTATTGAGACGAAAAGCCTCTAGAACATAAGTCACTTGGCTAATCGCCACACCAAAGGAACCATTCAAAACCGTATAGTAGCCCAGTGGATAAAAGACTAAAGAAAAACCTAATAGACCTGCCAGCAACTGATAAAAACCACGCGCTTTTCGCTTGTCAGCGATATTGTACAAGAGCAAGAACAGCGTCGTCAATGAGTAAAAGAGCAGACTAAAAGCTGGCTCGATTAGAAAAGCCAAGGCTCCAACCATCCCAAAACGAATAAAAGACTCATCGCGGACACGCCCTTGTAAGTACTTCACAAGATGGTACAAACTCCGAAAGATAAATGGAAAAGCAAAAATAATAGAATAAGTTCCGCCAAATCCCAGTGTTAGTACAAATAAATAAAACAGGATTGTAATCTGGCGAGCTAGACCACTTCTAACCGTTATTTGTGAAATTGTCTGGAAGAGATATATTCCTGCCAAGGTCAAAGCCACTACTTGGAAAAGTAAAAATAATAGCTGACCCAAAAATAAATTCCCCAACCAGCTCACCAAGTAGTAGAGAAGACCGCTAGTTCCATAAATATTTGCATAGGCAACTTCTCCTTGAGTCAAGGCCCAGCCAGCATATAGATTTTGAGATTGCAAATTGGTGGCTAAGTTGGTTAGTAGAGGATTGATGACACTGGTCAAACTGACCAAAACGCTCCAAAAAAATAGTTGTAAAGAAGGAACTGGCTCGATTATTTTCTCTAACCGTCGTCTCTCACTCGTATTTTGCCAGGTTTCTGCGGACATAGATACTAAAATTTCCACGTTTTCCTGTTGATTTCTATCGTTCATAAAAGTTCTCCTTGATTTCCATACTCTATAGTATATCAAAAAGCACTCTTTCTGTCAGCCTTATCTTGGCCCCCCTTTCTCCTCCTGTCTCTTCTTTGCCAAGCGCTCCAAATCGCGGAATCTTAGGTAAACTAGCCGCTTTTCTGGACAAGGAAGCCGATAAATTATTTTTGCTATTTCCATCTATAATTCTCCTCTAATTCTCTGTCCCCTATTTACTATTCGTAAAATAAAGGCAGTAATCACAAGAAAGCAGGATTTGTAGCTAATGTCTCAGCAAAAGACAGAAAAAAGGGGCTGGGACAAAAGTCCTAGCCTCTCAATTGTCTTTGGATTATCGAGCAAGACGCAGTGGTTGAGTGGGCTCTACTACGCTGATTTCATCAGCTTTTACAGCCCTACTCAACTGTGCGGAGGTGGGACGACGAAATCGAATTCTAACGAATTACCGATTTCTGTCCCACTCTCTTTAAAGTAGCGGAGCAAATAATTGCATGATTTCTTTCAGTAAACGCTGGTACCAGCTATTTTGGAGGGTTTTAAGGGAGATTTCTTCGGAAACATCAAACAAGTCTTCAAAATCCTGCTTAATATCTGCAATCGTTTCTGTCTGATACATAAGAACGGCATTTTCATAATGGTGCACCAGACTACGGTAGTCAAAATTAATAGTTCCGACCACGGCTAACTCATCATCCGAAATAACGTTCTTACTGTGGATAAAACCAGGAGTGTACTCGTAAATCTTAACACCAGCCTCCAGCAAGTCTGGATAAGCACCACGAGTGACTATCTGAATCAGCTTCTTATCAGGAATAAATGGCGTCACAATGCGAACATCCACCCCTCTCATGGCTGCATTTTTGATATCCTCTGTCAAATCATAGTCAATAATCAAATAAGGGGTCGTGATATAGACATAATCGATGGCTTGATTGATGATATTCTGATAGACAGCCTTGCCCACCTGTTCCTTGTAAATTGGCTTAGGCCCGCTCCCGTAAGGGATATAAAGTCCCTTACCTTCCACTCGCTGGCTATCAAAATGATAACGGTCAAAATCCGTAATTTCCCCGCGATTGATGTACCAATTCATTAGGAAAAGACGTGTCAAAGCCTTCACTGCTCGACCTTCCAAACGGACACCGCCATCTTTCCAATGCCCGAAGCGCACGATATGGTTGATATACTCGTCTGCCAGATTGATTCCGCCTGTATAGCCGACTTGCCCATCCACCACCAAAATCTTGCGGTGATCACGATTATTATAGGCTACCGTCATCCGCGGAATCACTTTATTAAACTTATGGGCATCAATTCCCATTTTGCGCAGCCTTTTCGTATAATCTCCTGGTAGAGTCGCCATACAGCCAATGTCATCGTAGAGCAACTTGACCTCAACCCCTTGCTGGACTTTATCTACCAAAATCTCAAGGATACGATTCCACATCACACCTGGATCAATGATATAAAATTCCAGAAAAATGAATTTCTTGGCTGAGCGCAAATCATCCAGCATGGCCTCAAACATCTCTTCACCAAGGGGAAAATACTGAGAAGCCGTGCCATCGTAGACATCTGCATTATGATCCATACTCAGCAAAGACTTGACAATGCCAAAGGCTGATTTATTTTCCTGCTTGAGCTCGACTCGCAGGTCATAGCTGTTGTCCTCTCGAAACTTCATTGAGTCCATTTTTTCCAGCTGCTGAATTTCTTTTTTGGAAAGGCGCCGCTCACCAATCATCAGATAAAGCAAGAAGCCAAAAACGGGCACAACTGCAAACAAGAGCCAAGTTACCTTACTTTCGGGAGGCATATTCCGATTGACAATCGCCAAGATAGTCCCAATATATAAAGAAACAATGACAAGGGCTGACAACCAATTAGGCACCAATTGATTAAAATAGAAAAAGGCCGCAAAAACAAGAAATAATTCCAGTAACATGATAATGATGCTGAAACCATACTTGGACATCAGCAAACGAAACTTGCCCAGATTCATCCTAATCCTCCCTCGTCTCATATTTCATCTAGTATAACAATAATTAGCAGTAATTTCAAAACTTTTTCAAAGAAAATGACTCATAGTCTAATGGTAAAGGAAGTCCTAGCACTCCATTATCCACATACACAAAAAGCTGGAGCATCTGTCCAGCCTTTTGTAGGATATTCCTTTTTGAAAATTATTGCTTGGTGAAGACGATTGTGTCGTCATCATCGTTTTCCTGCGATAAATCTTCCAGAGTCAGTTGTTTTCCCTCTACTCGATAACGCTTAACGTCATCTCCAACGATCATAGTTTGATTAGTTGGATCAACCTGCACCTGTTCAATTTCCTGCTCACCGTCGCGCTCGACTTTGGTCAAGGTTCCTTTATTTCCAGAAACTTCTAGGGTTAAGGCATCGCCTTCATGAGTGGCCTTATAAGTCCCATCTAAGTCACTAGCTGCCGTTTGACTGGAAGCAGAAACCTCTGAACTACTAGTATTTGCGCTATTGCTTGTATTGCTACTTGCCTTGCTATTTGATGACACTGTCTCAGATGACTGAGAAACAGAGGAACTCGCTTGAGATTGAGCTGCCTGATTAGATGGATTTTGACCAGAATTGCCACAAGCTACCAATACAAAAGCGGTCATAGCCGTAAGGGCTGAAAGAACTAATTTTTTTGAAACCTTCATATCGTTTCTCCTTTCTTTGTTCCACTTCTATTTTACCAAACAGGGCTTTCTATGGTCAACTTATACACTCTGGAGGTAGGCTCGAACCTCTGCAATAAAATAAAGTGAGCCCGTTACAAAAAGAACTTGGTCGGCCGTCTGCTCTTGTTTGAAATTCTCAATAAAGGCTCTATAATTCGCCACATAGTCAAAGTCCGCAGCTTCTGCCTGCCCCACAGATTCCCCGTAGTCAAAGCTGGTCACCGTGACCTGAACCTCCGGCAGAGCCTCCTGCAAATAGGCCAGCATACCGCTATAATCCTTGCGCTTCAAAGCTCCAAACAGCAGGCTGCATGTCTTGCCCTTCTGTCCCTTGATAAACTCGACCAAACGCGCCAGAGCTGGCAAATTATGGGCACCGTCCAGATAGATATTCGGACGAACTTCCTCTAGCCGTCCCGCCCAATGGGTCTTCCGCAAAGACGAAGGAAGCAGAGAAAAATCAATTTCCCAGCCCATTTGTTTCATAAAAAGCAGAGAAGCCTGCAAAGCCAGCGCTGCATTTTCTTCTTGGTAAGCACCCTGCAGTCCCAAGACCAAATGCGATAAAAGAAGATCTTGATTCTTAAAAGAGCCATCAGAAAACGAAAAATCTCGCCCGTATTCATACAAATCCAAGTCCAAACTTGCTGCCCGCTGCTCACAGACCTGACGAGCCTCCTCCGGCAAGGGGCCAATGACTGCCGAACGACCTTTTTTGAAAATGCCAGTCTTCTGCTCCGCAATCGCTGTAAGCGTCTGCCCCAGCGTTTCCTGATGATCCAAGCCCACCGATGTGACCACTGCAACTTGCCCATCCAAGACATTGGTCGTATCCAAAAGTCCACCAATACCCACCTCGATGAGAGCCAGATCAACCTTCTCCTCTCTGAAATAAAGAAAGGCTAGCAAGGTCAAGATTTCAAAATAGGATAGCTGGTCATGAGTCTTGACCAATTCTCTCTCCATCTCCTGAATCTGCCGCCCCAAGCGAACAAAATCAGCATCCGAAATCGGCAGACTATTGATACAAATACGGTCATGAACGCTGACCATATGCGGCGATGTAAAGCTGGCTACTTTCTTTCCCTGATCGGCAAATAAATTCCGCATAAAAGCAATAGTGGAGCCCTTGCCATTCGTTCCCGTCACATGAATGACGGGGTAGGCCCCTTCAGGATTCCCCAGCAAATCTACCGCTCTCTGCATCCGTTCCAGACCTGAACGAAAATTTAGGCCAATACGACCATTCAACCATTTTTCAATCTCATTCATCATTTTCCTACATAAAAAGAGAAGCGAAGCGGACTTCAAATGTGAATCACCACTCGCTTCCCTCTCTTTTCTATTCTTCGTAAAGAAACTAGCTGTGGCCAAGCCGTGATAAGTTCTCCAACTGGCTGGCTTCCTAATTTCTATGCTCAGGCTAAAAAGGTCCCCCGAACCTCCCTCGCTTTCTGGTTTCCAAGCTCGGGCTAAAAAGGTCTCCCAGACCTTTCTCGCTTTCTAGTTTTCAAGCTCGGGCTAAAAAGGTCCCCCGGACCTTTTTACTCCTCCATAAAGCTGTTGAAGACTTCTTCAATCATATCCCACTCTGCATCAGAATCTTCTGGGATTGGTTCCAATTCGCCTTCTGTTCCGTCTTCATTTTCTGTAAATGAGTAAGCTTGGATTTCAACTTCGCCGTTCTCATCTTCTTCAGCATTTACTGGTACCAAAAGTACGTAATTTTTTCCAAACTCTTCCTTACCATCAATGGTCAGAAGAATTTCAAATAAATTCTCGTTCCCTTGCTCATCTACCAAGGTAATCAATTCAGGCTGTGCCTGTTCGTGGTCATGATTATGATCGTGTGCCATAATTGTTTCCTCAATTCTTTCTAAAAGTTTCTATCTAAATAATTTTGTAAAATTAGCTGAGCCGCCAATTTATCAATCACTTTTTTGCGCTTGCTGCGGCTGACATCTGCCTGTTCAATCAGCATGCGCTCAGCAGCCACTGTCGTCAGACGCTCGTCCTGATACTCGACCGGAATTTGGAAAAGCTGGGCAATCTTCTCACCATAAGCCTTACTCGCTTCCACTCGTGGACCGCTGGTATTGTTCATATTTTTAGGAAGGCCAAGCACAAACTTGTCCACCTTATATTGCTCGACAAGCTCCGTCAAACGCTCAAAACCGAATTGCTCTTTCTCTTCATCAATCTGAATGATTTCAAGTCCCTGAGCGGTGAAGCCAAGTGGATCGCTAATTGCGACGCCCACTGTTTTCGAGCCAACATCTAGTCCCATAATTCTCATCAGAGGTCAATGCCTTGCCCTTTCAGATAATAACGCACCAATTCCTCTACGATTTCATCGCGTTCATATTTACGAATCTGATTTCGAGCATTATTATAACGAGGCACATAAGCAGGATCTCCACTCAGCACGTAACCTACGATTTGATTGATTGGATTGTAGCCCTTATCATTGAGTGACTTGTAGACATCGGTCAAAGTCTCGCTAATTTCTTTTTTGTTTGAATCATCAAGATTAAAACGTACAGTTTCGTCTGTAAATCCCACAATTACACCCTCTTTCTTTAAGAATACCATCATTATAGCATAGTTACAGCAGTTTCACAAACTTAATCCATGTAAATTTTCTACTTTTTCGACATTTTTTCAACTATTTACCGCTCCTTCCCATCAAAAAACTAGCCCTTTTCAAAGACTAGTTTTCATCGAAAATATTAGGACGGATTGCTAATTTCCTTGCCCCCTTCATCTTGGAAGGACTTGATAAATTCTTCTGGAGTCTGAGACTTCATTTGGCTAAAGATTGGCCCATAGGTCGGTACTTTAGAAGCCGCATCATAATCAAGATTTGTCGGATCGATAATAAAATCAATATCAACAGTGCCTTTTTCGGTCACTTTAACATTCACTTGAATACCTTTTACTTGTTCAAGTTTATCCACTCCTGAACTTTGCTTAAAGCTCTTGCTCACCTCTTCTTGCAGAGAGGACAAGTCTTGACCAGCTAAGGCAGACTTAGCTTCTTCTGGCAAATTTTGTGAAATAGCAATATTCACTTTTTCATACTTCTTGCCCGCGTAGGTAACTGTCAAGGTCATCGTTTGATCAAGGCCTTGTACCTTTTGATTTAACTGATAAGACTTGGTAACCGATTTATCTTTTGCCTTGCTTTGGACAGACTGGTTGCTACCAGCTTTTCCACTATGTGATTGTTGTCCACAAGCTGTCAACACCGCCAAACTAGCCATTAAAAGTACTACTGATTTTTTCATTTCTTTCTCCTTTTTGGTTTTCTATGATTGACAAGAAGCTTCCTTACTGTTGCTCCTCAGCCCCGTTCATCAATAAATTATTGATATATTCTTCAGGTGGCATCTTTGTCATTTCTTTTAGATTGCTGTTTTTAAAATAATTTAAAGTGAGTGCCTTTTCAATATCCAAATTGTCAAAATCATAAGTTGACGTGATTTTCATTTCATTTTCATTAAGAATCTGAACGGTTCCGGTGAAACCCGCAACAGTTTTTGCTTGAGTATAGTCCGTATCCTTTTGCATTGATTCATCCAAGAGCCGCTGAGTCTCCTCCAGACCCACTTCTTTAATAGCATTTTTGATACTATCATCCGTTGGAGTAATTCTCTCCATAATCACCTTGATAAAACGTTTCCCTTGATAAGTGATAATTTGACTAGATTGAATTCCTTGCTCATCTTTGGGGAAAACTAGTTTTTTGGTGATAACTTCCTGCTTTTCAGCCTGACTGATAATGGGAAGATTAGTTGTAATTTCCTCTTTTTTCCCCTTTGGCTTGTCCGCTTTCTTATGAGCGCAGCCAGTCAATATCACAGCTGCTAAGCCAAAAATTAGTAAAAATTTCTTCACGTTCCGTCCTCCTCAGAGATATTGTATCATAGTTTAACCGCTTGTCAATCATTTTTAGGTAATGATACAGAAAAAAGGCAGCCTAAAAGGCGCCTTTCCTTATCTAATTATAGAGCTGCTCGTAAGCGAGCTTCTGTATTCTCAACATTGCGCACTGCACGAGGTAAGAAGGCACGGATATCATCTTCCTTGTAACCAACTTGGAGACGCTTGTCATCCACCAAAATCGGACTTTTCAGAATCCGCGGTGTTTCCATGATGATGTCAATGACTTCGTTTACACTCAAATCTTCAATATCAACACCGAGTCCTTTTGCATAACGGTTTTTTGAAGATACAATGCTGGCAATGCCATTTTCAGTTTTTGCTAAAATATCAAGAATTTCTTCTTTGGTAATTCCTTCCTTACCAAGGTTTTGCTCCTTGTAAGTCAATTGATGGGCGTTTAGCCAGGTCTTTGCTTTTTTGCAGCTAGTACAACTTGAAACCGTATAAATTGTGATCATGCAAGTACTCCTTTCGCTACACGATACTACTATCGTAGTATATTATACCACAAAAACCATCGGTCTTGCGACCTATTTTGAAAAATTATTCCTCAATATCAAAGGCATCGTCTAGATCAAGAGTCACTTCTTCTAATTTTTCAAGAGGAGCCTCAGCCTTACCCTTCACTGCTTCTGCTGGCTCATCATCTTCAATCAAGCCGTAACGTACACGGACTTGACGGTCGATTTCGTCAAAGACTTCTGGATGATCAGTCAAGTATTTCTTCGCATTTTCAGAACCTTGGCCGATTTTTTCATCATTGTAAGAATACCAAGCACCCGCTTTTTTGATGATATCCAAGTCAGTCGCAATCTTAATCAGCTCGCCTGTCTTAGAAATACCTTCTCCATACATGATTTCCACAAAGGCTTCCTTGAATGGTGGAGCCACCTTGTTTTTCACAACCTTGATTTTAGTTTCCTTACCGACATTGGTATCCTTCGCATCACCCGTACCCTTGATTTGGGTATTGCCACGGACATCCAGACGAACAGATGCGTAGAACTTCAAAGCACGTCCACCTGGTGTTGTTTCAGGATTTCCAAACATAACACCAACTTTTTCACGAAGTTGGTTGATAAAGATGGCAATCGTCTTGGTTTTGTTGATAGAAGCAGACAATTTGCGCATCGCCTGGCTCATCATCCGAGCCTGCAAGCCGACGTGGCTGTCACCGATATCGCCATCGATTTCTGCACGTGGCACCAGGGCTGCAACTGAGTCGATAACGACCAAATCAACTGCACCAGAGTCAATCAATTTTCCTGCAATTTCAAGACCTTGCTCCCCTGAGTCTGGTTGTGACAGCAGCAATTCATCAATGTTTACGCCCAAAGCTGCAGCGTATGACGGGTCCAAAGCGTGCTCTGCATCAATAAAGGCTGCGATGCCGCCTTCTTTTTGAGCCTGAGCAACGGCATGAAGAGCAACGGTTGTCTTACCAGAAGACTCTGGACCGTAAATCTCAATAATCCGTCCCTTAGGATAGCCACCCGCACCGAGAGCAATATCCAAAGCCAGAGAGCCTGAACTCATGACTTGAACCTTTTGCTCCGCTCGCTCGCCCAGACGCATAATAGCTCCCTTACCGAAGTCTTTTTCAATATTCTTCAGAGCGTTATCCAAAGCTTTTTGGCGTTCATCTCCAAATTTCTTTGTGATTTCATCCAAATTTTTCTGTTTTTTTGCCATTTATTTCTCCTATTTTTTTCTAAAATGTCTTTTGGCCATCTGTTCATTATACCAAAAATCAGCGCTTTAATAAAGTTTTTCGTACGAGGTTGAAGGCGTACATGACGGCAATCTTCCGCACATCCCGTCGGCTACGTCCAGCAATATTTACCTTAATGGTTTCCGTTCCTGATTCACTCGCTAAGCCGATAAAAACTGTCCCAGCTGGATGGCCTTCCAGCGAATCTGGGCCTGCCACACCTGTCAGACTGACAGCCAAGTCGCTCCGAGTCAGCTTTCTAGCCTGCTCTGCCATTTTCCCAGCCGTAAAAGCCGAAACAACGCCGTGCTTCTCCAGATCTCCCAACGGAATATCCAGCATCCGGCTCTTTTCCTCCATGCTGTAGGTGACAAAGCCACCTGAAAAAATAGAGGATGCACCAGCAAAATCCGCCAAGGTTGCTTGAAAGAGGCCAGCTGTCAAACTCTCCGCCGCCGAAATCGTCTTGGCTTGACTCTTGAGCAAATCAAAAGCCACTTGAGCCAAGGAATTGTCATCTCCATAACCGTAGAAAATCTCGGACAAAGACTGTCCCTCAAAAGTCTGATGTGCCAAAATAGACTTTTCCACAGCCTCAAACTTAACATCCGCTTCTGCCTGACTCAAAGCCTTGGTGGACAAGCGCAGAGTCACTTCGCCCGTCTTTGCATAAGGTGCAATGGTCGGATCACTCTGTTGATCAATCATCTCAGCCAAAATAGTCACCAACTGACTCTCGCCAATACCGAAGAAACGGAGCACTCGTGAATACAATTTCTGGCCTGTGGATAAGAGGGGAACCAGCTCGTTATTGACCATAGGCTTAAGCTCGCTAGGCGGACCTGGCAGGACAACATAGGTCACTCCATCAACCTCTAGTAAACCACCAACGGCCAGACCTGTCGCATTTGGTAGCGGAGTCGAACCTGTCACCAGCTGGGCCTGGCGCTCATTGTTGGGCGTTCGGGCATAGTCTGGTCGGCTGGCAAAAAAAACGATCCAACTTTTCCACAGCCGCTGGGTCGAAGCTCAAATCTCGACCTACAAACTTAGCCAAGGTCTGCTTAGTCAAATCATCCTCTGTTGGCCCCAAGCCTCCTGTCAGGATAATTAAATCACTGCGCTCTTTGGCAATTTCTAGGACGGAGAGGAGACGATTTTCGTTGTCCCCCACTGCCGTCTGAAAATAGACATCAATCCCCAGACTCGCAAGTTTTTCAGATAAAAATTGGGCATTGGTATTGACAATCTGACCTGTCAGAATCTCGGTGCCCACAGCAATAATTTCTGCTTTCATAGAACCTCCTACCTTACTATTCGGAATTGGCTTTATTTTATCACAAAAAAGGGTAAAAAAGTTGATTTTCATTTCAAGAAATAAAAAGAGCTGTCAACTTGATTGACAAAGTTGTCAACATCCTGTGGATAACTTTTGAAAATCTGTTTGTTATGGAGAATAACTGGATTGTTAGGCAGATGCTATTGGCAAAGAAACTTTTTCTTTTTATAATAAACATGAAAAGGATGTAAAAAGTAATTTATTCATTTCGTTAGAAAGGGAATCATCATGAAAATCTCTCAAGTTCTCAAGGACATTCGTCAACAACATCAACTCACTCAGGAAGCCTTAGCAGAAAGACTCAGGGTTTCCCGCTCTGCCATTGCCCGCTGGGAAAGTGGAAAAGGGATCCCTGATATTGGCAATCTCATTGCTATCAGTCGGGAGTTTGATCTCAGCTTGGACCAGCTCATCAAGGAGGACGAGCGTTTGGAGAAAAAGGCCCTCGAAGACAGCAAGGCTAAAAAATGGCATTATTTAGTCATCCTCTACCTTTTGTCTATCTTGGTTTACATTGGTGTCTCTGCTTACTTACACCATATCTTTATGGCTGGCTTCCTCATCTCCACCCTCTTTATGCTCTTCTTCGAGCTACGCATCTTTACCAAGGAAAAGATTTGGATGCAAGAAGAGGAGTGAAAATATCCGCACTCTACAGAAAAGGCTTAGACAACTATCTTGTCTAGGCCTTTTTTTCGTCATTCTTTAACTGACTTTCATAGCGGAGACGGATGGTCGGCTCTCCGCGAAGGCTCAATCCTTCCTTTTCCCAGATCAGGGTCATCCCAATTTTTTCTAAAACTCCTTGACTAGCAAGATTGGGCTTAGTCGTGTGGACAAGAAATATCTTTACCCCCGGCATGTTCTGAGCCAATTCTTTTAAGACTAAGGCTGCTTCATTTGCGTAACCTTTTCTGTGATAGTTAGCATTGACTGTATAGCCTATTTCCGCCGTTTCTTGTTCCGTATCTATTCGAAGAGAGATATTGCCAATTAATTTGCCTTCAGATTTCAACTCGATACCGTAGCGACCCAAAGGAGCACTTAAATTATATAAAACAAGACTCTCTCGGCTCTCTTCTATGCTTTGGTGCTCTGGATAATCATATTTCAATAATTCTCCATCTGAAGTATACTCATGATAATCCAACAAATCATCCATGGTCATGGGACGTAGGAGAAGGCGCTCCGTCTCCAAGATACGATTCTCTGCCAAATATACTAAAGCTCTATTGTCCATCCTTCATTTCCTTTATTAAAAATCTTCAAAATAGTTAAAAAGTAGCCACTAGACTTTCGCTTTATTTACTTACCACTCTACTGCTACATTAAAAAAATTGTAATCACAAAAGCAATGATATTGTTACAGCAATGAAGGGCAATTGGATACCAGATATTTTTGTCCTTTCTCAGATACAGGAGCGAGAGAAGAAGACCTCCGGCAATATAGGAAATAGCTGTCACCCACTCTGATAAGGCCCAGCTGTGCATATGAAGGGTGGCAAATAGAAAGGTTGTTAAGACAATACCGAGCCAGTTAGAGAATTTTGCCAAGAAAGTGCCTAGGAAAAAGCGACGGAAGAAAAACTCTTCAACGATTGGCCCGATAAAGCAACCGATAACCAAGATTAAAAATGGATTTTTCAACAAGGCACCTTGAATACTGGCTTCATTCTGCCCCTGCAGCGGCAAGCCCAGACTCTGTTTAATCAAAGCTGAAAGCAGGTTGCAGGCAATGGACAGGAGGAAAACGAAGACCATATATAAAGAGATCGTTTTTAGAAATTCCTTCTTCTTGGTCAGAATCAAGGCCAACTGCTCCTTTAATTCTTCACGATAAGCTAAGATTCCTAAGATAAATAAAAGGAAATAAACTGGGTAAATCAGCCAATTTATTCCAATCAGCTGCAAGCCTCTACCTAGAAATAAAATAGTATAGAGGGTGATAAAAATAAGGAGAAATTTTCTTGTTTTCATTGTTCTACTTCCAATCACAATTCTTTTCATGGTCATTGATAAGACCAGCGGCTTCTAGGAATGAATAGACACAAACGGGACCGACAAATTTGAAGCCTTGCTTTTTCAGTGCCTTGGACATGCTTTCTGACAGCTCTGTCTTCGTCGGAGCTTCCTTGTAGTTCGTAATTTGATTGTCAATCGTTTTGAAATCGACAAAGGACCAGATATAGTCGTTAAAAGAGCCAAACTGCTTTTGAACAGCCAGAAAAGCTTGGGCATTAGCCCTAGTCGCATAAATTTTCATCTTGTTGCGGACGATATTAGGATTGTCCAAAAGAGCATCCAAGTCTGCATCCGTCATCTGGGCAATTTTCTGGGCATCATAGAAATGAAAAGCTTCTCGAAAAGCTTGGCGTTTATTGAGAATGGTCTCCCAAGAAAGTCCAGCCTGATAGGTCTCCATGCAAAGCAATTCAAATAATTTCTGATCATCATGGAGGGGCTTACCCCACTCATCATCATGATAGGCTACATACAAGGGGTTGTTCATTTTTACCCAGCCGCAGCGTTTAGTCATAACTTTCTCCTATTTCACTAACATCTTGAGAGCAGACTTGATATAGTTTTCAGCTGTATCCGTCGTTCCTTCAAAGAATTTCTTGATTTTCTTGAGCTCAGCAGCTTTGTAGCCCAATGCCAACATGGCTTCCATGGCTTCTTCCAGCTCCTGATTATCCACAGTCTGGACGGGCGCCTTGCTTGCTGCCGGTCCATCCGCCGCCACTACCTTGCCTTCTAAGTCCAACACCATCTGCTGGGCTGTTTTCTTGCCAATTTTAGGAAACTTGGTCAGGTAGGTGATGTTTTTCTGCTCAATAGCTTGTACCAAGCCAGCATTATCATCAGCCGCAATAATAGCCAGGGCAGACACTGGCCCAATACCTGAGACTGAAATCAAGCTGAGAAATAGTTGCTTCTCCTCTTCTGAGCGAAAGCCATAAAGCAGCTGCGCATCCTCACGGACAACCTGATGCACATAAATTTGCGTTTCTTGATTGACTAGACTTGAGTATGCATAAGGATTGGCCACATGAAGAATATAGCCGATCGAGTTGACTTCCAATACAATGTACTTGGCTGTGATTTTACTGATGATTCCTTTAAAATATTCGTACATAATCTTCCTTCTTTTTGTATCATTTTGCCTATCTAGTATATCATATTTTCTGCCTGGAAACTGCAAACAGAAGTGCAACCAGCGGTTGACAAAATGTACAGGAAGCTGTATTCTCAAGATAACTAAAAGCTGTTAGGATAGAGTTAGCAAAGAAAAGGAGGCTGCGATTATGAAACTCTCTGATAAATTATTTGAACTAAGAAAAGAAAAAAGCTGGTCACAAGAAAAACTGGCTGAACAAATCAATGTCTCTCGCCAGAGCATTTCTAAGTGGGAGTCTGGCCAAGCGTTGCCAGAGCTGGAAAAAATTGTAGAGCTGAGCAAGATTTTCCAGGTGACGACAGATTATCTGCTTTTAGAAGACAGCAACAAGCCGGAAATAAAACCCGTCCTCTCAGAAGACGAAAAAGATCGCTACTATAAGCAAGTAAAATCTTATGGCTTCTGGCATGTTTTGTATATTTTTGTATTAGCCTTGGCTATTTATCTCTTTTCCGCAGGTTCTATCTTTCCAGCAAAATTCACTGGCCTGGTCTGGTTAACTTTTTTCCTCCTAGTCGCATCCGCAATGGCTATTAACAAGGCGCTAAAGATGAAGGAAAAGTATCTGGACAAGGTTATAGGCCTTGATGAGGATTCTAAGAAAGAAGATGCTCAAGATGAAACTAAAAACTGATAATCCCTTACCAGTCAAAACTCGTCTAAAAGAGCTGTTTGGAGACTGGCTTTTCATCTCGGGCTACCTCATTGCTCTTTTTTTACTGGCTATGGGTTTTTACTATCTGGTTTTAGGAGGCATTCCTGCATTCACTGAAGTCCAGAGCCAACTTCTGGCTTTTTCTACCTCAGTCCTGTCTCTAACTATTATCTTTGCTTGGTTAGACTATAGAAAAGGAAGTTTTGGCAAGCGTTGGGCAGGTTTACAGTTGGTTTACAAACATAGGAGCCTTTCCCACAGCCTTTTGCGCTCTGCTATCAAGTTTTTCCCTTGGCAGCTGGGACATATGGGAGCTATCCGTAGTGCTTATCAAGCAGATGCCCTGTCAATTTTCTTGTCAACTTCAGCAGGGATTCTCTTCTTGATCTTTCTGCTGATGGGACTGCTTCGCAAGGACAAACGCCATCCAGCTGATTTACTTGCTGGGACACAAGTTCAGCTCAAAAATTCAAAACAGCTCTAGTTCTATGACTAGGGCTGTTTTATCTTCTATAAAGTTTAGTATTTCCCCAACTCCCGTAGGCTAGTATGATTTTCCTGAATGCGGCGGAACATTTTTTCCATATCCGACTTGGTAAAGTTGACCAAGACCGGCCGGCCGTGTGGGCAGTTATAGGGATTGTCACACTGGGACAGCTGAAAGAGCAAGTCACGCGCAGAATAGTCATCCAGACTGTGATTGGCCTTGATGGAGCGTTTGCAGCTCATCATAATGGCCAGCTCTGCTCGATATTTCTTGATGGAAACTTCCTTGGTCAAGAGCAGCATATCACACATCTCATAGATGCCTGCCTCAATCTCCTCTTCCTTAAACCAAATGGGGTGCTCACGGAGGATAAACTGATTGGCTCCATACTCTTCTAAAAATATACCAGCATCTTCTAATAGCTCCATCCGCTGCTTGATTCGCAGCATATCGTCCGCTGGAAATTCAAAGATATAGGGCACTAAAAGCTGCTGCTGGCTATTGTCCACATCCCCAATCTTCTCCCGATAATACTCATACTTGACCCGCTCTTGGGCAGCATGCTGGTCAATAATATAAAGACCGCCCTTGCCCTGAGCAAAGAGATAAGTACCATGCATCTGACCGAAATATTCTAACTCTGGGAAGCTTGATTTCTCTTCCTGCTCCAACTTATCCACAGCCCGCTCCAGACTAGCCTGGTCAAGCTCTGGATGGTCTAGTTGGTCATAGCTAACTGGCTTTCTCTCTGCAAATTTGACCGAAGTCGGTTGCGGTTCTGCTTTTTCATCTGTCGCTTGATGAACAGGCTTTGCTAATTCTTCAAAGGATAGTTGCTGCTCGGCCACCTGCGGCTTGAGGAAGAAGTCATTCTGCTCCTTATCGTAGTAGAGGCGATTTTCTTTAAGGGGAAGACTAGTCTGTTCGGGCTTAGTCGCACGCTTAACAGTTGATTTGGCTAGATTTTCCAAAGCATCTGGGATAAGGTCCTGCTCCTTGAGACTAGTCGCAATGGCTTGCGAAATCAAGGCCATGAGTTCGCGTTCTTTAGAAATGCGCACCTCTTGCTTGGTCGGATGGACATTGACATCGGCTAGATAGGGGTCAATCTGAATATTGATGACCGCTAGTGGAAAGCGACCTACCATCAGCTTGCTGCCGTAGCCGTCCAAAATAGCTCGATTGAGCAGGAAATTCTTAATGTAGCGGCCGTTGATGAGAATCGTAATATAATTCCGATTCGCACGAGTCAACTCAGGCAGGCTGACATAGCCGCTCACTTCAAAGTCCAAATCTGAAGCAGAGATTTCCACCATTTTCTTAGCTGTTGCCAAACCATAGATTCCTGCAATAGCCTGACGCAGATTACCACTGCCGGCAGTCCGTGTCATTTCGCGGCCGTCGCTGATAAGGGTGAAAGCCACTTCCGGATGGGCCAGACTAAGCCGATTAATCACATCAACGATGTGGGATAGCTCAGCCTGCTGGCTCTTCATATACTTGAGCCGGGCTGGAGTATTAAAGAAGAGATCTTCTACCTTGATTTTCGTTCCCACCGGACTGCTGGTAGGTTCGTGCTTTTCTATCTCGCCACCCTGCGCAACCAGCAGAGTCCCGTGCTGGCCAGCTTCCGTCGCTGTCTCAATGGTAAAACGCGAGACAGAAGCAATGGAAGGAATGGCCTCGCCTCGGAAACCCAATGTCCGAATCCGAAAGAGATCCGCCTGCTTCTTGATTTTACTGGTAGCATGGCGGCGGAGGGCCAGAGGGACATCTTCGTGGTCTATGCCCTCGCCATTATCCGTCACCTGAATGCTCTTGAGTCCGGCCTCCTCGATTTCGATGGTAATCTGACTAGCACCCGCATCAATTGAATTTTCCACTAGCTCCTTGACCACGCTGCTAGGCCGCTCAATGACCTCACCTGCCGCAATCTGATTGGCTAGAATTTCTGGAAGTTCGATAATTTTTGACATCTTTTTCTCCGTATTTGTTCTGCTATCTATTATAACACATTGGGCTCTTTCTAGCAGAGGGCAGACTTATCTTGCCCGCTCTGCTCACAAGACAAACCATATAGACACAAATAGCTGCCACATAGACAAAAGGGCTTGTTTTCGCTGCCAAGTTGCGGTTTAATAAAGGTGAAAGGAGGAAGTTATGAAAGTTAAGCTAAGAATCGATTCTCAAGTCACCGAAGACTCCGTCAGCATTGAGGCTCGCCTCATGACAGAAAGCATCCAGGAATTGGTCCACTTTGCTCAACATCTAGGCAAAGAAGACAAGATTCATGTCAAGAAAGAGGACGAAATCTATTTGCTGGATGCTAAGGAAATTCATCGAGTCTATACAGAAAATCGTCAGGTTCAGGTTCGAACAGCAAAAGACGGCTATCGAGCTCAACAAGCTCTTTATCAGTTGCTGCAGGTCCTGCCGGAGTATTTCCTGCAGATTTCTCAGTCAGAGATTATCAACAGCCGACAAATCAGCCACCTCAAGCTGACTCCAAATGGTCTGATTCAAATATTTCTGAAAAACGGTGATCAGACTTACTCGTCCCGCCGTTATCTCAAATCCATTAAAGAAAGGTTGCAATTATGAAAACTCGTCTTAAAGAACTCTTTTTCGGAGGAATTGGAGGGATTTTCATCGGTCTCTTCTTCTCCATGATTGTTTCTTATTTTTACAATCCAGCTTATCTACCGCTTCATCCTCGCTCGCCTATCGGCCACTTCTTTTTGAGCCAGCATGTCCATGTTTCTCTCATCATGCTCTACTGCATGCTTATCTGGTTTATCATGGGAGCTATTTTCAGATGGAGCGGAAGCTTCTTCCAAAGAGACTGGAGCATTCTGCGCTCCATCATCAGCCACTATGGTGTGATGATTCTGACCTTTGCACTTTTGGCTAATCTAGCTGGATTTTTCCCAAGAGAAAAAATACTCAGCCTGACACTGACTGCCGTCGGGGAATTCACCCTCATTTATCTGATTATTTCAGGTGCCATCTACTACCGCACTTACCGCAACATTCAAAAAATCAATAGCGGTTTGTCTAGCAAATCGTGAGAATAAAAAGAGAGTGGGACAGAAATCGGTAATTCGTTAGAATTCGATTTCGTCGTCCCACCTCCGCACAGTTGAGTAGGGCTGTAAAAGCTGATGAAATCAGCGTAGTAGAGCCCACTCAACCACTGCGTCTTGCTCGACAATCCAAAGACAATTGAGAGGCTAGGACTTTTGTCCCAGCCTCTTTGTTTTTACAACTTCTTCTTGAGCTCGGCTACCGCCGCCATGACTTCCAGGGGAGTCATATTGTAGATGTCCAAGTCTCGTAGTTCAGTCAGGACTGGATTTTCCGATCCTTCTGCAAAAAGAGACATCTGCTCCGCCACTTGCGGCTGCTTTTGTAGGCTTCCATCAGGAAGCTCTGAGTCAAGTCCTTTATTCTGACTCTCCAAATGGCTCAAAATGCTATCCGCCCGCTCCAGTAATTTCTCAGGAAGTCCGGCAATCTTCGCTACATGGATTCCGTAGGACTTGTCAGCCGGACCCGGCTCAATCTTATGCAGGAAAGTCACCTGCCCGTCCTTTTCCAAGGTTGCCACATGGACATTTTCCAAATGCTCCAGACTATCCTCCAAGGCTGTCAGCTCGTGATAGTGGGTGGCAAAGAGGGTTTTGGCCCCAGTATAATGATGAATATGCTCGATAATGGCTTGAGCCAGCGCCATCCCATCATAAGTCGCCGTTCCACGCCCCAGCTCATCAAAGAGAATGAGCGAACGATCGCTGGCCTGTCGAATGGCCCGATTGGCCTCCATCATCTCCACCATAAAGGTGGACTGGCCAGACACCAGATCATCCGCTGCACCGATGCGAGTGAAAATCGCGTCAAATACTGGCAGACTGGCAGACTGGGCGGGCACATAAGAGCCCATCTGCGCCATAATAACGATGATAGCCAGCTGGCGCATATAGGTCGATTTCCCACTCATATTAGGCCCAGTAATCAGCTGGATGTCCGTTTCCTGGTCCAGCAGAATACTATTTGGAATGTAGCTTTGGGCACCCATCACCTTTTCCACAACAGGATGGCGGCCTTTTTCAATCTGCAGACGGCGCTCCGCAGTAAAGACGGGACGCACCAAATGCTGCTGTTCTGCCACCGCAGCAAAACTCTGCAGGACATCCACAGCTGCCAGCGTTTGTGCCAAGGCCTGCAAGCGCTGGATGTATTTGCCAGCTTCCTCGCGAATCCGCATGAAAATTTCGTATTCCAGATTAGCAGATTTTTCACGCGCCTCCAACATCTCTCCCTCAATTCGTGCCAGCTCCTCCGTTCCGAAACGCTCCGAATTTTTCAGGGTCGCCTTGCGGAAGAAATGGCTAGGCACATGAGCCAGCTGGGAATTGGTCACGTGGAAATAGTAACCATCTTTTTTATTGTAATCAATCTTCAGATTGCTGATGCCGCTGTTGGCACGTTCTTTGACTTCCAGCTCCGCAATCCACCCGGTCCCCTCCCTCAGCACAAGCCGATATTGATCCAAGGTCTCATCAAAACCTGTCCGAATGATATTGCCCTCGGTGATGATATGAGGTGCATCTGGCGAAATGGCCGAGCTAATCAAGCCCGCCAACTCTGGAATAGGATCCAAGCCCTCAATCAAACGAGCTAGATGCGGACTGTCGATCCCTTGCAGAATAGCCTTAATCTGAGGCACGTTGCCCAATGTAGCTGCCAGCTGCAGCAGATCCTTGGGATTGGTCTTACCAAAAGAAACTCGACTAGCCAGCCGCTCGATATCATAGACTCCCTTGAGGCTCTCCGTCAAATCACTCCGCTCAAAGAAATGATCCAGAAAAACCTCGACGACATTCTGCCGCTGGCTAATTCGCGCTTCATCAATCAGCGGACGCTGGATCCAAGAGCGCAGCATGCGACTGCCCATGGCCGTCTTGGTCTCGTCCATCAGCCAATAAAGACTGCCGTGCTTCTTGCCTGAACGAGCATTTTCTGTCAAATCCAGACTCGCCTTAGTGGCATAATCCATTTGCAGAAAGTCCTTAATTTCATAATGCTGGGCCTTCTTCAAATGGCTGAGTTCCCTCATCTGGGTCCGGTGCACATACTCCAGCAATTTCCCTGCTGCCTGACGCTCCATAGGAGACAGCTCCTCGCCCAGCAGCTGGACATCGTCCAAGGCCGTCTGTACATAGGACAGTAAGAGGTTCATCTGTCCAGCCAAGACCTGCTCCTCAGCTTCTGGCAAGGCATAGCCCAACACAACTTCCCTAGCTTTCAAATTGCGAATTTCCCCGCAGACCAGGGCAAAGTCCTCCAAACTGGTCACCTGAAACTCACCAGTCACCAAGTCCATATAAGCCAGACCATAGAGGCCGTCTGAGTAATCCAGAGCCACCAGAAAGTTATTAGCAGAGTCCGGCTTACTGGAGTCCACCACCGTTCCCGGCGTGATAACCTGAACGACCTCCCGCTTAACAACTCCCTTGGCTTCCTTGGGATCTTCCATCTGCTCCGCAATCGCTACCTTATAGCCTGATTCGACCAAAACATCAATATATTGCTGTGCCGAATGATAGGGAACTCCAGCCATGGGAATGGGATTTTCTGCATTTTTATTGCGGCTGGTGAGAGAAATCTCTAAAATCTGGGCGGCATTGACCGCATCATCATAAAACAACTCATAGAAATCCCCCATCCGAAAGAGCAAGAAAGCATCTGGATAGTCCTTTTTGATATCCAAATACTGCTGCATGCCTGGCGATAACTTTTCTACTGCCATCTCTATCCTTTCTAAAAACAAACGAGGTCAGGACTTCTGTCTCAAACCTCTCCGTCAATTCTAAGCTTTTTGGCTATTCCATGCCTTCTTTGACACTCGTCTCGATTTCTCTAGCCGCTTCCTGATCCCGGCAAATCACCAGCAAGGTATTGGCCCCTGCAACGGTTCCTAAAATCCGACTATCCAGAGAACCATCTACCACATTTGCCAAGACCGTCGCTTCGCCCAGTCCTGTACGGAAAACCAGCGTAAACTCCGCTCTAGAAACAGCCTGAACATGACTGGCCAAAAATCCAGCTAAGTCCAACTCCTCTGCTTCATGAGCCAGCACATAGTAGACTTGCCCGTCTTTCTTCAGCTTGGTCAGGCCAATCTCTCTTAGGTCCCGCGAGAGGGTTGTTTGGGTTACAAATATCCCCTCGTCTTCCAGTCTTTTTTGAATATCCTTTTGTGTTCCTAACTTTTCTTCCTTGATCATCCATTTAATAAGCTGATGACGCTCGCTTTTTCTCATACTCGACCTCATTGACTGAATATTTATACTCTCAATTATATCAAAAAATCTATCTTATACCAAAAAAATTGAAGATTCCTCATAAAATATGATAGAATAGTAACAAAAGACCCAAAGGAGCAAATATGGATAATAAACAATTAATCGCTAGCGAGTTGGCCAAAGTTATTGACAGCTTGGACCAAAGCGCTATCTCTAACCTACTAGAGCAACCGAAAAGTTCCGATCTTGGAGACATTGCCTTCCCAGCTTTCTCACTTGCAAAAGTAGAACGCAAGGCTCCTCAAGTTATCGCTGCAGATATTGCTGAAAAGATCGACCCAAGTCACTTTGAGAAAGTTGTCGCAACTGGACCTTATGTCAACTTCTTCCTCAACAAAGCTAAAATCTCTGATCAAGTCATCAAAGAAGTCATCAAGGAAGGCGCTGACTATGGTCAACAGAACGAGGGTCAGGGCGGAAATATCACCATCGACCTTTCCAGTCCTAACATTGCAAAACCTTTCTCTGTCGGTCACTTGCGTTCAACCGTTATCGGTGATGCCTTGTCCAATATCTTCCGCAAGATGGGCTACAATACCATCAAGATCAACCACTTAGGTGACTGGGGCAAGCAATTCGGTCTCCTCATGGTTGCCTACAAGAAATGGGGCAACAAGGAAGCCGTTGAAGCTAACCCAATCGATGAACTCTTGCAACTCTACGTTCGCATCAATGCCGAAATCGAAAACGACCCAGCCTTGGATGAAGAAGGTCGCCTCTGGTTCAAGAAACTGGAAGATGGCGATCCAGAAGCAACAGAACTTTGGCAATGGTTCCGTGACGAAAGTCTGGTTGAATTTAACCGCATCTATGAATTGCTCGGCGTTGAATTCGATAGCTTAAACGGAGAAGCCTTCTACAATGACAAGATGGACGAGGCCGTGAAAATTCTGGAAGACAAGGGTCTCCTGAAAGAATCAAAAGGCGCTAGCATTGTGGACTTGGATGATGTCAACCTGCCACCAGCTATGATTAAAAAATCAGACGGTGCTACGCTTTACATCACCCGTGATATTGCCACTGCTATGTACCGTGCACGCACTTACAACTTCGTCAAGAATGTTTATGTCGTTGGTCAAGAACAATCAAACCACTTCCGTCAGCTCAAGGCCGTCCTTAAGAAGATGGGATTTGACTGGAGCGATGATATGATCCACGTGGACTTTGGTCTGGTTACGAAAAACCGCCAAAAACTTTCAACACGTAAAGGAAACATCATCCTTCTGGAACCAACTCTGCAAGAAGCAATCAGCCGTGCAAAAGCTCAAATTGAAGAGAAGAATCCAAATCTGGAAAACAAAGAAGCTGTTGCCCATGCAGTTGGTGTCGGTGCCGTTAAATTCTACGACCTTAAAACTGACCGCCGCAATGGTTACGACTTTGATTTGGAAGCGATGGTTTCCTTTGAAGGTGAAACTGGACCGTATGTGCAATATGCCTATGCACGTATCCAGTCTATCCTACGCAAGGCAGACTTCAAGCCAAGTCTTGATGCCAACTACAACCTCAACGATGCTGAAAGCTGGGAAATTATCAAACTGATCCAAGACTTCGCTCGCGTAGTTAAACGTGCAGCTGATAACTTTGAGCCATCTCTGATTGCCAAATACGCGATCAGCCTAGCTCAAGCCTTCAATAAATACTATGCTCACACTCGCATCTTGGATGAAAATCCTGAACGCGACAGCCGTCTAGCTCTCAGCTACACTACTGCTGTTGTGCTGAAGGAAGCTCTCCGCATGCTTGGTGTAGAAGCACCAGAAAAAATGTAACCCTACACAAACCTTCCAGTTTTGGGAGGTTTTCTTAGGAAGAGATATTTTATGAATGAAACTGCTTATATTTTAGTTGTCCTTAGCTTGGTCATTCTCTTTTTGTACAACAAAAGAGAAAAGGTAAAGTTGCAGATTTTGCTGCAGCAGGAACTCCTAAAAAGTGATCATTTTCGACAAGAACTCCAAGAAAAAATGGCCACTAGTGAAAACCAAAATGACCTTATTGCTTACATTAACAAAAAATACCGTTTAGGAATTTTATATTCAAAAGAGCTGGTCGAAACGATCGCCAGCGAGCATGCAAGTCAAGAATAGAAACAAAAGCCGTTCGATCAAAAATGTTGATCGAACGGCTTTTTATTTATGCTTTTATTTCGTACAATTCCTCGATAATGCCAGCTACTTTTTTAATATCGCCTAACATACCACGCATTTCAAAATCAGCTAAAACGGGGAAACCAAAACGTTGGCTGTATTGCTTAGCAGTCAGGCAGTACTGGTTGTTAAAGTTACGATTGCCACTTCCGATAACTCCCAAACACTTGCTAGCATTCTGTCCATAAGCTATAAAATCGGCCACATCTGTCGTAAGAATCTCGACATCGCCATTATCCACACCATTACCACCTTCCAGATAGGTCGGTAGAAAAGTGATGAAGGGATTGGCCATTTCAAAGAACGGATGCCCCTCTTTCACTAAGTCTTTGATATGGATTTTCTCAATCTCTAGACTCGGATGCTGCTCTAATAAATAGTCACTCAAACGACGGACAAAACTCTCTGTATTGCCACTCAAGCTGATATAAACTAAGGAAACTTTCATGTTTATTTGCTCCATTCCAAAAAATAACATTTATCTGCCCATCTAGATTGTAGCAGGTAAATGTTATTTGTCAAATCTTATTCTTCTTCAGCTACTTCTACAGTTTCAGCTTCCTTTTGCTGCTTGATCAGCTTAAAGACAACAATCGAAAGGAAGATGAGGCTAAGAACGACAGAGAAGCCGACACTCATATTCAACCCCAGTATCTGAGTTGAAAGTAATGTTGGATCCGAGAAGGAAGAAGTTGCAATCCCTTTTGCTACCACATAACCATACGCTGTTCCAATCAAGCCAATAAGAACGTTCGCGATGTAAATAAGATTTGCTTTAAAGATGTCTTTCTTAAAAACGAAGAACCATGCTGCTATCAAAAGGAGCAGGCTAGCATAAAAGAAAACATTACTTAGTAGCGAACCGGACAGTTCCGCGCTTTTGCTAAAATAAGTTGCAAACTGAGATTTTACTGGCTCTTCCATGCCTTTAAGCAAGGATTCCACTGCATCATTAGAAGAGGAGAACTTCGACACAAGCCCCCATAAACTGCCAGCTGTTGCTAACCCCAGTAAGACATAGAGATAAATCGGTTTCTTTTTCATAACAACCTCCTGTAAAGAAATACTTTTTCTTATTATACACCCAAAAGAAAAGACTGACAAGAGACAAGGTCTGCTACGATTTTAAAAGCTCTATCTACCAGAAAAGCTTATCCTCCAAGGCTACTTACTCTAGTCTTCTAACACGAAAAAAGCCAAGACAGTCCCGTCTAGGCTTTTTCCCTTATTTTAAATAATTAGTTCTCCAAATGCCATACTTCATCATTGTATTGTTGGATTGTACGGTCTGCTGAGAAGAAGCCAGCTTTTGCAATGTTAACGATCACTTTATCCAACCATGCATCGCGGTCTTCGTAGTCAGCAAGCATTTGCTCTTTAACTTTGATGTAGTCTTCCAAGTCAAGAAGCGTCATGAACCAGTCTTTGTTGATCAATTCATTGTAAAGACGTTCCAAGCGTTCTTTCTTACCTACTGCAAGAACAGCATCGCTGATGATAAAGTCAACCAACGGTTTGATAGCTGGACGAGCGTAAAATTCGCTTGATTTGTAGGCTGCTTTTGCATAAAGATCGATAACAGTTTCCGAATCTTCACCAAAGATGTAGATGTTGTCTTTGCCAACCAACTCAGCGATTTCCACGTTAGCACCGTCCATGGTACCAAGTGTCAAAGCACCGTTGAGCATGAATTTCATGTTACCAGTACCTGAAGCTTCTTTAGAAGCAAGTGAGATTTGCTCAGAAATATCACCAGCTGCAATCAAGAAGCTTGATGCTGTAACGTTATAGTTCTCAACCATAACCACTTGCAAGTGTGGTGCCACTGCCGGGTCATTCGCGATGATTTCTGACAAGCAAAGGATCAAGTGAATGATGTCTTGGGCAATTGTGTAAGCAGGCGCTGCCTTACCACCAAAGAAGACAGTGATTGGACGAGCAGGAATGTTACCAGCCTTGATGTCCAAGTATTTGTGGATGACATACAATGCATTCATTTGTTGGCGTTTGTACTCGTGTAGACGCTTGATTTGGATATCAAAGATAGAATCTGGATTGATTTCTACACCTTGAGCTTCCTTCAAGTGACGAGCCAATTTACGCTTGTTGTGAGACTTAATGCCTTCCAGCTTTTCTTTCACTTCTTGCTTGCCAGCAAAGTCAAGTAGACCTTCCAACTTAGCAGCATCATGGTGCCAATCGCGACCAAGAAGTTCATCTAAGTAGCTGGACAAACGTGGGTTAGCGTGCATGAGCCAACGACGGAATGTGATACCGTTTGTCTTGTTGTTGAATTTCTCTGGATAAATATCGTAGAAAGCTTTCAACTCAGAGTTCTTCAAGATTTCAGTGTGGAGTGCTGCAACCCCGTTGACGCTGTAGCCATAGTGGATATCCATGTGTGCCATGTGAACACGGCCGCTCTCATCGATGATTTGAACAGCTGGATCTTTGTATTCTGCTTTGACACGACGATCCAATTCTTCGATGATTGGTACCAAGTGAGGAACCACTTCTTGCAAGAATTCAAGAGGCCATTTTTCAAGGGCTTCAGCAAGGATAGTGTGGTTTGTGTAGGCAGTCATGCTACGTACGATTGAGATCGCTTCATCAAGCTCGATACCACGCGCAGTCAAAAGACGGATCAACTCAGGAATAACCAGTGATGGGTGAGTATCGTTGATTTGTACAACTGCGTAGTCTGCAAGGTCATGCAAGTTGCTTCCTTTTTCGATCGCTTCATCGATGATCAATTGTGCACCGTTTGAAACCATGAAGTATTGTTGGAAGATACGGAGCAATTCACCTTGCTTGTCGCTATCATCTGGATACAGGAAAAGAGTCAAGTTGTGAGCGATATCTGTCTTGTCAAATTCGATTCCCTCTTTGATGATGGAAGAATCAACTGAATCCAAGTCAAACAAGCGCAAACGGTTTTTAGTAGCTGTCTTGTAACCAGGAACATCAATATCGTAAAGAGTTGATGTCAAGGTGAAGTGCGCAAATGGCACTTGGTAGCTACGACTTGAGCGAACCAACCAGTTTTGCTCAGTCAACCAGAAGTTTGGAATAGTTGTTTGCTCATTGTTTTTAAGGACTTGTTGGAAAAGACCGAAGTGGTAGTTAAGGCCCACACCGTCACCGTTCAATCCAAGTGTTGCGATAGAGTCCAAGAAGCAGGCTGCCAAACGGCCCAAACCACCATTACCAAGAGATGGTTCCAATTCTACTTCTTCGACTTCGATCAGGTCTTTGCCTGCCGCTGCCAATTCATGCTTCACATCGTCATAAAGACCCAAGTTAATCAAGTTGTTTGACAAGAGTTTACCAATCAGAAACTCAGCAGAGATGTAGTAGAGTTTCTTTTTACCAGTATTAACTGGCTTTTGGGCGCTCGCTAATTTTGTGTAGTTCAAGAGAGCCAGATAAAGCTCTTCATTACTACAATCAGCAATTTGCTTTTGATAAGTTTTTTGGATATATGTTTGTAAGTTTGACATGATTTCTCCTAGTATTAGAAAGTATTGAAATTTATTGTCTTATGAAAGTAAGTCCGTATTCAGACGACGATAGACCTTAGTCAAATGATAAAGCTGACCTTCTACGATAGGGTTTAGCTCTTCAGCTGTCATCCGCCATGCCCAGTTGCCGCCAATTGTAGAAGGCAGGTTCATGCGGGCAGAGCCATCTAGCTCTAGCAGATCTTGCATCGTTGCGATAGCCATGTAGCTAACGGAAGCAAAGATTGTACGAAGCATTGCATGTGGCACCGTTTCGTATTCTTTGCGGTTGGTATACTGAGCCATGTATTCACGGGTTGGATCATCGATCTCATCCTTATACCAGCCCAATACAGTATTATTGTCGTGAGTACCAGTGTACATCACAGAGTTATGTGGAGCCAAGTGTGGACTATCAATGCTTTCATCATCTGGATTGAAAGCGAATTGCAGAATCTTCATACCTGGGAAGCCAGTTCGTTCACGCAATTCAATGACTTCATCCGTCATGAATCCAAGGTCTTCTGCAATGATGTTCAAATCACCTAAAGCTTCTTTCACTGCGGCAAACAGCTTATAACCTGGACCTTTGACCCAGTGACCAGTAGCCGCTGTGTCAGACTCAGCTGGCACTTCCCAATAAGACTCAAAGCCACGGAAGTGGTCGATCCGAACAATGTCGTAAATCTTGAAGCTTTCGCGAAGACGCTCAATCCACCAAGCATAGCCATCTTGATCCATGGCATCCCAATTATAAATTGGGTTACCCCATAATTGGCCAGTCTCTGAAAATTCATCTGGTGGGCAGCCAGCAACTTTAACTGGACGACCTTGCTTATCTGTCTTGAAGAAGTGAGGCTGAGCCCAGACATCTGCACTGTCAGCAGCTACATAGATTGGCATGTCACCAACGATTTCGATGTGATGGTCATTGGCATATTTCTTGAGTTCCAACCATTGTTTAAAGAAGAGATATTGAGTTACACGGTGGTACTCCAGCTTGTCTGCCAATTTCTCACGATAGCTAGCCAAGCTTTCTGGTTGGCGACGACGAATCGCTTCATCTGGCCATTCTGTCCAAGCTTTCAGATCAAAATGCTCTTTAACAGCCATGTATTCCGCAAAAAGCTCTAACCAAGCTGCATTTTCCGCAACAAAGTGACGGAATTTGTCAAGATCGCCAACTTTAAGGAAACGAGCAACCGCTTTTTCCAAAAGAGGACGACGTGCTTCAAATACTTTTGCATAATCTACAGCTTTTGGATCATCACCAAAATCAACGCCTTTTAGATCTTCTTCTGCCAACAGGCCTTCGTCAATCAAGAAATCCAAATCAATAAAGTGAGTATTCCCTGCAAAGGCTGAGAAAGACTGGTAAGGGGAGTCCCCGTAACTAGTCGTTCCCAAAGGCAAGATTTGCCAATAACGTTGCTTCGTTCTAACTAAGAAATCCACAAAATCATAAGCAGACTGACCAAAAGAACCAATCCCGTACTTGCCTGGCAAAGAGGAAATGTGCATCAATACACCACTTTGTCTCGCTTTCATATGTAACACCTCAAAAATTTTTTCATGCTTGTTTCCTACTTTATTTAGCGAAAACGTTTGCGTTGCTTGAATTATAACCTATTTTTTTTTCAAGTGCAAGCTTTTTAAAAAACTTTTTTATTTATTATACCATAGATTTCCATTTTCTTTCCTTATATATCGTTTAAATTAACACTCTTTCCTTAAAAATTTTTTAAAATTTTCTTAAAAACGCTTGCAAGCGTTTACCTTTTGTGCTAAAATTATTTTAAGTTCAAGAAAACGTTTGCGCTATGCAAGCGTGTTCTTAGATGGTATTATACTTTTATTCTTTAGGAGGAATAATCATGAAAAACAAAATGTTGAAGAGCGTTGCTGTTCTCGGTACTGTTGCTTTAGCAGGTTTTATTTTGACAGCCTGCGGTAGCAAATCTTCTAAAAAAGACACTGCTGCAAGCAATGAGCTCACTGCATATGTAGACGAAGGCTACAAGAGCTACATGGAAGAAGCTGCCAAAGCTTACGAAAAAGAAACTGGCACTAAAGTTACTATTAAAACTGGGGATGCTCTTACAGGTCTTGATAACCTTTCACTTGACAACCAGTCTGGTAAATCTCCAGATGTCATGATGGCACCATACGACCGCGTGGGAAGCCTAGGTGCTGACGGACAACTTTCAGAAGTTGAGTTGGGCAAAGATGCAAAAGCTGACAATACTACTAAATCTTTGGTAACAATCGACGGAACTACTTACGGTGCTCCTGCTGTTATCGAGACTTTGGTAATGTACTATAACAAAGACCTGATCCAAAAAGCTCCTACAACATTTGCTGAACTTGAAGAATTGGCTAAAGACAGCAAGTACGCTTTCGAAGGTGAAGATGGCAAAACTTCTGCTTTCCTTGCTGACTGGACAAACTTCTACTATGCTTACGGTCTCCTTTCTGGAAACGGTGCTTATGTCTTTGGTAAAGACGGTACAGATCCTAAAGATATCGGTTTGGCTAACGAAGGTTCTATCAAAGGAATTGAGTACGCTAAAACTTGGTATGCAAAATGGCCTAAAGGTATGCAAGATACAGAAGGCGCTTCTAACTTGATCCAAACTCAATTCCAAGGTGGAAAAACTGCTGCAATCATCGACGGACCTTGGAAAGCTGCATCTCTTAAAGAAGCTAAAGTAAACTACGGCGTAGCAACTATCCCAACACTTCCAAACGGAAAAGAATACAAAGCCTTTGGTGGTGGTAAAGCTTGGGTCATCCCTGCTGGTTCTAAGAACGTTGACGGCGCACAAAAATTCGTTAACTTCCTTGCATCAACTGCACAACAAAAAGCTCTTTACGATGCAACAAACGAAGTTCCTGCTAACACAGAAGCACGTGAATACGCTGTAAGCAAGAAAGATGAATTGACAGACGCAGTTGTTAAACAGTTCAAATCTGCAGAACCAATGCCAAACATCTCTGAAATGAGTACTGTTTGGGATCCAGCTAAGAACATGCTCTTCGATGCTGTAAGCGGCAAGAAAGATGCTAAAACTTCAGCTGAAGATGCTGTTAAATTGATCAAAGAAACTATCGATCAAAAATTCGGCAACAAATAAGCAAGTTTAAATAAAGGGGTGGGAATTTTCCCTACCCCTTGTTTGATAGAATAAGGATTTACTCTATCTTCTAATAAGAAAAACTCGGATTAGGACTTGTACTTACTGCAATTCCTCAATCTTTCTCGTATCTAAGGAGACTACAATGACAAAAAAAGATCCCAAACAAGCCATGTTGCGCTCCCTCATTCCAGGGTTGGGGCAAATCTATAATGATCAAAAGGCCAAAGGATACATCTTTCTTGGGGTTACGGTTGCATTCTTAGCTTATTTCGTAGCTATTGCCCTACCAGAAATTGAAAATCTCATCACCCTTGGTGAAGTCCGTGGTGACAACTCACTCTTCATGCTGATCCGCGGCGCCTTCCACCTCATCCTCGTGGTATTTTTCCTGATTTTCTATGGATTTAACTTGAAGGATGCTCAGACGGTTGCTAAACAGTGGAACAATGATTATCCTGTTCATACTACCTTGAAGGAAATGTTTGATGGAATCTATGAAAATGGCTTCCCTTACTTACTCATCATCCCTTCTTATCTGGCAATGACCTTTGCTATCATTTTCCCTGTATTGGTAACGCTCTTGATCGCCTTTACCAACTATGATTTCAAACACTTGCCACCAAATAAATTATTGGATTGGGTTGGCTTTACCAACTTTGCTAATATTTGGCAATTGAGCACCTTCCGTGCGGCCTTTGGTTCTGTCTTGACTTGGACTATCATCTGGGCACTGGCAGCCTCTACTTTGCAAATCGTAATCGGTATTTTCACTGCTATTATTGCCAACCAACCATTCATCAAAGGAAAACGCATCTTCGGTGTTATCTTCCTGCTTCCTTGGGCAGTTCCAGCCTTTATCACTATCCTGACTTTCTCAAACATGTTCAACGATAGTATCGGTGCCATCAACACTCAAGTCATCCCGCTTCTCGGCAAGGTTCTTCCCTTCCTAGATGGACATCTGATTCCGTGGAAGACTGATCCGACTTGGACTAAGATTGCTCTGATTATGATGCAAGGTTGGCTTGGATTCCCTTATATCTACGTCCTGACCTTGGGTATCTTGCAGTCTATTCCAAATGACCTTTACGAAGCAGCTTACATCGACGGAGCCAATGCTTGGCAGAAATTCCGCAACATCACTTTCCCAATGATCTTGGCAGTTGCGGCACCAACTTTGATCAGTCAATACACCTTTAACTTTAATAACTTCTCAATCATCTACCTCTTCAATGCAGGTGGTCCTGGTAGTGTCGGTGGAGGAGCTGGTTCAACCGATATCCTGATCTCTTGGATTTATCGTTTGACCACAGGTACAGCACCGCAATATTCAATGGCGGCGGCCGTTACCCTCATCATCTCCATCATCGTCATCTCTATCTCTATGATTGCCTTCAAGAAACTACACGCATTTGATATGGAGGATGTATAAGATGAATAGTTCTGTTAAATTTAAACGTTTTATCAACCATAGTTTGACCTATCTCTACCTTGTAGTGCTTTCCATTATCATTCTCTACCCGCTCTTGATTACGATCATGTCTGCTTTCAAGACGGGGAATGTCGTAGCCTTCAAGCTAGACACAGACATCAACTTCAGTCTGGAAAACTTCTCTCGTCTCTTCTCAGAGACTCTATATGGCACTTGGTACTTTAACACCATTATCATTGCCGTCTTGACAATGATTGTCCAAACCAGTATAGTGGTACTTGCAGGTTATGCATACAGCCGTTACAATTTCATCGCAAGAAAGCAAAGTTTGGTTTTCTTCTTGATTATCCAAATGGTGCCAACCATTGCAGCTCTGACCGCCTTCTTCGTTATGGCGCTGATGCTCAATGCCCTCAACCAAAGCTGGTTCCTCATCTTCCTTTATGTGGGTGGTGGTATTCCAATGAATGCTTGGTTGATGAAAGGATACTTCGATACCGTTCCTATGTCTCTAGATGAGTCAGCTAAATTAGACGGTGCTGGTCATTTCAGACGTTTCTGGCAGATTGTCCTGCCCCTCGTTCGCCCAATGATTGCTGTGCAAGCTCTCTGGGCCTTCATGGGACCTTTCGGAGACTATATCCTCTCTAGCTTCCTTCTTCGTGAAAAAGAATTTTATACGGTTGCAGTTGGTCTTCGTACCTTCGTCAGCGATGTCAAGAATCAAAAAATTGCCTTCTTTGCTGCCGGTGCGATTCTCACTGCCCTTCCAATCTGTATTCTCTTCTTCTTCCTGCAAAAGAATTTTGTATCTGGTTTAACAAGTGGTGGAGACAAGGGATAATCTTGTCCCACCCTGTTTTTGATTTAAAGACAATTATAGTTATATGGCAGCCAATAAGTTCTTTATTGGCCACCACCTGATTATAATTTTAGAAAGAGACAGCTATGTTACCTTATCCTTTTAATTATTTTTCGAGCTTGATTGGTTTTAGAAAAACTTTCGCCAATCGTCGGATGCTTAGCTGGTTCCAGCTCATCTTTACCAGCATCTTTTTGATTTCTCTGTCTTTGATTCCCGTGGCCGTTCAAACAGCATCTTTGACGAGCTATGCTCTGGATACTTTTGTTGATAAGGCATTTGACACTCTGGATGAAGACGTGATGATTGACTTTGACCATCATGCCCAGATAAAAGACCATATACTAACCACTGAAAATCCTGAAGGCATTCATCACAATGCCGCTGGGACTGTCATTATCGGCCATCACGAGGAGCTCAAATTAGGCAAGGAGCTGACCCTTTACTTCGACAAAGAAAATCTTAAAATCACTAAAGGAGGAAAAGAACTGGCCAATATCCGCTACCAAGCCATTGACCAGAAGGCTCTAAAAAGTAAAGAAGCCCTGACCAAAGCCATTTCTAAAGACTGGTTCCAGCAAAACCGCCTGGTAATCAGCCTCTTTCTAGTCCTCTCCGCAGGCTTCCTCTTTAGCATCAACTTTACCTTTCTAGCACTCGGTGCTTCCTTCTTGCTCTATCTGACCAAGAAATCACGGTTATTTTCTTTTAGAACCTTTAAAGAATGCTATCATTTTATCCTCAACTGCCTAGGATTACCAACGATTATCGGCCTTATCTGCGGCTTATTTGGGCAAAGCCTGCCTACGATTATCACCGTTCAAAATATCTTGTTTGTTCTTTATTTGGTGATTATTTTCTACAAAACACATTTTCGTGATGAGGATTTCAGAAATTAGGAGGTTATTATGCGCGTTACGATTAAAGAAGTAGCGAAACTAGCGGGTGTGTCTCCCTCAACTGTGACACGCGTCGTACAAAACAAGTCAACTATCAGCGATGAAACTAAAAAACGGGTTCGTGCTGCCATGAAAGAGCTGGACTATCATCCAAATCTCAACGCTAGAAGTCTGGTCAGCCAATCAACCCAAGTCATCGGCCTAGTGCTGCCCGATGATTCGGATCTTTTTTACCAAAACCCATTCTTCCCAACTGTCTTGCGGGGGATTTCGCGCATCGCGTCTGAACATGACTATGCCATTCAGATTAGCACCGGACAGGACGAAGAGCGTCGTTTAGAAAATATTAAACAAATGATTTTCGGAAAACGCGTTGATGGTTTGATTTTTCTCTATTCTAAGCCAAACGATCCGCTGGTTGACTTTGCGATTAAAAATCAGTTTCCTTTCTTGATTTTAGGGAAAGCAGTGTCACCATTTGTTTCTTTGGTCGATAATGATAATATCAAGGCTGGCTACGATGCAACCAAATATTTCCTAGATCAAGGTTATAAAAAAATTGCCTTTCTAGCTGGGAATAAAGAGCTTGTCGTATCCCAAGACCGCTTTGCCGGCTACAAACAAGCCCTGGAAGAAGCAGGCATCCCTCTCGATGAAAACATCGTCAAGTTTTCTTTCGGTTTCCTCTTGGAAGATAGCAGTTATAAGATTATGGAAAAGATGCCTATTCAGGAAATTGAAGCCTTTGTGACATCGGATAGTATGGTTGCCGAAGGGGCTCTCCACTATCTTAAAGACATCGACTACCGCTTCCCGATTATCACTTTTGACTCTATCAAGCCACGCATCGACGTGGATGCCTATATTAATATCAACACCCTCGAGTTGGGGAGGGAATCTTTCCGAACCTTGCTCCAAATCATTAAAGATAATAAGGATGACAAGCATACTTGCTATCGCCAAGTCATCCCACACAGTATTCTTACTCGTTAGTTAAGGAGAAATTTCATGGTTTATCGTATTTTCCAAGCCTACTTAGATGATGAAAATAGCATCACTATCGAATTGGAAAAGTCCTTTGACGCTTATTCTATCCACTTTACTCTAGAGGACAAGCATAGCTCTAGTCCCTTGACCATCAAAAAAATTGAGAATCAAGAACATCAAATTGTCTATACCCTTTCAGTCAATGACCCAATTGATTTGACCGAATCCTATACAGTCTATGATCAGGACCGCAACCACACCATTCTCCAGTATCGCCACATTGTCCAAAAGCCAATTTTTGATGAATTATTTAGCTACCAAGAAAGAGATTTGGGAGCTAGCTATAGCCCTCAGGCAACAGATTTCAAACTGTGGGCGCCTATTTCGGAAAAAGTTTTGCTTCATCTGGAAGATCAGGTCATCTCCCTCCAAAGGCAAGATAGAGGTGTCTGGCATACGCAGGTCCTTGGGGACTTAGAAGGCAAGGCCTACTACTATATCCATAAGGTGAACGGAAAATGGGTAGAAGTACATGACCCCTACGCCCTCTCTTCAGATGCCAACTCTGGTCATAGTTATGTCATTGATCGAAAAAAGATTAGCAAACCTATTCAGCGCGCTGCCAGCCAAGTAAAACCAACAGAAGCCGTTATCTATGAAATGAGCGTGCGTGATTTCTCCATGCAAAAGGAAGCTGGTTTTTCACAACCTGGTAAATTTGCTTCTCTGTCCGAATCTCCAACCGTACACGGCCAGACCTTTGGTCTCAAATACTTGCAAGATTTAGGCATTACACACGTTCAGCTTATGCCAGTCTATGACTTTGGCAGTGTTGACGAAAAACACCCCGAACTCGTTTATAATTGGGGCTATGATCCCGTCCAGTATAATGTTCCTGAAGGTAGCTTCTCAAGCGACCCACACAATCCCTATAGCCGTATCTTTGAACTACAAGACGCGATTGCAGCTTATCACCAGGCTGATATGAGCGTTATCATGGATGTCGTCTACAATCACGTCTATGAGGCAGATGCCTATGCTTTTGAAAAAATTGTCCCAGGCTACTTCTATCGTCTCGATGAGCAAGGCCTACGGACAAACGGTACCTTTTGCGGAAATGATGTAGCCAGCGAAAAAGCTATGGTGCGCCATTATATCCAACAATCCGTCCAGCAATGGGTTAGCCTCTACGGCTTTGACGGTTTCCGCTTTGACTTGATGGGCATTCTCGACATAACCACCATGAAGCAAATCGCTCAGGAACTAAAAGCCATCCATCCCAACATCTACCTTTACGGAGAAGGTTGGCAGATGCCGACTGGTCTTGATAGCGACCTTCTAGCTCATCAGTTCAACGCTGAACAACTACCTGAGTATGGATTCTTCAGCGATCATTTCCGTGATACGATCAAGCAAACCATCGTCCAAGGTAGCCGACTGGACAAAGAGCATGCGACCAGCTGGCTAGAAAATGTCCTGACAGCCAATGTTGGCCTGACAGGAGAGCAACATTTCCTAGCGCCTCATCAGGCGATCAACTATGTAGAATGCCATGACAATGCAACGGTGTTTGATTATTTTGATATTCAAAATCCAAATATCAGCCTCCGTCAGCGCCTAGCTAACTCTCGTCTAGCACTGCACATCGTTCTCTTAGCACAAGGGGTGCCTTTCCTCCACAGCGGGCAGGAATTTTATCGGACTAAAAATCTGATTGACAACACCTACAACCTGCCTGATGATGTCAACAAGCTAGACTGGCTGCGCTCACTTCACTACACTGAAGACATTGAATTTTTGAAGCAACTCATTGCCTTTAGAAAGGCTCATCCGCTTTTGACTCTGACAACTAGCTCTGCTATTCAAAAGGCTTGTCAGGTCAAATGGCTCAGCCCTAGCCTCGTTGAATATAAGATTCAAAAAGATAAACAAGCGCTGACCATCTTGATTAACTTTGGTACTGAAGCAGCGACTTATGAAAACAAAATGAAGCAAAGCATCCACCTTCAGTATCCGCACATTAACGCTAAAAAACCAATCGCCCCGCTAGCAGACTCTTATACGGTTCCTGCTAAGCAAGTCTTGGTTTTGAAATAAAGCAATAACTATAAAAAAGAACAGGTCCATTCTGGATGGAAAGACATCCAGCTGAACTTGTTCTTTTTTATGTATAGATATAATCATTGAGTTTGAGTAGGATTCGACAGCAAGGTCGCAATACCTAAGCCTACTCTTCTACAAATCTTCCTAAAATATGTACGTTGTCAGATACGGATACAAAGGCGGTCGGATCCGTCTGTTTCATGATGTACTTAAATTCGCTAAACTCGGCACGGGTAATGACTGTAATCAGTACCGCCTTTTGCTCGTGATTGTAAGTTCCCTCCGCTCCATTGATAATGGTCGCACCGCGGTGGAGTTTGTTGTGAATCTTGTTAATTACCTCTTCAGGATGACTGGTGATAATCATAGCCTGCATCCGCTTTTGCTTCGTAAAGACAGCATCCGTTACACGGCTCGATACAAAGATGGTAATCATCGAGTAGAGAGCGTATTCCCAACCGAAGGTCAGACCAGCAATCAGCATAATAATGCCATTTACAATCAGGGAGATACTGCCTACATTACGGCCTGTTTTCTTGCGAATGGTCAGACTAACAATATCTGTCCCTCCACTTGAAATGCTTGACTTGAGGGCAAAGCCGATCCCTGTCCCCATGACAACTCCCCCAAACAAGGCATTGATAATGGGATTGGTCGTCAATGTCACTTCTGGCACAAAATGGATAAAAAGCGAGCTCATCGAAACAGTGATAAACGTAAAAACAGTAAATTTATGCCCGATTTGGTACCAAGCCAAAATCCTCAGTGGAATATTGATCGCATAAAAAGTAATGGAAACTGGAATGGTAAAGCCGATAAAACGACCACTCAAAGCCGAGACAATCTGCGCCAAGCCCGTTGCACCACTTGAGTAGACATGACCTGGCTGAAAGAAGAAATTGACCGCTACCGCTGAGAGAAAGCCGTATACCAGAGAGGCCGAAAATTTCTCATCATATTTTTCACGCGAAATACTTTTCAGAACTTCTAGCAACTTGACATGATAGGCAAAGCGATGAAGATAATAGCGAAAAAGTTTCCGCAAACTAGTCTTTTTCATGTGATTCTACTTGTAAACTTAATTCCTCTAATTGTGCTGGAGCAACCAAGCTTGGTGCTTGCGTCATTGGGTCAGAAGCCTTGTTATTCTTAGGAAAAGCAATGACTTCACGGATATTTTCTTCACCAGCCAAAAGCATGACGAAGCGATCCAGACCCAAAGCCAGACCTCCATGTGGTGGGAAACCATAATCCATGGCTTCTAGAAGGAAGCCGAACTGGTCTTGCGCTTCTTCAGCTGAGAAGCCTAAAGCCTTAAACATACGTTCCTGCAGATCTTTTTGGTTGATCCGTAGGCTACCACCACCTAGTTCATAGCCATTGAGTACGATATCATAGGCAACTGCACGAACCTTGCTCAAGTCTCCTTCCAGCTCCTGCTCAGAATCCTTTTGAGGCAGAGTGAATGGATGGTGAGCACTCATATAGCGGCCTTCTTCTTCAGACCACTCAAACATTGGCCAATCTACCACCCACAAGTAGTTAAACTTAGCAGGGTCAATCAAACCTAATTCCTTACCTAGGCGAACACGAAGAGCCCCCAAAGCTGCGTTGGCAACATCCAATGTATCTGCTACAAAGAGAACCAAGTCGTTTTCTTCTAATTGTAAAGCAGCTGTCAACTCACTTGACAGGTCTGTCAAGAACTTGGCAACAGGCCCGGCCAGTTCTCCATCAACTACTTTCACCCAAGCAAGTCCCTTGGCTCCATACTGCTTAGCTTGCTCTGTCAGCTTATCAATGTCTTTACGCGAGTATTTGTCAGCAGCATTTTTCACTACAATCGCCTTGACAGCTGGTGCCTCAGAAAAGACCTTAAAGTCAACACCCTTGACAAGCTCTGTCAAGTCCTGCAATAACATGTCAAAGCGAGTATCTGGCTTGTCGCTACCATAGAGAGCCATAACATCGTCATATTTCATCCGTGGGAAAGGCAAGGTCACTTCAATTCCCTTGGTTTCCTTCATGACACGGGCAATCAAGCCTTCTGTAATGTCTTGGATTTCTTGCTCAGATAGGAAAGAAGTTTCCAAGTCCACCTGTGTAAACTCTGGTTGACGGTCTCCACGTAAGTCCTCGTCTCGGAAACACTTGACAATCTGGTAATAACGGTCAAAGCCAGCATTCATCAACAGCTGCTTGGTAATCTGTGGGCTTTGAGGCAGGGCATAGAAATGACCTTGGTTGACCCGGCTCGGCACCAAATAGTCACGCGCTCCTTCAGGCGTTGACTTGGTCAAAAATGGTGTCTCTACATCGATAAACTCCAGCTCATCCAAATAATTGCGGATGGAATGAGTCACTTTAGCACGCAACTTGAGATTTTCTAGCATTTCTGGGCGACGCAGATCCAAATAACGGTAGCGCAAGCGCGTATCATCATTGGCTTCAATCCCATCCTTAATCTCAAAAGGAGTCGTTTTAGCAGTATTCAGTACTGTCAGACTGTCTACGTGAAGTTCTACACTTCCTGTGGCCAGCTTGTCATTGGCCTGCTCACGCGCGGCTACCTTGCCAGTCACTTCAATGACAAATTCGCTGCGCAGGCTCTCAGCTGTCTTCATGACCTCATCTGAAACACTCTCAGGATTAATAACTAGCTGCATAATCCCTTCACGGTCACGCAGATCAATAAAAATCAAGCCTCCCAAATCGCGACGGCGGGCAACCCAACCTTTCAAAGTAATTTCCTGACCGACATGCTCACTACGAACACGTCCCGCATACATTGAACGTTTCATCTTTACTCTCCAAAATTTTAATTCTGTTACTATTTTACCACAAAGAGCCTAGGAAAGCCTCCCTACCTGTCCTTTTTCTGAAAAAAATTAAAAGTCTTTATTCTAGTGACCACTTTTATAAAAAAGGTCTGGAATCAATATTCTCAGACCTCCTAATTTCATATAGACTATTCCTTTTTCTTCCCATCATCATATAGACTGGGGGCAAGCGTTTTTGTCACCATGGCTGTCAAGAAGCGAAAGGCTCCAGCTGCCAGACCAAAAATCGGCGCCAAAGCACGGAAGAAAAAATCCCCTCGCATAAAATAACAGAGTAGACCCGTTATAACAAACAAGGCCACTCCCTGTACCACAACCACTAATAATATTTTCTTCATCATTCCCTCGACTTTCTATAGACTATTATAGCATAAGCAGGGAAGGTTAGGGCAAAAACTATAACCCTTTGGAGAATAACAGGGCAGAATTGCTGATGAAAACTAGAGAAGTATCACTCGCTCTAAAAGAAATAACCACATTGTTATATCATAACATTAAATATAAAATCGGAAAGAGTATAGAGATTATTTACTTTTTTTTCAATTCATTATAATAATCATTCGAGCGAATTTTTTCCTTTTCTGCAGCTTTTTTATTTTCCATTGGGATAGATTCCAAGCCATTATTTGCAGATATTAATTTTGCCATTTTTGAATCAGCTTTCTCAAATTCTGCTGCTACAGAATTTAAGTAGTTATTAAGATTCTCTACCATAGTATGAATATCTGCTGAAGCCTCATCCAATAAGGTATTGCAATCTGCAAATAATTCTGTAGACACATCATCAACCCACTCTGAAGCATCATTTGTACCTCCCGACATTACTGCCGCATCTAACCGAACAGATGTTTCGTAAATTTGTGTCGTATTAATTTGTCTCTTTTTTCCCATTTGCTTTTATCCTTTCCTGTGCTTTTTGAGCTTCCGCTTTGGACCAATCAATGAATTCTTGGTAATTATTTAAAGGGGTTTCTTCGTTCGTTTCATAATCCTTTGCGATTATATCTAGCTTATCCTGACCAACTGGCGCAAACCAATGGCGAAGATCTTCATAGTAATCTGCAGGAGAAACCAAGCCCCTACGATACAGAATTTTTGTAATTCTATTTTTCTTTAAACGCTTTACCAAGTCAGGAAACTCATGGCTAAAGTTAATATCCTGCCCAATCTTGTTCTTCTTATCATTAATATAACCTAAATTGTTTGAATCTGAAAATCCATTAAAATATAGAATATCATCGAGATTGGTTCTGGACAGGGAAGGGAAACTATTTTGTGCGGTACTCACTTCTTCCATCGCTTCACTAAGCTCTGTCAATTTCCCATTTTCCAAATTTAATACTAGGCTTTTTGTTTCTTCTAAATTTTTTCTTTTTGAAACAAAAAGCCGTACATAATCTTTACCCTCAAAATAGAAACTAGAACCAACTACTTGGAGGGACCCGTCATCTCTCAAGCCGTAATCTGAATCGTATTCTTCTACGACCTTTTTGAGGTCTATGCGCTTTTCAACGAAATTTTTTTTACGTAAATCATAAGTGATAATATCAAATTTTACGAGTTTACTTGATGGTAGGGTATTCTTTTTTGCATAAAAGTGCTCATAAGTTATAAATGTTGAGACTACGTAGTTCCGACTAATTCTTAAATTATTAGAATGCCACTTTGAGCTACTAGGACTAACTAAGACATAGCGCCCATCATTTGTTAGAGTGATATCTTTCAGCGAAGAATCAAATGCAATCGTTTCCTTTCTGGACTCTTCCTTTGGCTTGGAAGGAGAAAAGAATTGTTTTTTTAGATAAACAAAGCTACAGAAAGCTACTAGTAAGACAGCTATCACTAAAATAAATTGTTTTCTTTTATTCATTTATTGTCCTTATTACCCGTTTCAGTCAAAGCCTGTTGATAAACGATGTTTCGCAAGCCATTTTCTTGATAGTCTGCATAAGATAGAGCAGACTGCAAATCATTCATCATCAACCCACTCTGAAGCATCATTTTGACCTCCCGACATTACTGCCGCATCTAACCGAACAGATGTTTCGTATGGCGTATTAATTTGTCTCTTTTTTCCTATTTGCGTTTATGCTTTCCTGTGCTTTTTGAGCTTCCGCTTTGGACCAATCAATGAATTCTTGGTAATTATTTAAAGGAGTTTCTTCATTCGTTTCATAATCCTTTGCGACTATATCTAGCTTATCCTGACCAACTGGCGCAAACCAATGGCGAAGATCTTCATAGTAATCTGCAGGAGAAACCAAGCCTCTTCGATATAGAATTTCTGTAATTCTATTTTTCTTTAAACGCTTTACCAAGTCAGGAAACTCATGGCTAAAGTTAATATCCTGTCCAATCTTGTTCTTCTTTTTATCATTAATATAACCTAAATCATTTAAATCTGAAAATCCATTAAAATATAGAATATCATCAAGATTTGTTCTAGATAGGGAAGGGAAACTATTTTGTGCGAGAACTACCTCTTCCATCGCTTCACTAAGCTCCGTCAATTTCCCATTTTCCAGATTTAACAATAGTGTTTTTCTTTCTTTTATATTATTTTTTTTAGATACAAAAACTTCTATATAATCTATGTTATCATGATGAATACCGAACCCTATATTTTCCATAGAACCATCATCTATCAAGCTATACTCTGAAGTATACTTCTCTACAGTCTTTTTGAGGTCTATACGCTTTTCTTCAAAATTTTTCTTACGCAGATCATAGGTTAAAATTTCGAATGCTGTGAGCTTACTAGATAATCTTTTATATTCTTTAGAATATGTTTGATCATATGATACAAAAGAGGAAACTACATAATTTCTTGTAATTACTAAATCGTTAGATTGCCAATTTACATCTTTAGGACTAACTAAGACATAGCGCTCATCATCTATCAGAGTAATATCTTTCAGCGAAGAATCAAATACAAGAGTTTTCTTTATGGTCTCTTCCTTTGGCTTGGAGGAAGAAAAGAATTGTTTTTTTAGATAAACAAAGCTACAAAAGACCACCAGTAAGACAGCAATCACTAAAATAATTTGTTTTCTTTTATTCATTTATTGTCCTCCTGAACCAACTAAACGATCAAACAGTTGATTATGTTGGATTCGGATATCTTCTCCTCTACGATAAGTTATATCAGCATCCTTCCCTTGCATTAAGATTGATTCTTGATACTCTTGCCAATGTCCTTTAGATGGAATAATTTTTTCATCTTGAATTTGACTAAACGCATTAAAAAGCTCAGATGGCTTAGGTGTAACAATGTTATCCCCTTTAATAAAGTTTGTCACCGTACTATTATAAATTTTGGCGTCTTTCATCTTTTCATCAAAGGCTTTTAAACTATTAAGTGCTATATTTTTATCACCCGTTTCAGCCAAAGCCTGTTGATAAACGATGTTTCGCAAGCCATTTTCTTGATAGTCTGCATAAGATAGAGCAGACTGCAAATCAAAAGCTGAAGAAAAACGTGTCGAGATTACCTTTTGGTTTCCTTCAAGTCCAGTTGACACACTTCCTCCTCCAACATCGTTAAACGAATTGAATGCTTCTTTTAAGGAAGGTGGTCTTTCCAGTACCCGGACTTCCGTAGAGCAGGACATGCCCATCCTTGGATAGATCGATAGACACAGCTTCTTGCTTCTGATCCTGCGGGATGTCCGCCATTCCCAATAGGAAGGAAAGAGACTTCTCTTGCTTCCAAGCCTCTGCTGGCTGCACGACTTCCAAGTCCTCTAGCGTGATTCTATCTTTCAACGGTGGCAGCCAAGGCTGTGGTACTGGAGGAATTTCTTGTTCTTCACACAAAACTTGGATATGCTGCACAATCGCATCCAACTCTGTCGGAACTTCCTTGATCTCTTCGGCTTCTTCTAAGCCCGATAGGTCTTCATTCAAGATTTCATATTGGCCCAATTCATTGATCAGATAGATGGTGTGATCCTCAATCCCCATATCGTCCTTGTCCGGCTGGTAGTCCGCCCCTGACCAGGCTGACTGGAAGAGTTCATAGACTTCATTATTTCCGACCTGCAGATAAGCGCGACCTGTCTGGGTGATCTCGGCCGCATCTAACATAAGATGAGGAACAATCCTCAACTCATTATACCATATGAGAGATACCGTTAGAAGATGGGAAAAACAAAAGAAACCCACCTGAATTATTTTCAGGTGAGTTCATATAATTATGGAAAATCATGATATCGACCCTCTGCGATATCTGCCATTTTTCTACGATTGTGGCGTTCTTGGGAATCTTTTCCACCTTGGATATAGCGTTCTCTGCGCTCCGCTCGTGACTCAGGTGCTTTCGTATACATATTCTGTCCGATGGACTGAGCCATACTAGCATCTGCGTTTCTAAAAGCCTCACCTACTGCTCCAAGATACTCATCTAAGGAGCTAATCGTCGCAACCATTTCCTTTGATAGTTTTTTTATGCCATCTGTCGCAGCTTGAAGCTTCTCTGTCGCACTAGAAGAAATTAAGTCTGAAACATTGTTTTTTAACTCGCCACTCATATCCTTAAAAGCTCCGTTCACACGGCTGAGATTATCTGGATTAATTTTCTTATTACTCACTCTTTATCACTCCCGTCTGCTCTATAGTAGTCTACATTCCGAAGGGCAGGATGTTTCTCCAACCAGGCATTCGCCTCTTGGCTGTTATGAATCTGAACATCTGAGGCTTTCCCATCATCATTACGTCCATAAACAGTTAGGATGTCTTCCCCCTTGGGTGCGAACCAATGAAGAAGGGTGTCAAACCACTCATCCGGTGTGACCTTATCTGGACGGATATAAAGCGACCAGTCCTGATTGATGAGTTTATCTTCTAGGTCTGGATAAAGGCTATAGAGATTGATGTTAGGATCTGGAACTTGTCCTTCAAGCCTAGTTGTGACGATCTCATTTGATGGATCAATATAACCCTTAGAGTCTAGAACCTTATCGTAGTTTGTTGTTCTTGCAGTACTACTGATAATTGAATCCATCCCAAACTTTGTGTCTTTTGGAAGATCCACTACTTTTTCGGTCTCCAAATTGAGATAGACTGTTTTGTAACTTCGACTCTCTTCATCCGTTAAATCTACAATTTTTAACCCAAAGTAGTGAGTGTCCTCAACGTAATACGAGCCAATCAGTCTTGTAGGAACGCCTTTCGGATTGTAGTTTCGCACTGCCTGAAAAAGGTCAATCTTTCGTTCAGGCAAGCCCTCCTCGTCTAAATTATACAAAATCAAGTTCCAATACTCTCCCTCCATCTGAAGGTGAGGGATTTCATGTATCTCTCCTTCTTTCTCTACTATAAAAGTCTTGTATTCATCTGTGATCGCATATGTTTTACTGACAAAGAAACTCCCTTTGTTTGTAGATGCAAGGACATATTGCTTCTTATCTCCAAATAGTTGAAAATCTGATTTTACCCTAGCAGTTCCCATTAAATACTCTAGCTCTTTGGATTTCTGACTTGGCTTCAAGAGAAGAAAGAAACAAGATCCCGTTATGACTAGAAAAAGAAGAAGGAATAATCCGATGACTTTTCGATTCCTAAATACTTGTTTGTTCACTATTAGTTACCTCCTATGCCAACTAAATGATTGAAATAGAGATCCTCATTCTTACTATATTCATCATAATTAAATTTATAGTCTCCCATATCCTGTGTCACATTTTTGAATTCTTTCATCCCCTTTACTAGCTTCTCTCCACCCAGTTGATTAATACTAGTAGTATCCTCTCCGCTTAAAAGAGATTTCACCTCTTTTGTATAGTCCCCAGATGGTTCAATCGCATTTAACTGTTCTTCTATACTTTTTAAGTCCGTAACTGCTAATTTCACATTACCTTTTTGTTTCTCTAAAGTCTGACGGAAATAATAGCCTCGCAAACCATTTTGCTGGAGGTCTGCCATCCGAAGATTGGCCTCAAAGTCATAACGAGATTGACCAGAAATATTCTTATAGGTGTTATCCCCTTCTTTTATGGCTGTAGCCCCAGTATCCATTTCTTGAATCAAAAGATCTTTATCAATTTTTTGCAACTTTTCTTGAATCTTTTGAGCTTTCTCAAAATGTTCAAGAACACCACCAACAACATGCGAACTAGCGTTTTTTAGATTCTCATATTTTTTGAAATCGGCTTCACTAAGTGCCTTTGTACCACTTTTAGCCACCTCATTAAGTAGGTTCTTCTCCTCATTAGTTGTCGCTGCTGCTTCTACAATATTCCAAAAGAAACCTACAGCCGGGTTCATAGACACAATGTTCTTAGTTGTATTACTGGTTGACCTTAAACTCTGCAAACTCATCTGAGATGAGAAACACCCCTTCTCCCATTATACCATATGAGAGATACCGTGCTAAGATAAGATGAGAAAAGTAAACTCCACCTGAAATAATTCAGGTGGAGTTTACTTATACTGTCATCGCATCAAGATTAAAACGATTAATCAACATAAGAAGCAAGTGGTTTTCTTCCATTTGTTGTAAGAAAATATTTGAAAGCCTCTGAAAAATAGCTTAACTTTTTTCGCTAACCCATTAGAGTGGATAAGGAACGATTATTTCCCGTTACGAGGAAAGTCGTCATTACGGAAAATCACGATAACGTTCATTATTCATTTCAACTTGTTTTCTTCGCATGCCTCTCTCTTGGCTGTCTTTTCCCTGCGAAACATAATAGTCTTGTCTCTGTTCACGAGTTCCAGTCGGGATTTCTTCCAGCTTCCCATCAATCATGTTTTTTAACTGTTGGTCCGATTTTTGGAAAGCTCCTGCAACCTTACTTAAAAATGAATTTAGTCCAGTTACTACTGATGTTAAGTCTTTACTACTTTTGGCCGCAGCTCCAAATGCATCGTCTAGGTACTGAGCAGAATCATCATTTACTACACCGGTAGAGACAAAGTTGGATCCTTCTGCTCCCATATAGTTTTCTAAGTAAGCCTGAATCGACTGTATCTCATCCACCTTAATTTGTCGTTTTATCATACTATCCTCCTTCCAAATCTATTTTATGTGTTTCTCATACCATTCCTGATACTCTTGGTAACTGTTGAGCGGAGTCTCTTCCTTTGTTTTGGGATCTATCCCAACAACATCTAGCTTATCCTGACCGACCGGCGCAAACCAATGGCGCATATCTTGGAAAATAGCTTCCGGATCGGAATAGGCTCCTTTTCTAACTACTATATTAGCGGCTCCCTCCATAGCCTTATAATATTCGGGGTAGTCCCTAATAAAGTTTATATTAGTATCTTCTCTCACTTTTGAATCATTACTGTAGGCTAAATCGTAAGTGGGTATGAAGCCGTATTCAGTAGCTATCTTATCTAGATTGGTATAATCGAACGAAAAAGGGGTTCGTTTTGATTCTGCTTTATCTGTAGGTAGAGCTGGCACTATCTGTTCAGAAGCTACATCCAAAGCAACCTCCTTCTTATCTTCTCTATTTTGCTTATTCCTCAAAGAAAAAACTAAATAATCTTTCCCATCATTAGTGTAATTTCTTGTAGAATAAAAATCTACTCTATAATTTTGGTCATAGGTTTGGATCAGTTTGACTACATCAATCGTCTTTGGTAGGTTCTCTAAATGATTGAGATCATAAACATCTAGTGTTAATTCCACTAAATTACTGTCGCTCCTCCCAACAAATTTTGCATTACTTGTGACAAAATAGTTAGATAGAACATTTGGAGTCATAAGTTCCTTCATTTTATAGTAAACATAGCGATTCTGGGAACCAAAGGTTTCGATACGCTCCACCTCCGTTTTAACTATCAATACCTCATGGTCTTCCTGCCATTGGACATATATGGGCCAAGTATAGGAATAGACACCATAGCCCACCAAAGAAACTAAAAGCAATCCCACAAACACCTTAGTTCGGAAGCTGAGAGTCTTTAGGTATTTCATTTGGTAAGAATCCTCCTTCTGCTATTTTTTTATAAACATCAATATATTCACTAGCTAATCTCTCTCGAGTATAAGACTCACCTTTAGAATCTATGAGTGCTTTCTTATCACTCGCTCCATGTAATCCCTTCCAGACTTTGGTAATCCCGACTTGATCAATTGTTTTGTCTCCTTTTCCTCGGAGATAATTTTTCACTTCTTCTGTGTAGGGACCACTATCACTTGGGATGCTTTCCAGGATTTTTTGGGATTTTTCTACATCTTTTAAAGCTGCCTCAACACTTTTTCCATTTTCCAAGGCCTTATGGAATGTGAGAGCTTTCAAGCCTGTCCTATCCATGTCATGAATCTGTAGGGCCGACTGAAGATCATACTGCGGAGTAAAACTAACAGCCTTATAACTGTAATCTCCTCTAACTGTATCCGTAATAGAGCGACCTCCATAGTCAACTAATGCAGCTTTCAAAGCTGTATCTGATTTAACCATTTGCTCTGTAATCTCATTGGAAGTTTCTATATATTTACTTACGGCATACAGTGCATCCAAGGATAAACCGGCCGGCTTAGCAAACTTACCAGAAAAGTAGTCCTTATTATTTCTAACGGCTTCAATATGGTCTGACACTCCATCTTTATAAGTGAATGTATCTGAGAGAACAGTAATCCCCATTGCAGCGAGTGGCCCGTATGGACCTGCCGCCATTGAAGCTCCCATCTTCATAACATTTGACAAAAAATCTAGTGCAGCTTTATTTCGTCTCTCATCCAGTTCAAGAGCATTCTTCGCCTCCTTTTCTCCAAAAACGGAAAGTGCATAATCATAAGAACTCACATGCACCTGCCCATTACTTCCAACTTGATAGTGCTTCATGTTAAAAGCGAGACCTTGTGTTGTCAATTTAAGAGATTTTGTATCCATCAGATGAGACACTACAGTTTCTCCCATTGATTGAGGAATTCTATCGGTCCCTACTTGGAAAACATTCATCCCTTCAAATAAACCTGTCAAAGAATTTGCTAAAAAAAGTTTCTGACGAATTTTAGCTAATTCTGGTTCAGCTTTCAACAATTCCTCTTTATACTTCTCATAATCCTCAACAGAGCCATTCTCAGGAAATTCAGGTTTAATTTCAAATGCTTTTCCGATAAGTAACAAGCCATAGCGATCCCCTCCCTTAATCAACTTTTCTGTATAAATCTTTACATGAGGAGAATCTTGATCTTGAAGTGCATCTAAAAAGTTTTTTATGTTTGAAAAATCACTCTTCCCTTCTTGAATGCGCTCAACTTCTGTAAAAATAAATCCATATACAACCGTCATCATGTTCTCGCTAACATGTGTCGCATCTATTTTCCCAAGATTATCATAGGGAGCTGGAGAATAAAGCGCCTCTATGACTTTCCCATCTCCAGAATCACTGATAGCATCTATAGCGTCTAGTTGACTGACGCTTGTGATGCGTTTCTCAGCAATTGCTTGAACAACCGCGCTTGGATCCAACTCCCCTAAATAGCGAGCATGATTTAAAACATTTTGTATGGCATCAAGGTTGCTTTTTGCTGTTTTTAGTCCACTAATAAATAGTTCATAGTAGGACTGCATGTCCCCATCTACACCTGTACGCTTGCTTGCGGCAGCATCCAGCGAATTTGAAGCATTTTCATATTCTGAAAATACACTAATTTCCCCATAACCTAGAATCGCCGATGCTGTCGCAAAATAACTATCTAAGCTTTTCTGGATATCTTCAATCTTAGTTTTTTGATCTTTTTTGAGCTTTTGTGTAGCTCCCTCAACTCCTTCTTCTCCATCCTTTGACCAAGCTTCCTTGTCAAATCCCAAAGCAGTCATAAAAGATTCATAATTAGACATTGTTGCTCCAAAAGCCTCAAGATAAGATGGATAGCTCTCAAAAACTTGACTTTGGATTGTGTTTAGTTTATTTACAAACTCTTTAATCACAAGTCCTTCATTTCCCGAAACTTTTAATTTAAATTTATTATTTGCTTGTACTACTCCAGACTCATACTTTTTAGCTAGTTCCTTCATCTTTTCGCCAAAAAATTTAAGCTGCTCCAAATTGGTTATTGTAATAGTTGCCATTCGTACTCCTATTCTATAAACGTGAAAAATATTACGCTTAAAGCAAAAGTGATGCTTCTTGCTGAAGGGCTCTATATTTAGACTCTAAATCACCAATAACAGTTGATCTTTTCTTATTAAAAGCTCCCTCAACATCAGATAGAATCGCTTCTTCATCAGTGGTTAAATTTTCATATTTTTTACCAGCTAAATGATATATGGATTTTATTGTTTCATTATCAGATAAAACATACTCAACTTTGGTAGTGATACCTTTCAAACCAGCAATGACTTTCTCAATTTGTCGCATTCTGGATCTAATTATTGCCAATTGAGCCTCTTTCCCTTCTGTTTCACTTTCTAAAATTACAGCCATTTTTTCCCCTTTCTATATCATTAATACTTTCATTTTACTTGCCAATCCATCGGCTACATAGTAGTGTTCTTGTTCTTCCAACTGTGGCTCACGGACAGACCTATTAGTCACGGTCAGAACTGATTGGTCGCTTAACCGAAGTCCTACAACAGCCTGCTTATAAGAACGAGCAATTTTTGAGACCACATCAATATGTTTAGCGAGCGCTGGTGAACTCATTACGATTGAGCCATAACCAGCCCGAGATCCCTTTTCTAAGACATAAGCTAGAGTATCAAGCACTTCTGAGTTTAATTCTCCCACCAATTCGGTTAAATTGTAAACAACTACTGTTGCGACATGGTCTCTCTGTTTCTTTTCTAAACGCTCCTGAACCTTGAACTCCATCATATCTAATCCTTCTAGATATTCCTCTGGACTTGCAAGAATCGTCACACCTTCCATTTCAGGCAGATTATGATACTTTGGCGCCAAGACAATGACCTTCTGTTGCCCTTTGGCAATGTGCTTCACGAAGGTTACCATCTGCTCTTCCTTATCTGTTAAGTAGAGGAGATTTCCTTTAGTTAGATTCCACGTAACCGGCTCAACTGTCTCCAAGTCTAGTCCCAGAGGTACGAGTCCTTGTTCATAGGCAGCCTGTACACTTGCACGACCATAGAATTCTGCCTCCGTCAACTCCTCTGGTACCATCGGAATGGCACTTGGTCGTTGTCCGCTCCAAGCTTCTTGGAGAGAAGCGACTTCCTGACGAAGGTTATTGAGGACTTGCGCATCATTGACACCCGCTACTGGCAGAGCCAGCTGGATGACATCAACTTCCTCACGCTTAATGAGCGCTCGACCCTTGATATCTTCCATGGTCATAGCTAATGGCGTAGATCCCACAATCGAGCGAACTTCGCTCACATCATTCTGTGGCAGGCTCAGCTGGTGCTTGAAGTTAGAGTAGAGTTGGGCCCGAAGGTTAGACTGACGGCCCGCTGTCATTAATAGATGCACTCCGATGCTGAGACCTTCACGGGAGATTCTCACTAAGAGCTTGAAGACCTCTGCCTCATAGGCCTCTTCCTTGATTGCCTCATAGCTATCTAAGAGAATGACAATAGAAGGCTCTTCTTGACCGCTAGCCTGACGATAGAGATCCAAGGTCCCAACGCCATAGTCCGATAGGAGTTTCTTACGGCGGTTGAGCTCTCGCTCCATAATCCGCACAAACTTAGAAATCTTCTCTGCTTGATCTAAAAGCATGGTATCTGCCACCTGCGGAAGCTTAGACAAGGGCGCTAGACCATTGGTCCCAAAGTCCATCAAGTACATAGTAAGGGCCTTGGGACTGTGCTTTCTCGCTAAGTCCATAGCCACACTTTGCAGGAAGGTGGTCTTCCCTGTACCTGGACTTCCGTAAAGAAGGACATGCCCATCCTTAGAGAGGTTGATAGAGACAGCTTCTTGCTTCTGTGCCTGTGGGATATCCGCCATCCCGAGTAGGAAGGAAAGAGACTTCTCTTGCTTCCAAGCCTCTGCTGGCTGCACGACTTCCAAGTCCTCTAGTGTGATTCGCTCTTTCAACGGTGGCAACCAAGGTTGTGGTACTGGCGGGATATTCTGCTCTTCACACAGGAGCTGGATATGTTGCACGATCGCATCCAGCTCGGTCGGAACTTCCTTGATCTCATCTGCCTCTTCTAAGCCGGATAGGTCTTCATTCAAAATCTCATATTGACCCAATTCATTGATCAGATAGATGGTATGATCCTCAATCCCCATATCATCCTTATCCGGCTGGTAGTCCGCCCCCGACCAAGCTGACTGGAAGAGTTCATAGACTTCATTATTGCCGACTTGCAGATAAGCTCGGCCTGTCTGAGTGATCTCTGCCGCATCTGGTGTATGAAGCATTTCCATAGAGTCGCCACGATCGGCTACCTTAAGCGCCAACTTAAAGCGGGAGTTGGACCAGATCTGATCATCTACGACCCCAGACGGCTTCTGAGTGGCTAGGATCAAGTGAACTCCGAGGGAACGCCCGACCCGAGCGATAGATACCAGCTCCTTGATAAAGTCGGGCTGGTTAACCTTGAGCTCTGCAAACTCATCCGAGATGAGAAAGAGATGAGGTAAGGGCTCGGTCGCTTCCCCATTCCTAAATTTCTTCTGGTATTGATTGATGTGATTGACTTCAAACTCTCCAAAGAGCCGTTCACGACGATGGATCTCCGCATTGATAGAAGCCAAAGCCCGCATGGATTGGGCACCATCCAAGTTGGTAATGGTCCCCAAGAGATGGGGCAGGTTCTTGAAGAGATTGGCCATTCCCCCACCCTTGTAGTCGATGAGGAGAAAGGCGACATCATGAGGATGGAAGTTGACAGCCAGACTCAGAATATAGGACTGGATGGTTTCTGACTTCCCTGAACCCGTCGTTCCTGCAATCAAACCATGAGGCCCATGGGCCTTTTCATGCAGGTTGAGCTGAACCAGGTCATCCTTGCCACGTAACCCAATCGGCACGGCTAAGCTTTTATAAGGGGCATTCTTTTTCCAACGACTTGATACCTGTAAGTCCTCAAAGGTCTCCACTCCATACATCTCCATAAAGGTAACGGTATCTGGAATCGAACTCTTGAGATTCTGCAAGTGATTGAGCGGTGCCAAGGTACGAGCAATTCGCTCCTTGTCATAATCTGCTGGGAAATGATCCAAGCGGAAGTCGGTTTCCTTCAAGACTCCTTCTTCCATGACCAGTTGTCCCGTATTGCGGTCCTTGATATTGATAACCGTCTGGATATTCTCAGACAAGGAACTCATCACATCCTCTACAAATACGAGAGAACAGCCTAATTCCGTCGGATCTTCGGTAAAGAACTCCATGATCACATGATCCAAAATCAGCTTTTCATCTGTCACTAAAACAACGTAATGGGGATGGAAAAGCGTGCTCTCCTTATGAGAGGCTTCCTCTTTTTGGCTACGGCGCAGTTTTAAGATTTGGTTCAAACTGTTTAAAACTTGGTCCCGTGTCCGTTGATTGTAAACAAAACCGCGAACATTTAGCTCTTGAAGCTTAGCATGGGGAAGCCAACGCATCCAAGACCATTGGTCTCTCTCCTCCTCAGGCAAGATCGTAATAAACTGCACATCATGGTAAGAGTGGAAGGTGGCAAGCTGCATGACTAGAAGTTGCAACTGCTCCAATACTAGATTTCTCGGGCCAACATAGCCCACTGGACCATGGCTAAGATTAGCAGGAATAGGCATATCCGGAATCTTTTTATGACGACTATAGAGAGCGTATCCCTCTTCCTCTAGCGCATCTTTCTTCCCACTGCGCTCCTCTTGCCCATAGGTCAGCTGGTAGCTAGTTGGGAGTTTGCCTAGCCCCAAACGGTAGTAAAGAAAGTCAAAATGAAGTGATGTCTTTTCATAAATCCGGTGATTGTAGCTCTCAACTAGATCGGTCAACTCCAGAACAGTCGGAAAGTGATAATGCATTCCTTCTTTTTGTTCCCGCTCCAAACGAGCCAATTCTATGGCCTTATCTTTCAAATAGAGACGATAAAGATCGATCCGTTCCTTCTTATCAGCCTTATATTTCTTACGATTTTTAAAGAAGCCACGAACAGAAAAGATAACACTGGCAATAGACATAACAACCGTAGCCAGAATATAAATCCCCCGTGGCTGGACTAGTGTAATCAGCACCGTCACCCCAACCATGAGAAGGGGAGGCACAATCAGTCTTAAGAGCTCATCACTAGGCTTATTAGGCTCTTTACTTGGCGGAGCAATCTGGATTTTTTCCTCTGAGCTTCGATAGATAATCCGAGGGGAACGATGGTAGTCGGGATAATCTTCATAAAATCCGTAACGAGACGGATCCCTCAAAGCTAACTGACTACCAGCCTGAGCAAAGCCATAAAGCCATACTTCATCTGGATATATCTTGATAGTCACAGATCCAATACTAATTTCATCACCAAAGTTGAGGATCTGCTGATCCTTTTTTTCTAAGTGGTTGTTTCGATAAAAGTCTCCCTTGAGCCGTGTCAGAGTCCAGCTACCTTGAGACTTTTTCAAAAGAAGCTCAATATCTTCGTCCAGTTTGATAAGAGCGCCTTTTTGAGATCCGACATGGAGCTCCTGCTGATCTAAAAGATCATAGACTCGTGGCTCGGCATCCCGCAGATAAAAGACTGTATCCCCCAGTGCCAAGCCGTCCTTCAATAGTCCAACTTCCTCACCATATTGGTAGAAGACCTCCTCACCATCTGACTTCAGCTGTATAGGTCTGTCTTGTTGCTGGAGATAGACTTGAGCCTTCTCCGTTGCACCGAGCAGGAATGTTTTATCTCCTTCCACTCCTACTTCATAGCGTAGGCCTTTTGTATAGAAAATTACTTGTTTTGTCATGTTTTCTTACTCCTTGGCCTATTTTAGTTGCTCGAGGACGCACTAGATTTCGTCTCAGTTGAAGACTTGCTATCAGAGGCTTCATCTTGCTGACTGGATGTACTAGAGCTAGACTCACTTGCTAAAAGCTCACTTCGACTATCCCAATATTTCTTGTACTCGTTTTCCAAGGAATCCAGTTTGGCTTCACGGTCTTTGCCTGACAACTTATCATCCTCACGAACTTGCTTGATTTCTTGGGTCAAAGCATAAAGAATCAAGTCGCTATCATTAATACGCTTCGCAGTATCTAGAGCATCCTCAAACTTATTGCGACCAATTTGAATCCAATAAATCAGATAAAGCTCATCTGATTTGAGGGTCACATTATTAAGAATAACCTTCTTTTGATCGGAAGAAAACTCCAAACCTTGAATATAAGAGTAAGCTAATTCATACTTTTGAGTATTTGGCAGGCTAGAGGGTGCTACTCCTTCTAACTCTGTGATTACCCCACTATAGTCAACTTTGATGAAAGCAGTATCTGCCTGCAAAAGTTTTTCTTTAAAAGGATTTTGTAGGAAAATCAGATAGACTAAAGGAATGAAGAGCAGAATGATACCTGCTGTCAACCAGATCGTTGCTAATTTAAAAACTCGGTGGCGCCTGCTTGGCACCAAAACTAAATTTGCCTTTTCCTGAGCCGCTTTCTCCAAATAATATTTTTCTAAGACAGCTATCGCATCTGATATGGTCGTTGTCTGGCGTAGCTCGTTAAGAAAGTCTGGTAGAGTTTCTAATTCTAGCGATCCATTGTAGAGATCCATAAAGTCTAAGTCGCTAAAAAGTGTCACTGTAAAACATTTAGCCTGACGTAAAAAGTCCTCTGCTGATAAAGAATGGGGAGTCATGATCCCTGGTACACCTCTATAAGCGATTTTAGCTTGAGCATTCTTAGTGATAAAGAGATTATCTGGATGGAGCAGAAAAGTCACTGGTAGATCTAAGGCTGACTCTAGAGAAAACACATTCAGCGCTAAACGAAGCCGCTCTGAAATCGTACGAGTCTTGAGTTCTCCATAGCTAAGTCCGTAAGGCTCTAATTCATATGTAAACGCCACACTATCCTCATCTGCCTCCATAGTCTGCTCCAAAAAGAGGGGATGATGCAAATCCAAAAGCAGGAGCTCACGCAAATCCTGACTGGCTACATCAGATCTCTTCAGTCTCAGCTGCCAGCTTGTTTCATTTTTTTCATAGATAAATGGCTGTTCGCCAAATACAAATCTTTCTTCAGTCACCTAGTATCTCCTCTATCTCTACTAAATCTCCTGTCGTCATAGGATAATCCGACAAGTATTTACCCTCATCAATTAGTAAACCTTTATTGACAATCCGTAGCTGGTACTTTTTTCGCTTTATATCTGGATTGAAAATATTATCAATTTCTCGAATCAGCCTGCGTACTTCAATCCGCTGGGGAATTCTGATATCTACATCCCTATTTCTTAAGCGCAGAGTAATATTGATATGTTGTTCCATTTCTCACGTCTCTCCTATTTGATATGTCATTCTATGATTATTACTTACTGAGTCGATTCAGCTAATCACACAAAGCCGTCTTCCCCAAATGCAGCTAATCCATCTCCGCCGTCGCTACTCGATAGCTCATAATACCTGTTGCTCCAATAAGCAATATAACGAGTACAGAGTAAAGAATCCCAGGAAGAACGTCACTCAAATCACTAGCATCTTCATCGCCTATGTTTGTTTGTAATTTAGATAATTTTTGAGAATCAAGTTGAAACAGCTGCTCTTCAGGTGATTTTTTCATTGGCCCCTGTATAGCAGAAAACAGCTGGCCCCTTTCGGTGATCAACTGTTCGTCTTGATAGTGTTGGATTTCCTGCAGTTTCTGTCGAGTTGATTCATTAAAAAGATCCTTGATTTGTTCAGACTGCACGCCAAAACTCAATTCCTCTTCTCTCTCAAGTCTGGAATTATCAATTTGTAGGCTATTGTCCTTCAGGTCATCTGCAGCAGCCATTGAGACTGCTGCAGTTATTCCCAAGGAAAGAAATAAGAGAACTATTTTTTTCATATCCTTATTTTCTATACTTTCTCAGTTTGAAGCATTTCATATTGCAAACTTTTCACTTTAACAAAGATATTTGTCATAAGTAACAAAGTTATAACAATCAACATTGCAAAGAAGACAAAGAAGTTTGCTGGCTGACCGTCAAAGTATCCTGAAAGAAGACCTTCTAAAACTGACAAGACATTGAGACTCTTGATAAAGGAAGGGAAGCCTGTCAAGCTAGCTGTTGTACCTATAGCATTCGAAAGATAAACAAAGCTAATCATCATAAAGAAGGCAAGGCCCATACCAATAACACGAGAATGCTTAAGCAACAAATATTGTCCTTGAACCAGAATGAAGGAAGCTGAGACTATTAATAGGACCCATGACGGTAAATATTCTCTACCAACTTGAAGCTGGACGCTAGATACAACCCCAACAATCAAGCCAATAGTCAAAGCCAAGAAAGATAAGATGCCGACATTCATAACATCTGTATCATGTAGTCTATCTAGTTTAAACTTATCTTTGACCTTGCGGATAATATTTTGTGTCGCAAAAAGATAAGCTGTAAATAAGCTGACAATCTCTAATAATAAAATCCAGGTAAATGGACGATAAACATTGATTGTTGCCTTAACAGAAGATGAATTTTGTGCCACTGGATTAGATAAAAATTTGAGTAGAACTTCATTTGGAACCCCATTTTCATAGGCATTATTAAGAACTTTGACAAAGGATTCAACAAAGTTTCCATTAGTAGCTAACTCTTCATTAAACTGCGCCATTAGGGTCTCCGCATCAGTAGACAACTTTTCTGTACTACCTTGAGCAGTAGCTAGCTCACGATTAAAGTTAGTAAAGATTTGATTTGCAGATTCAGCGGCCTGAATATTACTTTGAGATGAAGCCTTCACACCCGATGTTTCTGTTAACAACGAGCTAAATTCAGAATTAAGTGCAGACAAATCGGAGTCCGTTTTAGCTAAAGCTGCCGTACTGCTAGTCTGAGCAGTAGCTATATTAGCCAAGCGCTCCTTCAAACTCTCATAATGCGCCATCTGTTTAGTAATACCGCTCGCTAGCTGTTCATTGTTCTTAGCAATTTCTTCTAAATTCTGCTTTAACTCAGGACCTGTTTTTTTCAACTGCCCCAATGTATCATCAAGTCTTTGTTGCACACTTTTGTTATCTGAAGTGTTCTCCGTCTTAGAAAGGCTTACTTTATACTCATCTAAATTAGATTGGATAGCTTCCAATAGAAGAGATGATAGCACTTCATTCATTCTCCCTGTTTTCAATTGCTCTATAGAAGAATAAACTTGAAGTAAAGAATTGACGTGCTGATAAGCGGAGGCGATTCTTTGCGCTTTATCTCCGTAACTAGCCGCTGCCTGCTGAAGAGCTTGAACATCAATAGGTGCACTAGCAGCAGGTACTCCATCTAGAGAAATCTCTATAGCCCCTGCTGTCGTTGTAGATGCAACATCATTCGTCACACTATAGTGAATTTCAAACTGTGCATTCTCAGCTAGTAAGACCTCTTGGTTTTCTGTGATAGTAGCACCGTTATAAGAAACTGAGTCCACTGTTACACCCGTTTTCGCCTTCCAAGCTACTTTTACCTTCGTACCAGCTGGTGCAGGAAGAGGATTGCTAGCCGTGATAGCTTTAGCAGCTAAAGCATTGAGTTCAGCGCTAGTAGTGCTATCACTAGGAGTCCCAAAGTTTTTCACATCAGGATTAAGAGTCGGTATATTTATAGAAAGATCAAAAGCAGTGAAGCTTTTTCCACTAAAGTCTTCAGACGGTAAAGCTGCAATAGCTGAACTTAGTTCTGCTTTTAGCGTATTTTCTACATCGGTCAATGCAGTAATATTACCCTTATCAAGTACTTGACTTAGAGTAATTACATCACCTTCCTTTACACTATAGTAGTCTGACAGCTTTTTAGAAATAAATTCATTAATCCTATTTTCATGTTCTTTAAACTTTGTACGCTCAGCTTCAAGATTTTTCTCTAAATCATCAACCTGTTGTGTAATATTCTCTGTTAATCCCGCATATGTCCTAGCATCTTTCACATCAGCTTGCCCAAACGAACCAATCTTTTTATCAAGTGCTTCCTGTCCTGTTTGTAAATCGTCATAAAGCTTCTTCGTCTCAGCACTTAAAGTATCACGGCTCATCCCCATCAGCTGATTCATGAAATCAGCATAGCTAATTTGATCCTCACCTCTTTGCTTCAATAAACTATTAAAGTTATTACCATAAGTTGTCTGAGAGTGACCTAAAGTATCAAATACTTGAGAATAACTTTCTAAGGTCGTTTTTAACGTGTTATTCGCATCAACAGAAGATGTGGATAAACTATATAGTGTCGGAAAAATATTTTTAGAACTAATAGCAGTATCTAGCAAATTCGTTTTATAATTCCCGATATTGGTGATTTGAACCTGAGAACTAGCTCGCACATTCTGTTGAGCCGTATATAGATTACTCAAGATACTCGCCATATACATATCAACCAATTGACTGTTCAGGTCAGCAATGATATCCTTTGCTAACTTATTCGCATCATTTTCAATCTGCAAATTCCCTGATGAATTAACCTTGTAAGTCACAGTTGTCTTATCTACGTTGACGCTGTTAACATCTAAGATCTTTTCAGAAAAGTCACTCGGAATAGTTAGAACCAGCTGATACTTCCCTTTTTCTAAACCAGCATCCGCCACTCCACGTGTCACAACAAACCAATTTTGTGAATTATCTCGTTCAATATTCTTAACATAGCTAGCGCCAAGATTATATTCTTTCTTATCTACATTAACGGATTGGTCTTCATTGACAATCGCCACATTAAGCTTTGTCTGCTGGCTTGCCTTCAACTTCGTTTCATTACTACTGCTCGTATTTTTTTGTACAGCTATATTTAGAATAATCATCGTAGCAAGCAAGAAAGCCACTATTAAAGTATTACCTATATATTTTAAAATTTTATTGTTTCGCATTTACCTTATTTAATCTCTATGTTGTTATGATATAAAAACAGGAAGGCTCTCGCCTTCCTAAAGCCACTTATAAAAAATTAATGGATCTGTGCTGCAATATCTTGGTCAGTTTGCTCAATGATGTCAGCAACTTTAACCAACTGAGCATTGATATCTTGAAGTAATTGTGCAAATTCTTTGATTTTTGGAGACAATTCATTGAATTGTGCTTCAAAACTATCAAAAGCAGAACCGTCCCAGTTTTCAGCAATAACTGCTTGCTCACGAGTCAAGTCATTAAGAACTTGGGTCACATTTTCAGAACCGCTAGTATATTTAGTTGCAGATTGACGAAGGTCTTCTGGAGTTAATTTAATTTGTGCCATATTTTTCTCCTTAAAATAAATAATGGTAATATAATTGTAACAATTAATATCTATAATTTCAAGTATTTAGATAAAAATAAATACATTTTTGTATAAATACTAATAATCTACAGATAATTTAAAGCCTAATTGTAACTTGATTTACTGGGTTCAGCTTAGTTTTTCAGTTTTAATAAATTGGTTATTTAAATCTAAAAGTCTATTAACAACCTAATTTTTCGAGAACAGCCTGATAGTTTTCTTGAACTTGATCTAGCCCAACCACCACTTCTTGACGAGTTTCATTATTCTTCACAGTGACTTGGTTGCTTTCGATTTCACTTTCACCTAAAGTAATGATGGTCTTGGCCCTGAAAGCATCTGCTGACTTGAATTGTGCCTTAAGCTTGCGGTCCAAATAGTCTCGCTCCGCTGCAAATCCTTGATTCCGGAGGGCTTGCACTAATTCTAAAGCACTGCGATTAGCGGTCTCACCTAAAACGGCAATATAAGCATCCAAGCCTGTCTCAAGCGGCAAAGCTGCTCCCTGTTTTTCTAAAATCAAGAGGAGACGCTCCATTCCCATACCAAAACCAAAGGCAGGGGTTTCTGGCCCACCAAAGTAGTCAACCAAGCCATCATAACGGCCACCCGCACAGATAGTTAGTTCGCTGCCTGCCACATCAGTCGTAAACTCAAAAATCGTGTGATTGTAGTAGTCCAGTCCGCGCACCATATTGGTGTTAATGACATAAGGAACGTCCAAAGACTCTAGCATTGAGCGGACAGCCGCAAAATGCTCCTGGCTCTCCTCATCCAGAAAGTCCAAAATCGAAGGTGCCTGCTCAACGGCTACCTTATCTTCTTTTTCCTTCGAATCCAGCACCCGCAGCGGATTTTCCTCCAAACGACGCTGACTATCCTTAGAAAGACTGTCTTTCAGCGGAGTCAAATAATCAATCAAGGCCTGACGGTAGGCAGCCCGACTCGCCGCATTACCCAAACTATTCAGCTGCAGCGTCACCTGTCCAATTCCAATTTCCTTGAAGAACTGAGCCGCCATAGCAATCGTTTCTGCATCTGTCGCTGGATTTTCAGAGCCGAAGCACTCCACCCCGATTTGGTGAAATTCGCGCAAGCGACCAGCCTGAGGCCGCTCATAGCGGAACATAGAGCCCATATAATAAAGCTTGACTGGCTTTTGAACTTCTGGTGCAAAGAGCTTGTTTTCCACATAAGAACGAACGACTGGTGCAGTTCCTTCTGGTCGCAAGGTTATATGACGGTCTCCCTTATCGTAGAAATCATACATTTCCTTGGTCACGATGTCTGTCGTATCTCCAACAGAACGACTGATGACCTCATAGTGCTCAAAAATCGGTGTCCGAATTTCCGCATAGTTGTATTTTTTAAACGTCTTACGAGCAAACTCCTCCAGATACTGCCATTTAGCAGATTCCTGAGGGAGGATATCCTGAGTTCCTTTAGGTTTTTGTAATTTCATTTTCTAATCCTCTGCAACTATATAATATCTATTATTTTACCATAAATCAGATGTTTTGAGGAGTTAGAGCAGAAAAATTCCCTCCGAGAGACTAAATCCGTTTTCATTCGCTAGAATTTCTTGAAAAATTGTCAGAATTATGAGAAAATAAGACCACCATTCTATAGAGAAAGAAGGACTGAAGATGAGAGACGATATCAAAATCAATGACCGAGCAGCAGCTATCCAAGAAGAATTAATTAAAAAACTCGAAACGATTTACGATCCAGAGGTCGAGCTTGATGTCTACAATCTCGGGCTCATCTATGAAATCAATCTTGACGAGACTGGCCACTGCAAGATTGTCATGACCTTCACAGACACAGCCTGCGACTGTACCGAGACCGTTCCCATTGAAATCGTCGAGTCCCTGAAGCAAATCGAGGGCATCGAAACTGTCTCCGTTGAAGTCACTTGGTCGCCCGCGTGGAAAATCACTCGTATCAGTCGCTTTGGACGGATTGCGTTAGGGATTAGTCCTAGATAAGAAGCTGAACATTCATCCAAATTAATAAACCCGCTAGAAAAACTAGCGGGTTCTTTTGTCATATATAAGCTATTTTTTACCTGTTTCTTCTGTTTTCCAGAAGTCGGTAACAGCACCTTTAGCAGCAGAAGATACCATATGGGCATATTTACCAAGTACACCGCGGCTATAAAGCGGTGGAATGGTTGTTTCTGCTTTGCGTTTTTCAAGTTCTTCTTCAGAAACTGCCATGGAAATTTCCTTGGTATCTTGGTCAACCGTGACCATATCGCCTGTACGAAGGTAGGCAATCGGGCCACCATCCTGAGCTTCCGGAGCGATATGTCCGACAACGAGACCGTAGGTACCACCTGAGAAGCGACCGTCTGTCAAGAGTGCTACCTTATCTCCTTGGCCTTTCCCTACGATGATAGAAGAAAGTGACAGCATTTCTGGCATACCAGGGCCACCCTTTGGACCAACATAGCGAACCACGACTACATCGCCATCAACTACTTCATCGGCCAACACTGCATCAATAGCAGCTTCTTCTGAGTCAAAGACCTTAGCAGGTCCGACGTGACGACGAACTTTAACACCTGATACCTTGGCAACCGCGCCGTCTGGAGCTAGATTACCATGCAGGATAATCAATGGACCGTCCGCACGTTTTGGATTTTCAAGCGGCATAATAACCTTCTGACCTGGCGTCAAGTCAGCAAAGTCAGCCAAGTTTTCCGCCACCGTCTTACCTGTACAAGTGATACGATCACCGTGCAAGAAGCCATTAGCCAAGAGATATTTCATAACAGCAGGCACACCACCGACATTGTATAGGTCTTGGAAGACATACTGGCCAGATGGTTTCAAATCCGCCAAATGCGGCACGCGCTCTTGAATGACATTGAAATCATCCAAGGTCAGCTCCACATTGGCCGCATGAGCAATAGCTAACAAGTGCAGAGTAGCATTGGTAGAGCCGCCCAGAGCCATGGTCACTGTGATGGCATCTTCAAAGGCTTCGCGAGTCAGAATGTCAGACGGCTTGAGCCCCATTTCCAACATACGGACAACTGCTCTACCAGCTTCCACGATATCATCCTTCTTATCTTGAGATTCTGCTGGGTGAGAAGAAGAACCTGGCAAACTCATACCTAGAACTTCAATAGCTGTCGCCATAGTATTAGCCGTATACATACCGCCACAGCCACCAGGGCCAGGGCAGGCGTTACACTCGATGCGGCGCACTTCCTCAGCAGTCAAATCGCCATGATTCCACTTCCCGATTCCTTCAAAGACGGACACCAAGTCAATGTCCTTCCCGTCAAGATTTCCCGGTGCAATAGTTCCACCATAAGCAAAAATGGCCGGAATATCCATATTGGCAATGGCAATCATAGATCCAGGCATGTTCTTATCACAGCCACCGATAGCGACGAAGGCATCCACATTATGTCCGCCCATGGCAGCTTCGATGGAGTCTGCGATGATGTCGCGTGAAGTCAGAGAGAAGCGCATGCCCGGTGTCCCCATGGCGATCCCGTCTGCTACGGTAATCGTACCGAACTGAACAGGCCAAGCACCTTGTTCTTTTACTCCTTCCTTGGCTAGTTTACCAAAATCATGTAGGTGAATATTACAAGGCGTATTTTCTGCCCAAGTCGAAATCACTCCGACAATCGGAGTCTCAAAGTCCTTGTCTGTCATCCCTGTCGCGCGAAGCATGGCGCGGTTAGGAGATTTGACCATACTATCATAAATCTTACTTCTGTGGCGTGTATCTAATTTATCTGTCATGTCTTTCCCTTTCATTGTAGTCATCTTTGTGCTTTATTATACCACACTTATGCTCTGTTGGACAGAAGAAAATTTTTAAATTTTCAGAATATTGGAATAATAATCTAAAATATAGATGCAACGGCTAAAAAGCCTTACTATTGTCCAAAAGAAAATCAAAAATTTCTGTCAAGTAACTTTACTTTACAAAAAAGTTTTGTTATACTGTTAAAGTTGATGAAAATCATGAGATTGCATCGAATTACATTCTAAAAGGAGAAACAAACAATGGCAGTACCTGCACGTCGCACTTCAAAAGCGAAGAAAAACAAACGTCGTACACACTACAAAGTAACAGCTCCATCTGTAAACTTTGACGAAACTACTGGAGATTACTCACGTTCTCACCGCGTATCACTTAAAGGATACTACAAAGGACGTAAAATCGCTAAAGCTGCTGCAGCTGAATAATAGAAGGGAGATACCATGCGCGTAAATATTACACTTGAACACAAAGAATCTGGTGAACGCTTGTACCTTACTTCTAAAAACAAACGTAACACTCCAGACCGTCTTCAATTGAAGAAATACTCACCAAAACTTCGCAAGCATGTTGTGTTTACAGAGGTTAAGTAAGGGTTTCAGTACACGTCAATAGACGTCAAAATATTGATTTTAAGTAATTTTTGATTTTTTGAAACTCATTATATCGCACTACAAATCAATAAAAACTCTACCTTTTACTCTACCTTTTTTAGATAAATATATCATCTGGATATTGAAGTTAAGCCCTGCTATCATTTCGATGGCAGGGCTTTTTAATATTTGGTACACTAACTTCTTATCTATATTTTGGTGGATTTTAAGTTGACATCTACAAAGGTTAATGTTAGAATACATTCAAAAATATATTTGAATGAGGTGTTTTATGATTCAAAATATTGTTACTTCAATAATCCTGTATTCTGGGACAGCCGTAGACTTACTTATTATCCTAATGTTATTTTTTGCCAAAAGAAAAAGCAGAAAGGACATCATTAACATCTATTTAGGACAATTTCTAGGCTCTGTTAGTCTAATATTCCTAAGTTTGCTTTTTGCATTTGTCTTAAATTATATTCCTAGTAAAGAGATTTTAGGTTTGCTCGGTTTGATTCCAATTTTCCTAGGACTCAAAGTTTTGCTTTTAGGAGATTCTGATGGAGAAGCTATTGCAAAAGATGGTTTGCGCAAAGATAATAAAAACCTGATTTTTCTAGTCGCTATGATTACTTTTGCAAGTTGTGGTGCTGACAATATTGGTGTTTTTGTCCCATATTTTATTACCTTAAATTTAGCGAATTTGATTGTGGCTTTACTTACCTTTCTAGTCATGATTTATCTCTTGGTTTTTTCTGCCCAAAAATTGGCACAAGTCCCTTCTGTTGGAGAAACTTTGGAAAAATATAGCAGATGGTTTATTGCCGTTGTCTATTTAGGATTGGGGATGTATATCCTGATTGAAAACAACAGCTTTGACATGCTAAGGACTGTGTTCGGCTAGGAGAAAAAATTATGAAAAAAGATAGTATCTGCCAAGTGAATATTATAAATCAACAAAATGTTACAACCGCAACGAACTACCTTGAAAAGGAAAAAGTCCAAAAATCACTTCGTATTTTATCAAAGTTTACCGATAATAAACAGATAAATATCATCTTTTATCTCCTTACTGTTGAAGAACTCTGTGTCTGTGATATAGCCTGTTTACTAAATCTCAGTATGGCATCTGCCTCCCACCATCTTCGTAAACTAGCCAATCAAAATATCTTGGACACTAGAAGAGAGGGGAAAATTATATATTATTTTATAAAAGATGAGGAAATCAGAGATTTTTTTAATCAACTAGGATAACAACTATTTTTACTACTTTATACTTTTCCATGATTATAGGGGGATTATATATGAAATTTTTTGAAGAAAATTATTCACAGGAAATACCTACTCGTATCAAAAATTTAAGAAAAAAATACAATATTACACAAAGCGAACTAGGCAATGCAGGTCAAGTTAGTCAAGTTGAAAGTGGTAAGCGACCAATTACGAGTTCGATGTTAGTTTATTTAAATGCTCTAACCGCTTCGAGCTATACGTATATCGTTTTTGGAGAGTTAGATGAGTTTATTGAGAATCTGTTTCATTATTTTTTCAGTTCTATTTTATATAGAGATTTAGAGGCTGTAGATGAAAAACTATATTCTTTCATGAGTGATGATTTAATTTCAATCCAATCAAGTTGTCTAAGTATTGCCAAGACATTTGCAAATTTCAATATTCAAAGAAAAAATTTTTTGGTTTCTGATGAAACTGAAATGGATACTTTTCACAAGAAAGATGACATTGATATTACTGTTGGTGAAAAAAGTTATAACCTCGCTAGAAGTTTTAGAACCCGTACCATCAATGAATTGACTGTCATTGATTTTGAAGAAATGTTTGATATTCTTTGGTTGATGTTAGGGGATAATTTAATTAAATCATTTGAAGTTAATGTCTGTGGTATCCTATTTGAATTAGACGGAAATGGCATACCCTCAACATTTAGGCAAGAAAACATTGATCCTCTCATCAATAAATGGTGGTCTGAGAATGTCTCAACAGAGATAATCCCCAACCTCATAAAAAAACTTAGAGAAAATCCCTTGTTTAATATCGGATTTATGGTAAATGATATATTAGAAAGAATGTATAAAGAGAATATTCCAAAATCTTACCTTACATCCGTCCCGTTAGTTATTTCTCAAAAAGGAAGAACAACCTCTTCGTTTAGTATGACTGGTGGTCAACAAATAGATGAAGTGAAATTCAAACAGATATCTGAGGAATATATGAAATTACTCAGTCAAGGTAAGGATATCACAGAGTTATATCAAAAATATTCTAAAGAAGAGTTGGCAAATCTAGGCATTAATATTTATCAATCCAATGATATAGAAAGGACTGAGGAAAGAACTTTTGATGAAATTATCAGTTGGGTTTCCAACCCTTATGCAACAAGACCAATTCAAGAAAGGCACACTATTCAATTAGAGCCAACAAGATTTTCACTAGAGGATAAGAAACATATTGAAAAAATTGCCTCTCAGGGAATAAACGACATCGACCTTGTTGATTTAGTTGAACTCTATGATATCAATTTAGATAATACAAATGTCACTCGCTATATTGAGGGATTATTGACGAATAATACACAAGTAACATACTATTTCCAAGAACAATTAAACGAGGAATTACTCGCAATGGCTTCGGCTTTAGATAGAGTTCAACAAGCATTTATTAAACTATTAAGCGAAGAGGAAATACGAAAATTTGCTCTTTAGAGACTAGGTAAATCGCCTAGTCTTTTTTTGCGCTTCATTTTACAAATTAGCCTATTAAAGTAAAAAATGAAGTAAAAAATAAAAGAACATTATGCTTTATACTGAGTACATCAAGAAAAACTCTTGATAAAAATTTTAATAGTCCAAATTGATGGCCATCAAAGGACAGATTGAAACAAATATGATGATATGACGATAAAGGTCATGTCTTGCATAGAATTGTTTCGCTGTTTCTTTGGTGTGCCTTTTGACATACTCGGCGTTCAATATTTGCTCATTTTGTTTCCTTCTGTCCAAGGACGGAAAGGAGCTCATCATTATGAGCAATAAAGTCAAAGAACGCAGAGATGCGAAAATCGCAAAAGCTGTTGAAGCTAAAAATTGGGACGAAGTAAGTCGGCTTCTCCAGCAAGAACAAAGCAATGCTGAACGTCGTGACCGATACCACCATAAAAGAAGCCTTGAAGAGAGCGTCTCTCGTAATGAGGGTAAACGACGTGAACGCTATGAAGTAGTTGCAAGTTCTGATTTGAATCCCGAAGAAGCTTTAATCCTAGAAGAGTTAAGACAAGCTATTCGTGAAGCTAAAGCATCCTTATCAGAAATTGACCGTAAAATTGTTGAAATGATAGCAGAACAAGGTTCAAGCTATAAAGAAACGGCTCGCTATGTCACTGAACATTATAAAAAAATGAGTGATGTAACAGTTAAATCCCATTATTGTAAAGCGCTAAAAAAATTAGCCCCTTTATTAAAAACTTATTGCTAATCCCTCAAATCCAGTGTCTCTTATCACTGGATTTTTTTGTAAAAAAATTAAAAATTCAACAAATAACTTTGCGTTTAGCTGTCTCATTCTCCTTAGTAATAAGGAGGTGGTACACAACCAAAACAACTACGTCCAGCTCACGACCAAAACCGAGCAACTCGCATTCGCATTATTTCTCAATAATAAAGGAGGAACAGCCCTATGGCGTTTAAAATGAAAACCACAAAAGGTGGTTATACAACTACATTGGCTGATAAAATTATCAGTCAAAAACAACCGATTTACTCACTTAGTACCGAACTTGAACCACAACAACGGTTTGAAGAAGGAAAACCAACAGGAGAAATCGTAGCCTATAAAGCATGGTTTGTACAGGAAGGGCAAGACCCTTTCCAAGTAAAATTCGAAGATAGGATTGAGCTTCCATCGTTCCAATCCATGATTCAATTTGACACCCTACAAGCTTGCGAAGTAAAATATAACGTTTACTTCAAAGCAAATGGTATCAAGGAGGTGCGGTAATGACCTCACAATCTCGTGATGCGCTGAACCAATCTTTCCTGCAATCTTACCTGCTCCAGAGCCTAAACATGGCTCTGGGGGCTTTAATGCAGGGGGAAACCAGCTATACTAATTCTTTTAACGTCATTATTCAAGAAGACGGCTTTGTCTTTGTCCCTCGCCTGCCTTGTGCTTATATTCTTGATGATGACTTGTACAAGAAAATTTTTCTGATTGCTAACGCTTCTCTCTACCCTCAATTTACTCTCTTGAAACAAAATGCAACCTATTTTGTTCCACTCGAAACAGATGACTTACACATTCAACGTGGATTGTTTTTCCCTTGGAAAAAGGGAATTTCAGAACGTTTAACTATTCCTGATTTGGATAAATTTTCAGCTAGCCTACCACAAGGAAAAATTCCCATTATGAAGCACTTTGAACTAAACCTTGAAAAGATAAATCACTGGGCTATTGCTGGAAATTCAGGCTCTGGGAAAAGCTATGCTTTAACGTACTTTTTGAGTGTTCTGAAACATATGTCTGACTTAATTATAATTGACCCAAAATTCGATACACCAAGCCGATGGGCAAGGGAAAATCACATTGCAGTTATCCACCCTGTCGAAAACCGTTCAAAATCTGATTTCGTTTCACAAGTCAATGAACAATTAAGCCAATGTGCAACCCTCATTCAGAAACGACAAGCTATCTTATATGATAACCCCAACCATCAATTTACTCATCTAACCATTGTCATTGATGAAGTCCTAGCCCTATCAGAGGGAGTCAATAAGAACATCAAAGAAGCCTTTTTCTCTTTACTCTCACAAATTGCCTTGTTGGGACGTGCTACCAAAATCCATCTCTTTTTAGTAAGCCAGCGTTTTGACCATAACACTATCCCCATTTCAGTGAGGGAACAGCTAAACGTATTATTGCAAATTGGAAATATCAATCAGAAAACCACTCAATTCTTATTTCCAGACCTAGACCCAGAGGGGATTGTCATTCCGACAGGACACGGAACAGGTATCATTCAAGTTATCGACAATGAACACCCCTACCAAGTTCTACCCCTACTCTGTCCAACCTATTACACAAAACGAGGTATCCTATGACCACTAAAACCTATTTCATGAGAAGCTTTAATCTCATATTATACTTACTGCTTATTGCTCCAATCTGTTCAGTGTTTGGTTGGCTGTTCAATTTTGTTTCAGTTCAACTATCTACCGTCACACTTGTCAATCTAGATACGGTTAAAAACATTACTGATACCATTAGTTCCGTTTGTCACGGATTCACTCTTATTTCTTTACTTCTTGCCTTATTTTTAGCTGGATTAGAGATTATACAACGATTGAAAACAGATAGTCTTTGGAACTACTGTTTATCTATCTATCGCACCTTTTTATTAAGACACTTCCTTTTCCAGCGTGAACGAGTACAGAATATAAGTAACCTTCTTGAACATCAAACTATTACCACTATCAATCCAATCCATAATGGATTTAACCGTTCTGTCCGTAAATGTATCGTAGATATACGAAAAGATACCATCACTATTTTTCTAAAAGTTCCTAGAGACCAACAGGGACAAAAAATCCTAAAAGAAATGGAAGCACAACTGAAAGAAGAAATTGTTAGCCAACACGGCGATTATTATTTCTCTTCTCCTGTTCGAGTTCGTAACCAATTATGGTTCACGGGTCAAAAGCGTTAATCCTAGGGGCTGTGGCTTGCGAAGCAAGAGCCAAACAGCCCCTTCTTTATACTCTGCTCCACCATGACCTATTGGGGTTACTACGACCCCCAATAGGTCAATAATCAATAATCACAAAATTTTGAAAAAATCTCCCAAAAAACTTTGCATTTAGCCTGTCATTTCTCCTTAGTAATATAACCAATAGAAATGAGGCATTTGCCTATGGCAGAACAACGTACTAGCAAATGGACATTTCTCTTTTACAAAGAGAACGCTCCAGAAGACTACTTGAACGTCTTGGAAGAACTTCATATCCCATTTATCCTTAGCCCTTGGCACGATAAAGATGTGAACAGACAAACCGGAGAGTTCAAAAAGGCACATAAGCACGGTGCTTTCTTCTTTGATTCACTGAAAAGCTATTCCCAAGTGTCCAATATTATCAGCGACAAGTTAAACGGTCCAGCACATGTGGAAGCCGTCATGTCTCCTACTGGGTTATTTGACTACTTTACCCATGCTGAGAATCCAGAGAAGACCCCCTATAATATTGAAGATATTGAATTTGGCTGTGGCTTTGATTTAGATAAATTTTTAATAGAGATGAGAACCTCTGATTTTATCAATGAAGTAGTCGATATCATCGAAGAGAACGACTTTACAGAATTTGAAGAACTGGTCTGGTATGCACGAGCAAACAATATCAATCTACTAGATCTCATTATTGAACGTACCTATTTCTTTGCTAAGTATTTAGATTCACGACGGCATAATCCAAATCGGTTACAGACTGCCAATACAGAGGAGAAAGACAATGATGAATAACGAAAAGTTAGAACAAATTGAACAGTTATTGCAAACACTTATCAAGCTCATTCAAATCAAAGAGCAGAGCAGACCACTAAAGATAATTCAGCAACGAGAATTGCTGAGACAACTAAATATCTCTCCAAACACACTAAAAACTTGGGAACAAAAAGGATTAAAAAGATTAGAACCTCCTATAGAGGGGACTCGAACCGTCTTCTATTTATTAGACGATGTTATTGACTTCTTGAACTCCTAATGTTGAAGTTTTGTGCTAAAATAGTATTATCTAAAAGAAAGAGTGGTAACTATTTTAGCCTGCTTCAATATCCTGAAGAAAGGCAAATATGGAAACTGAAACAATTGTCCATAATGGCAAAAAAGTCATTAAAAAAATCAAAAAAGATAAGTCCGTCTCATACACTTTGAAGGGGGCATTTCTCGGTAAGGATGCTAAGACTGGCAAACAGGTTACTACAACCATTACAGCAAAAACACTAAAACAGCTTGATAGAGAAGTTATCCAAGCACGGCTAGATTTTGAAAGAAATGGATTTACTCGAAAAGAAGTTATAACTATTGCTACACTTGAAGATTTAGCTGAAGCATGGTTTCAATCTTATCAAACTTGGGTTAGCTCGCATAACACATTAAATAGAGTGAGAGGTTACCTAGATAATTATATTATCCCAAAATTTGGAGATTATAAACCAGATAAAATAGAATCTGCTGATATTCAGTTATGGCTAAATGACCTAGCCAAAAAATCAAAGAAATCTGTTGAATCTGGTGTGAAACGTGCAAATAAGGGGAGCCAAAAGACTTCGGAGCGGTCATCCATAAGTTGAAAGATATTTTTGACTATGGTATTACAAACTATGGTCTAACCGCTAATCCCGTCAGCACCGTTAAGATTCCACCTAAGCCAAAATCAAATAAGCAACGTATCATGGTACTACATGATGATAGCCTTGCTATGTGGCTTAATTATCTTAAAAATTTAGATAACAGTAGAGCCAATCGAAGGTTTAAGTTGATTTGTAATACTCTCTTGGCTTCAGCCTTGCGTATAAATGAGTTATTGGCATTGACAAATGATGATTTGAACTTTGAAGAATCCTCTATTAGTGTCAACAAAACATTACTTTGGAAAACCGCTAATAAAAAGGCAGGAACAAAAGGGGAAGTTATCTGTAAGGCAACACCAAAAACTGACGCAGGCAATCGCTCTATTCCAGTTCCTTTATCTATACTTGAAGAACTTCAAGATTTTCACAAAGAAATGAACAAGTATCTTAAATTACACAATAGACCTGAAACAAAGTTGGTTTTCCCAACAATTTACGGAAACTATATGTGTGATAGAAACGAGCGAACAACTCTCAAGAAAAGATTAGCTAGTCTAGGATTACCCGATTATGGTTTCCATTTATTCCGACATACCCATGCTTCAATGTTGCTTAATGCTGGCACAAATTGGAAAGAACTCCAGGTCAGAATGGGGCATAAATCAATTTCAACCACAATGGATACTTACGCTGAATTAGCACCGCAAAGAAAGTTAGAAGCTGTAGGTATTTATCTTGATAAGATTGCTGAGCTAACGCAATAACTACTCTACCATTCACTCTACCTTTTAATAAGTAGAGTTACAAAAACGTTGACATACCAACGTTTTTAATAGCTAAAATAGAAAATACTTAACCTTTACAGAAGTGAAGTAAGCATTCAATACGAATCAATACAGAAGAAAGACGCTGATTTCAAGCGTTTTTTCTTTTTGTCAAATTCAGTACATCGCAATATAAATCAAGCGAATCACTACTTTTTTCACTACCTTTATTTGAAATGAGAATATCGATTCGGACAATCAAAAGTAAGAGGAACTTCATTATGAGGCTCCTCTTTTTCTATGCTCGCTCCAACATCTATTTCGCTATAGTAAAATAGCATAAGAATTAATGCATTCGATTTTATTCAGCTCGATAAGCTGGAATCTATTTACTTACGGTATTCCTCTAGTTTAGATTCATACTTTTTTAAAAGTTCCCGTGAGTAAACTTTTTCATGTGTCGAGTTTCTAACTTCTTTCCAGAGAATAGCTGCAACTTTTAACTTATTAGAATAACAATCGCTCAATTCATCTAAACAAAAGTCTTTTAGAAACTGATTCCATTGGCAAGCCGAACTATCATACTTGGCATAATCTGACTCACCATAATATATTTTAATCATATCTTGAATAGTGAATTTTATATCTTTATCCCTTTTTACTTTTCGCCAAGCCGTTGCCATATCAGCACTAAATTTAAACGGACTAATCCCTGTTACAGCTGAAAAATAATCTCGAAATTTTTGGTTAAAAGAAAAACCACAGTTAAGTAACGGAGTCTCCAAGGTTATCACTTCGACTTGACTTTTGTTTCCTTTACTCAAAAATTTTTCTACTTTATTTCCCTTAAAATACTGTTCGATAATATAGTTTAATTCTTGCTTCGTACATCTATACTCTAATCCAAGGGACTTACAAATTTGTGAAAGTTCTTCTCGATACCAGTAGTATCTATTAAATTCTTCAAATGATTTTATATCTCGAAAATCAGGTCTTTTTTCTCCCATATGCACACCTTAATACATTCAAATTTGTCAGACAATCAATTTACTTGCTAACTTATAAACCCGTCTTATCACTTTACTTTCTAAGTTCCAGCTATCGAGCTCAATTTTAATCAACTCTGGAAATTTCTTACTAATATCCCTTAAAGCAATTCCGACCGATTTTATCACATATTCTTTTAAGTTTGCAATATTATATATCCCTCTAAACCAAAAATCTATCTGAAGTTTTTATGATATGTGCTGTTTCTTTGACGTCCAAATCATCTGTATACAGCAAATGATTTTTCTCAATATTTTTAGTTAAGAACTCATTTCTTGACTGGATAGATAAATCGCCTGTTCTTTCAATTTCTTCTCTAGAAGAATCTCGGTCTCTAAGCGTTTGTTCTTCTGCTAGCAAGACGCAGTATTTTAAGTTTATCTGTCTTGTCTTTAAGAACTCTGCGATTTTCTTCAATTGTTCCTCAAATATGACATATTCTATGACGACTGTAATGCCTCGGGCCATAAAATTATCGGTCAGACTAATGACATTATCCCAGAATAAATCCATGTAGTAGCCATCATCCTCCCAAGGAGCTACTAGTCCGCTTTTAATCATTAAGTAGATCATGTCGCCTTCTATCACCGCACTTTTGTCAAAAGAGTAAGCTAATTCTTTGCTGACCGTGCTTTTTCCAACGCCTGGAGGACCAGAAACAATATAAACACAATTTTCCAATTTAATACCTCTATCAATTCTAACGATTCTGAGAATAACTGCTCATATTATATCATTATTTCTATCGACTTCAAATCCTTCAAAAAAGAGTGTGGAAATGGGTAAAATTCGGAAAAAAGTTCTCAGAAAGAAGCAAGAAAACCCTTTCTTTTGGAAATTTTCATTTTAATGCAATAAATTTTGACAGATGGTCTGATAGCCTTTATAATAGTATTATTATTAGAATTAGGGAGAGTATGTCCATGCCAAGCAATGAAGAGAACAAAGGTATGTTGCGTAATTTTTTAGGAGGCTTTAAGCGTCTTATAAAAGGAGAAGAGCAAGAGGAAGAATCGTCTGCTTCCAATAATAATCAAGGAATCACCCCACAGGTCAATATGACCCAAGAAGATAGAGAGAATTTCCTCATTGAGAAAGCTTTGGAATCTATCCAATACTACGACCGCTTAGATGTTATGAATATCGGCGGAGAAGAAGATCCTGACGAATCTCAAGCTGTAGAAAGTGAATCTAGTCTAGCTCAAGAAAAAGTGACAGCTAAGGGTCCTTCAACTAGCGAGGCAGATTCTGCTGAAACAAGTCTCTCAACAGCGGCAGATTCTCGGAAAAAGCGAGGCTTGAAGAGCGCTGCAGACTCAATATCCTTATCATTGAGTATTGAAAGTAAAAAAGCGTCTCGGAGCTTATCCGTCTCCAAATCACAAACGCAAAGTTTGGCAGTTGGCCAATCTGACAGCAAAGAAACAGATACTTCTGCTAGCTTATCAATTGCTGAGTCGATTGCGCAAAGTTATGCCTTCGAGCAATCAATCCTTGAAGAAAATAGAGCGTCTCTTAGCTTATCAATTTTTGAGTCAGTCTCTCAAAGCATGGCCGCTGAAGAGTCTCTCAGTGCGGACAACGAAGCATCGCTGAGCTTATCTGCTGCTGAGTCTGTGGCGCAAAGCATTGTAGTCCAAGAGTCAATCAGCGCAGAATTGGAAACGTCGCTGAGCTTATCTGTTGCAGAGTCTGTTTCGCAAAGTATTGCTATCCAAGAATCTATCAGCGCAGAAATCGAAGCGTCTAAGAGCTTGTCTGTGGCTGAGTCTATTTCTCAGAGCATTGCCATCCAAGAATCTATCAGCGCGGAATTCGAAGCATCTCTTAGCCTGTCGGCAGCAGAATCTGTTTCTCAAAGTATCGCGATTCAGGAATCCATTAGCGCAGAATTGGAAGCATCTACCAGCTTGTCCGTGGCTGAATCTATTTCTCAGAGCGTTGCCATCCAAGAATCTATCAGCGCGGAATTGGAAGCTTCGCTGAGCCTATCTGTGGCTGAGTCTGTGTCTCAAAGCATCGCGATTCAGGAATCCATTAGCGCAGAATTGGAAGCATCTACCAGCTTGTCCGTAGCCGAGTCTATTTCTCAAAGCATTGCTATCCAGGAATCCATTAGCGCAGAATTGGAAACGTCGCTGAGCTTGTCTGTGGCTGAGTCTATTTCTCAAAGCGTTGCTATCCAAGAATCTATCAGCGCAGAAATCGAAGCATCTAAGAGCCTGTCTGTGGCGGAATTGGTGTCACAAAGTATCGCGATTCAGGAATCAATCAGTGCTGAAATCGAAGCGTCTACTAGTCTATCGGTGGCAGAGTCCGTTTCACAAAGCATTGCTATCCAAGAATCAATCAGCGCAGAAATCGAAGCGTCTGCTAGCCTGTCGGTGGCGGAGTCTATTTCTCAGAGCATTGCTATCCAAGAATCAATCAGCGCAGAAATCGAAGCGTCTGCTAGCCTGTCGGTGGCGGAATCTGTTTCTCAAAGCATTGCTATCCAAGAATCAATCAGCGCGGAAATCGAAGCATCTAACAGCTTATCTGTAGCAGAGTCTGTGTCTCAAAGCATTGCTATCCAAGAATCAATCAGTGCAGAGAGCGAAGCGTCTAACAGCTTGTCTGTAGAGGAATCCCAAGTCTTAGATAGAGCTATTGAGCAGTCTATTATCACGGAAAACGAAGTGTCTACGAGCTTATCTATCGTAGAGTCTGAAGCATTAAGTCAAGCGATCGCATTATCAATTAGCGCGGAAAATGAAGCGTCTATCAGCCTATCTGTAGCGGAATCTGAAGCATTAAGTCGGGCAATTGAACAATCTATTAGTGCTGAAAACGAGGCATCGCTAAGCCTATCTGTTACTGAAAATGAAATTCAAAGCATCGCTATTGAACAGTCTATCAGCCTAGAAAATGAAGTATCTACTAACCTGTCTATCGCGGAATCACAAGCGAAAAGCGTGGCCGTAGAGCAGTCTATCAGCTTGGAACAAGAACAGTCACGCAGCCTATCTATCGCTGAATCGCAATCACAACATGCGGCGGTAGAACAATCCCGCAATCTGGAACAGGAATATTCATACAGTTTGGCAGCTGCGGAATCTAGAGCCAAAAGAGATACTATTGAGCAGTCTACCAGCTTGGAGCAAGAACAATCATTTAGTTTATCTACTGCAGAATCTAAAGTCCTCAGCAGAGCCGTTGAACAATCAATCAGCGTCGAACAGGATCATTCATTCAGCATTTACCTTGCCCAATCTGAAGCCCAAAGTAAGATCATTGAGCAGTCTATCAGCCTAGAGCAAGAACAGTCACGCAGCCTGTCTATTGCTGAATCACAATCACAAAGTATCGCTATTGAGCAATCAATGATCGTGGAAAGAGAGCGTTCAATCAGTCTATCTATCGCTGAATCACAGTCACAAAGAATGATCATTGAACAATCAATCAGTGCAGAGAGAGCCCATTCGATCAGTCTGTCTGCTGCCGTATATCAATCGCAAAGCATGGCTTCTGAGTTCACCACTGTCACACAGAATCTATCAACCTTAGCCATGATTACTAAGAGACATAAAAAATAAGCTCAGAACAAACAGCGAATGAATACTGAAAGGAACTAATATGATTAGAAATATTCTATCAAGTAATGGTAAAAGTCTAGGAATCACCGACATTCTACCCCAGTATGGTGAAGACTATCGTCTCTCTGTCATGGACGGAACAGTTGACTATCGAACAATCCCCCTAGGAGCCTACGATTTGTTCAAACAAGGCTCCAGCAAACAGGATTATCTGGCGGATATTGAAAAAATTAAAACGATGGGCTTCAATACCTACCAGCTGTCCTTTTCATGGACTCGCCTCTTCCCGACTGGAGAAGAGCGGAGACCCGATGCTAAGGTCCTTGCTTTCTATGAGTCAATTATCGATGCACTGCTCGAGAATGACATCGAACCAATTGTAAGCCTGTCTCATTTTGACTTCCCGCTTCATTTGTATGAAAAATACGGCGCATGGAAAAGTCGTCAAATGATTGCCATGTATGAAAAGTATTGCGAAGCCGTTTTGACCCACTTTAAAGAAAAAGTCACTTACTGGATTACCTTTAAAGAAATGAGTGCTCTTTCCTATTTGCCATTCTTGGGCGCTGGGCTACACTTTGATAGCACGGAAAACCAGGAGCAACAAATCTGGCTGGCTGCTCACCATCAGCTAATCGCATCCGCAAACGTGGTTAAGCTCGGTCAAACCATCAATCCAACCTTCCAATTTGGTAGCTTGATTACCATCAATAGTGACTCCCACCAAGAAAATCACTCAGCTACTGATGCCTTGGGCCATGAGCTGAACAGACGTAAAAACTACATTTTTACAGATGTGCAGACCAAGGGACACTATCCAAATCACTTCCTTCGCTACATTGAGCGAAATCAGCTGGATCTGGGCATTACGGAAGAGGATGTCTTCGCCTTAAGAGAAGGAGTCGTGGACTTTATTGCCTTCTCACATTATGCGGCAGAAAATATCCAAGATTTGTTTACTAACAAATATGTCCGCAAAAATGTAGAAACTTGCCTTGCACAACCTGTTCTTCTTCGGATTGCCATGTCTGAGCTATACGAGCGCTACCACAAGCCTCTGTTGGTCATTGAGACTTGTTCTGAGGTCTCTGACCACCCGCAATTAGCTAAGAACATTCAAGACAACGTTCAAGAAATTATTAAATCCGTTGAGATTGACGGGATTGAGTTGCTTGGCTACACACCATTTAGCTGGAGCGATGTAAACATCTAGGATCCAGTCCCAAGTTCAAAACATAGAAAAAATCTCCCTAAGAAAGTGGATAGCCACTTGCGGGGAGATTTTTAATGTTTTAGAATAGAATCAAATCCTTACTCTTTTCCTTTGCTACCTCTAAAAATCCGATAGCTGGTCTCAGCGACAGGCAGGCCGATGATGGTGTGCATATCGCCTGTAATTGAGCGAATAAAGCGAGGATCCAGCTCCTGAAAACCATAAGCACCTGCCTTGTCTAGCGGACGCTTCTCATGCAGATAGGCCTCGATGATAGGCTCTAATTCTGGGTAATAATCCACAAAGTCCACCTGCGCCAAGGTGTAAAATACTTCTAGAAAACCCTGCATACGTAGGCAGACCGAGGTCACTACATGGTGGCTCTTGCCAAAGTAAGAGCGAAACATCCGACTGGCTTCAGCTAAATCCTGTGGTTTATTGTAAATCTGACCATCCACTACGACGATGGTATCAGCTGAAATATAAAGGGTTTCAGCTTCCAAGTTCAAATCGGACTTAGCCTTGGAAATCTCACAACAAATCTTGGCTGCCTTGGTCAGGAAATCCTGATCATCGATGCTTACCATGCAATGCTCTTCGATAGCTCGCTCGTCCACTTCTACAGCCTGAATCTCTGGATTCAAAAAACTCAGCAATTCCTTGCGTCTGGGCGACGTAGATAGCAAGACAAAGTGACGAATCCTTCCTTTCTCACCTTCCCTTTGGTAGTCAAAAACCGTCTTCATGATTGTCCTCCCGTGTCCTTTAATTGAAAGAGTTCTTCCACCCGCAAATCAAAAACCTGAGCGATTTTTAAAGCCATCTCTAGCGAGGGATTGTAGCGATTATTTTCCAAATGCAAGATCGTTTCGCGCCGCATACCAATGCGGTCCGCTAATTCCTGCTGGGTCATGCCTCTGGATTCGCGGACAGATTTGAGATTGGTGACAATATTGCTTTCCTTGGCCATTTTTAACCTCTCTTTTCAAATAAAAAGAAGACAAATCCAAAGAGCAAAACCAAGACACCAATCATGATGAAAAATATTCCAGCATTGACTGTGATGGAACCTACATTAGCACTAAGCCCTGCAAGCACCAGCAAAGTTGCTATACAGATAGCAAACATCAAAGTCGCTGCTTTTGCTAGATTGGCATAAAAGCGCTCGTCTGCTCTCTCCTTGACCTTTTTCAAGGCAAAAAATAAAAGAAAGAGAAACTGGATAGCGAGGAGGCTTCCCAAAGCAATGTGCTTTATAATGGGCGGATTGGTGCTCGGCGTCCACAACCAGATTCCGATAGTATAGATAGAGGTTGCCGTAAGATTCAACAGATTATAAAATTTCATGGTCAGATCATAGACTTGCTTTTCTTGAAACTCTTTTATCTTCTTAGGCCATGGTTTCATGTGAAACCAAGACCAGATGCTTATAAGCTGACCTATACTTACCAAACCGACAATCATACACTTGGCTGACCAGCTGAGATTGCTGGGAGCAAGGAAAACAGTAACATCAATAAAGAGAGCCGTGGCAACCATCAAAATGAGGCCACCCATTTTTTGACTTTTTTTCATGATAGACTCCTTTCGTAGTGTTAGAAATATTTAACATCTTTATGTTATAAATATATCACACACAAGAATAAAAGACAAGCATTTATGTGCTGTTTGGGAAAATTTTTTATTTCCGCAAACAAAAGCCCCAGAATTTCTCTGGGGCTCTAAACTACTCTTTACCAATACAACATTCTTGGTGTTCTTTCAAGCTTTTATCGGTCTGAATGGTTACTTTGGCAATGCCATAAGCCAAAAGCTTTTGGCGCAGGACAGCCTGCGTTTCGGCCAGCAAATTGGGATTTTCCAAACAGATATGAAGCATGGCATATTTTTCCAAACCATCCGTTGTCCAAACATTGAGCTGGGTGATGGCTCGCACGTTTTCCAGCACTGCTATTTCCTGATAAAGCTGACTGAGATCCACATCGCTGGGCACATGGTCTAGGAAAATCTGGATATTCTCCCAAAATTTTGGTAGAGCCTTGCTGAGAATAAAGCCTGCGATGATCAGAGAAAGCAGCGGATCCAGAAAATACCAGTCGGTGAAGCGCAGGATAATAGACACTCCGACAACCGCTAGCCAGCCCAAAATATCCTCAAGAAAATGCAGGCTAAGAATGGATTCATTGTGGCTGTGCCCATGACTGACCACTCGGCTGGCTGCTGTATTGACGACAATGGCGACAATTCCCAAAACCAGCATGCCATCATAATTTACCTTCTCAGGAGCAAATAATTTGGGGACATTTTCCACGATTACCAAGGTCGAACCGACCAGCAAAATCACCGAGGTCAAGAGGGCACCCAGCAGGCTGTAGCGCTTATATCCTAGGGTATATTCTCGGTCTTCTTTTTTGGTGGAAATCTTCTCAAAAAGAGTCGATAGGCCAATAGCCAAGGCATCTCCTGTGTCGTGAATTGCATCCGCTAAGACAGCACTAGAATGAAAGAGAAGGCCAAAGATAAACTCAATAATAGCAAAAGAAAAATTCAAGAGAAAAGCGATTGTCATATTTTTACTGGATTTCATCACAACCTCCTTATATATTTGCTTAAACGAATACTATTTATGGTATAATCTAATCAATACCGAACACTCTGTTCAATTATATTATCCACTATTATCAGAAAGGAAACAAGAGCCAGTTCATGCCCTTTGTCTCTTAGCAGACAAAAAGCTCTTTTTGTACGGAATTTCCATGGATAGACGAGTAAAAAAATCACGCGCAGCCATTTACCAAGCCTTTATCAGCCTGCTCAATCAGAAAAGCTACGAAAGCATCACCGTTCAGGAAATCATTGACCTAGCAGATGTGGGCCGCTCCACCTTCTATAGCCACTTTGAGACCAAAGAAACCCTGCTGGAGGAACTCTGCCAAGATCTCTTTCAGCATACCTTTATCGAGCGATCTGAAGGACGCGATTTGTTTGAAGCGACCGCCCATATTTTCCATCACTTTCGGAAAAATCAGGATCGGATAGCCACCCTCCTCCTAGCTAAAAATACTTATTTCATCAACCGCTTGAAAATCGAGCTAGAGCGCTATCTCTTTCCCATGATTGAGCAGACATTATTGCAGAAAAAAAGCCATCTGCCGGACAACTTTTTAAAAAATTATGTGACGTCAACTTTTGTGGAGACGGTCAGCTGGTGGCTGCAGCAACGAAATCAGGTTGACGAAGACACGATTTCTCGTTATTTTCTGGACTTGATGGACTAAGCCGCAATTCACCTATCATTTTCTAAAAAGATATGGTATAATCGTTCCTTGACATACGAAAGGAGATTGACTATTTATGAAAAAAGAACACTCACCATTTTTAATTCCAGGTATAGTGATGATCGGAATAGCACTGCGGGCTCCTTTTACTGTTTTGCCTATCGTTCTGACAGACATTGCTGAGGGGCTACAGGTGCCAGTTAGTTCCCTGGGCCTCTTGACCAGTCTGCCTTTGATTATGTTTGCCCTCTGCTCGGTCTTTGCTCCGCGCTTAGCGCAAAAGATGAGCTTGGAAAAACTGTTTACACTTGTTTTACTCGTGCTAACTCTAGGCTCGCTGATTCGCGTATTTAATCTTCCCTTACTTTATACGGGAACTATTATTTTAGGAGCGGCTATTGCTGTCTTAAATGTCCTTCTTCCGAGCTTGATTCAGGCCAATCAGCCACATCGTGTCGGTCTTTTGACAACTCTTTATATCACATCGATGGGACTGTCGATCACGATTCTGTCTGCTTTGGCTGTTCCCATCGTTCAAATGAGCTCTTGGCAAGGTCTCATTTGGGTATCGACCCTGATTTGCTTTGTGATTCTTCTGGTTTGGTTGCCCAATGTCAAATATAGCCATCGCTTGGCGGCTAAACAGCAAGGAAAGCAAGAGCAAGGAGCTCTTCTAAAAAATCCAAGAGTCTGGGCCTTAATTTTATTTGGTGGCTTACAGTCACTACTCTTTTATACCAGTATGACTTGGTTGCCAACCTTGGGGCAGCAAGCTGGCCTTTCTACTGATACGACCGGACTACTAGCAGCGGTCTTTTCTCTGATTAGCCTGCCCTTTTCGATGACAATTCCTAGCTTGACAGCGCGCTTGAAGGCTCGTCAACGTCTGGTCATGATTAGCCTGGTTTCTGCGGCAGGTCTGATCGGCATTACCATGCTCTTGATTCGGACAGATTCCTTTGCTTATTGGCTGATTCTTAATCTGCTCATTGGTATGTCTGTCAGCGCCCTCTTCCCCTATCTCATGGTGACCTTCTCCCTCAAGACCTCTACACCTGCGCAAACGGCTCAACTATCTGGACTGGCTCAAACTGGAGGATACATCCTAGCTGCCTTCGGCCCGAGCCTCTTTGGCTACAGCTTTGATTTGTTCCATTCTTGGACACCAGCCATCCTCATCCTCCTCGGACTGACCGTCATCATGACTATGAGCCTCTTTTACATAGAAAAATTTGATAAGATTCTATAAAACTTCTGATTCTTCATCAGGAGTTTTTTTACTGCCAAGTTTCTTGTAATTTCCGAAATTCACTTGAAATCATCTTTCCTCATCTTACCTGCTTGATTTTTTTGATTATAACATAACTTTTAAACGACTTTTTTATATTCGACAAAATAACTTACACTTCATTATAAACACTTGCATATACTTAAACAATAGATTATAATGAACTTATAAAGAAGCAGAAAGGATGAGAAAGATGTATCAAGAGCAGCGGCTTTCAAAAATGCTGGAACTTTTAGAGGACAAAGGACAGCTGGCAGCCAAGGATATGGTAGACTATTTTCAGGTTTCAAAGGACACTATTCGCCGTGATTTCTCAATTTTGAGCGAGCGAAAACTGGTCCAACGCACCCATGGTGGGATTATTCCTTTGGAAAATAGTCGGCAAATTCCTTCTTTCAACGACCGTGTCGGCCAACTAAACCAAGAAAAAAAGGCCATTGCTCACAAGGCTCTGGACTTTCTCAAACCCAATCAGGTCAATTTCTTTGATGTATCAACGGTGGTTCTCAAGCTGGCTCAGCAAGTTCAGCAACCGATGACAATTTTTTCTCATTCTTTGGATAATGCCATCATGCTGAGTGACCAAGAGCAGGTTGCTTTCCATCTTTTAGGTGGGAAGTTCTATCCGAGAAATCGTTTTTACTACGCCCTCAATGAAGCCGAGCTGCTCAGAGAAATTTCTTTTGATCTAGCCTTTATCGGAGCTGCAGGGCTGAAAAATGGCCAAATCAGCTTTGAAGATCAGGAAGATGCCTATCTGAAGAAGCTAGCTCTCAAACGGGCCAAGACAAAGATTCTGCTGGCCGAGCAGGCCAAAGTTAAGAAAGAATCAACCTATATTTTAGGAAATATCAGCGATTTTGACTACTGGATCACCGATCAAAAACCTAGCCCTGAGCTAGAAGCTCTTCTGGCTGGGAAAGTCACCATTATTTACTAGCTCGACAAGATTTCATTTTGTAGCTTATGGAGGAAGCAACCATGACCAAGCAAGATATTCGTTTGATTATCAGCGACATTGACGGCACAATTCTCGATGACCAGCACCAAGTAGATCCGCAGCTGAGGGAGCAGATTCCCTTGCTAAAAAAAGAAAACATCCCTTTTGTTCTAGCCTCTGCCCGCTCTCCTCTGGGCATGGAGCCAATTGCGCGCAAGCTGGGACTGGGTGATAACCCACTAGCCTGCTACAACGGTGCTCTGGTCATCAAGGGTGATCCGCAAAATTACGAGACCATTATCGAGCATCCATTGGATAAAAAAGAAATTCGCACTTTTCTGGAGTTGGTCAAAACTAAGTTTCCTAGTGTTTCCATCAATCTCTACTCTGGCAAAGATTGGATTGCTGACCGTTTGGACAAGTGGGTGCAGATTGAAGCCGAGATTACAGGTGAGCAGCCTCTTATTCAAAATGTTCTACTGCCCGTTCTAGATATGCTCATTCCAGCCCATAAGCTGCTGTTGATTGATGAAGCAGCTGTTATCCAGCAGCTCCATGCCTACTTGCAAACGATAGATTTTCCAAATACAGCCTTCTACCTGTCCAAGGACAACTATTTGGAAGTCACACATAAACAGGTGTCAAAAGAGCAGGCCCTTCTAGAAGTGGCCAAACACTACCAGATTCCGCTGGAGCAGGTCATGACGATTGGAGACAACTTCAATGACCTTCCAATGCTGCGACTGGCTGGTCTGGGAGTTGCCATGGGCAATGCCCCTGAAGCAGTTAAAGCTGAGGCAACAGTCGTCACTAAAAGCAACAACCAGCATGGGGTCGCCAAAGTTATTGAGGAATATGTTTTACTATAATGCAAAAAAATCTGCCCTTGAGCAGATTTTTTTATTGATGGTAATCATAGGCAAGGCGAGGGCTGCCATCTGGCAAATAAATCGTACCACACTGGCTAAAACCGTAGCGGCGAATGGCTGACTGCATCGGATGGTTATCTTCATGCGTATCGATGCGGAGATAAGGAATCTGCTGCAAGCAAAAGTCAAAACATTGATGAGCCAGACCCTTTACTTGTCCATTTGAAGCGATACGATGGATTGTACCGTAAGGCTCTGAAAAATGCCAAGCACCTTCAATCTCTTGGTAGGTTGGATCTGGTCCGATGATGAACGCAAAGGTTCCAACAACTTGCCCAGCCTCTTCAAAGACATAGCAGTGACCTACCCGAATATCTTCCTCTACCAGCTGACGATTCGGATAGGAAGCTGGCCACTGACTGGGATTTCCCATAGTCCGCATAAACTCCCTAGCCTGATCAAAAATTGCTAAAATCGCTGGGATATCCTGCATTTCCGCCAAGCGAATCATGTCGCCTCCTTCCAGCCTATTACCTTATTTGACAAATTCCTCGTAGTTCCCCGTGTAATTAGCCCACTCCTTACTGAAGAATTTTTCATTAATCTGATAATTCGGAGCAGATTGAGGATTAGACACAAAAGGATCGACAGCCTTGTCGAAAGCCAGCCAGCCATTCCAGCCCATGTGGATCGTGTCCTGCATGAAGTAAGGCTTATCGCCGTCCTTAGAAAAGTCAGCAATATTTGTAAAGCCTTGACTCTCCAGCTGGAACTTAATCTTCTCAACCGTCCGCTGATACATCTCTTCACTCAACCCAGTATAGGCCATCCATTTGGCATTGACTGGTGGAATGACAAAGATAACATTCGTATGGGATTTGGCAAATTGTTCCAAAACTAGCTGCAAATCATTGTACTCAGGAGACTTTTCGTAAGACTGTTTGGATTGGAAGCCTTTGAACTTCTTGATTTTTCTAGCCAAACGCTTCTTATAAAAGTCGTTATCAATGCCTAAATCATTGTTATTGGTCTGCTTGACAGCATCTGCCGTAGCCAGTTTTTCCAATTCTTCATAGGAGAATTCATCTGGAAGACGAGAAAGCTGAGGCAAGACCTTCGTGTCATAATTGCCATTATTACCAGCAGCAAATGTACTGAAAAATGCATCCTCCCGCTGATAAATCCGGCTCATAGTATGGATATACTGCTGCTCAAAAGAAGTCAGTTGGCTCCCATCGGCAACTTTCTTGACAATATCCCCCATAGCAATGTTGGGATAGAGCTGCAAAAGTCGCTGGGCTGCATATTGAGCGCCTACTCCACCGTCCTGCCAACTAAGAAAACCAGCTAGCTGGTCGCTATTGAAATACTGCTGAAAAGCTGCTGCATCATAGCCTTTTTTGGTAAACCATTGTGGAGAAACGACGTAGACAGCCGTCTTATTTTCCAGCTCAGAGGTCATCTGCTGCATCCCAAAATATTGGTTGAGCGAAGCCGCCCCCCGCTGCCCTAGAAAATAAGGTCGGTAATTGCGGTCATACTTCTCGGCCAAAACAGCTGGGTGCATACTGTCAAAGCGCAGCCATTCGCTGGAGCCAAAGTAGGGCACAAAACGGGTATCTTGATCTGTCAGGGCCGTCATTTTTTTGCTACGGCTCTTGAAAGTTTCTGCTGTAAGAGTCACAGCTGCCCGCTTCTCTGCTTCCACATCATGCTTTTTCTCAAGCGGATAGAAGAAAAAGAGTAGGGCGACCATGACCAAGGCGCAGAAGACCGGCCCCAGAATTAGCCAGAGTCGTTTAAGCATTACGAAGCTCCGTTACGCCTTCAACGATTTTATTGGCTGTATTCCAGTCATCGCGGCCAAATTCTGACACTGGCACGCGGATGTCAAAACGGTTTTCCAGCTCAACAATCAGCTCCACCGTTCCCATACTGTCCAAAACGCCAGCATCAAACAAATCCTCGTCCATCATGTCCGAAACATCTTCCATAAATAATTCGTCAATAATTTCAATTACTTCTGCTTTTACATCCATTATAGTTTCCTCGTTTACATTTTATTTTTTAAACCAAAGGTCATTCAAAAATCCTGAGAAGATCAAGAATGAGAACATGACAACATGGAAGGTGATAACAACCCCCAGCGCTTGGGTCCACTTGTTGTCAGGCAGGGCTGGCAGTCCCTTACTTTTACGCTCTTTATTGATGGTCTTTTTCTTACGGAGCCAAGCGTCATTGACCACCAAGCCCAGACCGTGGAAGAGACCATAGGCGATATAGTACCAGGTCACACCATGCCAGAAGCCCATGACCAACATATTGATTATATAGGCTACACTAGAAGTCGTATTGCGATTTTTAAAGACCTTATTACGCATAAGCACCATGACCAAGCGCATAAAGACAAAGTCACGGAACCAAAAGGACAGGCTCATGTGCCAGCGATTCCAGAATTCCTTTAAATCGCGTGAAACAAAAGGCTTGTCAAAGTTGATAGGACTCTTGATACCCATGAGATTGGAAATGGCCACCGCAAACATCGAATAACCGGCAAAGTCAAAGAAGAGATCCAGACCAAAGACATACATGACGCCTAGCGTTCCCAGATTGAAGAAACCGCCAGTATAGAGGGCATAGGTCTTGACGTGCCCTAAAATCATGTGGCCAAAGATATGGGCCAGGACAAACTTATAGAGAAAGCCCAGCATGATATACTTGACCGACTGCTCCAGCATATCTAGAAGCTCATCGCGCTCTGGAATTTGGAGATAATTTTCATTGAAACGCTTGAAACGATCAATGGGACCACTAGAAAAAGTGGGCATAAAGAGCATAAAGCGGAGGAATTCCCAGAGACTGAAATCAGTCAGCACGCCATCCCTCAGCTCAATGATCATACCAACTGAGCGGAAGGTCAAATAGGAAATTCCCAAAAAGCCAAAGAGTGATTGGTGGCCACTGATAGCTGGCTCGACCTTAACCCAGAATAGGGGCAGAACCGCCAATGCTGTATGCAAATAAAATATCCACTTGCTATCCCGCTTTTTGCGGTAGAATTTATAAGAATAAACCCAGACTGTCTGCCAGACGACATAAAAGAGCAGGGCATAGAGCTGGGCCAGACTAGGGCCTGTCAGCATCAAGACGATAAAGGCCAAGCTGACTAAGGCTTCGTAGACTGGGAAGCGTTTCTTAAAGAAAAGTCCGATAAAGATTGGCAAAACAGCCAAGATAAGATAAAGGAAATACTGTGGGTCTCCGTAAGGCTCCAGATGAGGAAGCTGTTTCAAGAAATCCATCATGACTTGTTGACCTCACTAATCAGCCCCTTGATATCAATCTTGCCGTTTGGTGTTAGGGGCAGAGATTCCCGATAGAGGAACTTAGACGGCATCATATAAGACATCATGATGTCCTGTAGATCCTCTTTGATAGCCTTGGTAATATCGATTTCGCGGTCAAATTGCTCTGCAACACCGTCTTTCAAAATAACGTAGGCCAATAAGTTCTGAACCTTGTGATCCTTATTATAACGTGGCACTGCTACTGCCGCCTCGATATACTTGGATTTATTGAGGTTTTGAGATACGTCCTCTAGCTCGATACGATAGCCGTTAAACTTAATCTGGAAGTCCATACGACCGCCGTAGAGTAGGAGACCTTCATCAGTCATCTTACCCACATCACCTGTATGATAGGCCGGTAGCCCTTCAAATTCAAAGAAGGCTTCAGCTGTCTTTTCAGGATTGTTGAGGTAGCCCTTGGATACGGCTGGTCCGCAGACAATGATTTCACCCTGCTGACCATTCGGCAACTTTTGCCCATTTTCATCAATGACAAAGGTTGGTGAATCTTCCTTGGTATAGCCGATTGGCAAGCGCTTGAGGGTAGCTAACATCTCATCTGTGATAGCAACTGCAGACAGAGCTACCGTTGCCTCAGTCGGACCATAGGCATTGATAATACGAGCCTCAGGGAAACGCTCCCGCAATTTCTGAGCTGTCTTGACCGTCAACTCCTCCCCATCAAAGTAAAAATGCGTAATGCCTGGCATCTTTTGGCTATTAAAATCTTCCGAAAGCATGGCCATATCCGCAAAGGACGGTGTAGAAGTCCAGATTGCTACAGGCAGGCTGAGAATCGCTTCAAATAGCTGCTTAAAGTCCTGAGTCAGACTAGAAGGCAAGGCATAGAGAGTGCCTCCCAGCGCCAAAGTCGGTGCCCAGTACATAACTGACAAGTCGAAAGAATAAGGTGGTTGCGCCAGCATTTGCGGACGGCTCGGTGTCGCAAATTCTTTGTCTGTAATCATCCAGTTGGTAAAGCTGAGCAGGTTATCATGAGAGATTTGCACACCTTTAGGTTTGCCAGTCGTACCAGAAGTAAAGATAATGTAGTAATTGTCATCACCCTTGACTGGATGACTCATCTCATAAGCAGTCTTCTCTGCGTAAGCCGCTCGAACCTCTGCTAGACTGAGAATGCTTACATCTGTATCAGCCAGCGGAAAATCCGCAATGGCAATAATCAAGCTTGGTTCAGCTACTTCCAAAATAGCAGTCACGCGCTCCAAGGCTGAATGACTATCAATAGGAATATAAGCATGACCAGCCTTGGTCAAGGCCACAAAAGTAGCCAGCATTTCATACTCCTGACCACCGTAAACAACGACGGGTGACTTGGGAGCTAGCCCCAAGCTATCAATCTTGGCTGCCAGTGCATCGGAGTCGGTCTTTAGATCCCCGTATGTATGAACTTGTCCGAGGACATTGTAGACAGGGAAATCTGGCTGCGTCTGAGCAAAGTGCTCAATCGCTTCAATCATATCTGTAATTGCTGTATTTGACATGTGTATAGTACTCTCTTACATTAAAATTCATTGTAGATAAAGCCACCTTGACCTTGACCAAGATAACTAAAGAAATAAAGCAGGGCTACGAAAATCACAAAGTATAGCAATGTCTGCCCTACAAACTTATAAATCGTCTTATATTTCGTCATTTCATTCACTCTTATCTTTTTTTAGATAGACATAGATTATTTTACCATTTTATAGAGAAAGATTTCAATATAAAAGCTATCAATTGTGTAAAGTTCTTGTAAGGAAATAAAGAGAAAAAGAGGTACTTCCCTTATCTTTCAAGGATGAAATCCTTTTCAAAATTTATAAGTAAAATTTCTATATATTACTTGACTTTTTGTTCGAAAGGGATTATCCTATATGTAGAAAGTTTATATATAATATTTTTATATATAGGAGGTAGTGCATGTATTTCCCTACATCTTCTACCCTGATAGAATTTCTGATTTTAGCGATTTTAGATAAAGAAGATTCCTACGGCTACGAGATTAGCCAAACCATCAAGCTCATTGCCGATATCAAGGAGTCCACGCTTTATCCTATCCTGAAAAAATTGGAAAAGAGTCAGTATTTAGAGACTTACTCTCAGGAATATCAAGGTCGAAAACGAAAATATTACTCTCTGACCCCAACAGGTCAGAAACAACTGGTCAGCCTCAAAAATGAATGGGAGCTTTATACCAGCATGATTAAGGGCATTATCGAAGGGAGTGTTCGCCATGACAAGAACTGAATATCTAGCTCAACTAGATAACTATTTGAAAAAGTTGCCAGCAAAAGACTATCAAGAAGCCATGGACTACTTCACCGAGTACTTTGACGAGGTCGGTCCAGAGGGAGAGGCAGCAGCTATGGCTGAGCTGGGCAGTCCCAAAGAAGCCGCTCACGAGATTATCATCAATCTTCTGGACAAGAAAATAGAAGAAGATAGCCAAGAAGCTAGCTCCGTCAAAAATAGTAAGCAGATCGTCCAGATTGCTATTCTGTCCATTTTGGCAGCACCACTGGCAATCCCCCTCTTAATCTTGGCTTTGACCTTAGTCTTTACTTTCTTCCTCCTCATCAGTGTCTTTGCTTTTGTTATGGCCGTCTTTACCTTTGCTATGCTTCTCCTAGGGGCTAGTCTGATTTGGGACAGCCTGACTCTCGGTATGGGCACTTCGATTCCTGCTTTTGCTCTCAGTTTGGGGATGAGCCTCTTAGCCTTGGGGATGGCTGGACTCTTTTATCTCAGCATTGGTCCTATCCTTCGCTTTATCAAACTGAGTTTTGTCAAACTCGCCCAAGCCTTGGCACGGAAAGGAGACCGTCATGTTTAAAGTAAGAAAAACCGTGTTCAGCATTGCGATTGTTGCCTGTCTGCTGGGTCTAGGCCTCATACTGGCAGGGCTAGCAAGTGGTGGTCTGCAGGATCTAGTGAGAAGCTCCGTTTCCAGCACCAAGATGGCCAAGCAAGAAGAAACCTATGATAATATCCATTCCCTAGATCTGGAGCTCAACAATCGCTCGGTCGTAATTGGAGAATCGCCCGATGATAAGGTTCACTTGACCTATTATCAAGGAGACGGCAAGACATCTGAAAAAGTGGCTACTAAAGCTAAAAACGGAAGTTTATACATTCAGGAAGCAAGATCTTTTATCAACATTAACAGCGGTCTACGCTCTTTACTGGGCCTGATAGATGGAGAATTAGAAAGGACTCAACAAATCACTCTAAGCCTACCTAAGGGAAAGAACTTGGAGCAGGTCAAGACCAGTTTGGCTAACGGTAGCCTATCAATCAATGACCTGACAATCAAAAAATTAAAAGCCGATCTCAGCAATGGCTCTATCGAACTCAGTCATAGCCAAATTAAGAGCGGTAGCATTGAAAGTGCTAACGGTAGCATCGAGCTAGTCCAAACCAGCCTGACCGATACTCAAATCAGTCTCTCCAACGGTAGTATCACTAGTGATAAACTAACCCTCAAGGGCAATATCAACATGTCCAGCAGCAATGGCTCCATCGATCTCCATCTCGCCGAAGAGACCTACAAAGCCATCTCACTAGACTTGCAAACAGACCTAGGTGACATTGAACTGCCCAAGGATATACAGACCAGCTACGACCGAGAGGACTTCATAGGCGATCGGGTCATTCATACCAATGAACAGGCTCAAGCCAAGCTGACCGCCCGCACCAGCACCGGCAGCATTGAGATTAGTCATTAAAAATAGAACGGAGCCTGATTGGTTCCGTTTTTTATGGTTATTTTCTCTAACCCTACCTTTACTTCCCATAGCCTTTATGTTATGATACTCTATAAAATTTATCACAAGGAGGTTTCTATGAAAAAACTCACACCTGGTATGCACATTCGGGTCGTCAGCCCTTCGGCATCAATCGAACATATCGGAGGATTTGAGGCCAATCTAGCTGCCAAGGAGCGCTTGGAAAAGCTAGGATTTACCGTGTCTTTTTCGGAGCATTATCTGGAAAATGATATACTAGGCTCTGCCTCCATCGAAAGTCGGGTGGCAGACATTCATGCAGCCTTCGCAGATGAGTCAGTTGATGCTATTCTGGCCACCATCGGCGGTTTCAACTGTAATGAGCTTTTGCCCTATCTGGACTTTGAATTGATTGCTAGAAATCCTAAGATTTTCTGCGGCTACTCGGATACTACTGCCTTGCTCAACGCTATCTATAGCAAGACTGGCATGAAAACCTACATGGGACCGTCCTACTCCAGCTTTAAGATGGATGCCCTGCAGGACTATCAGACCGAGAGCTGGCTCAAGGCCGTCAGCCAGACTTCTTATGAATTGACTCCTAGTGAAAAATGGGGCAGTAATGCTTGGTATCTTCCAGATGCGCCACTGACTTTCCATGAGACAGTGTGGAAAGTCTACAACCATGGAAAAGCCCAAGCCACTGCTATCGGCGGCAATCTCTCTACCTTCTCACTTCTACGCGGGACACCCTATGCCCCAACAGATGAAAACTATGTCCTCTTTGTTGAAGAGGCAGAGGAAGATGATTATGTGGAGTTTGACCGCAATCTTGCCGCCCTCCTTCAGGCCTACCCTAACCCACATGCCCTTCTCATCGGCCGCTTTCCAAAAGAATGCCAGATGACAGAGGAGCTGCTCTTTTATATCTTGGACAAACATCCGATTCTCAAACAAATTCCCGTTCTTTATGACTTGGATTTTGCTCATACTCAGCCACTCTTTACCATCACCATCGGTGCTCAAGTGACTGTGGATACGGAGACGATGTCTATCAGAATTGATGAATAAACAAGAGACGACCTCCAAACAAAAGGTCGTTTTTGATATCTAAAAGTCATGAATCATCTCTAAACAGCGCTCCAAATCCACATCCCGCTCCAGATGCTCAACTGTCCAAGGAATAAGGATGTCTGGTTCAATCCCCTTGTCTGTCATACCCTGTCCCTTATCAAGTGCTAGAGCGCGTGAAGTTGGAAAGTTCAAACTATAGTCACCATAATCTACCTGACAGCAGTTAGAATAATCTAGTATTCCAAGAGTCGGGCGCCCCAGAACCGTCACCTTAGGAAAACATTTCATCATCTGGACAAAATTGTCTCCCGACGAAGCACAGTAGACATCTGCCAAGACAAAAATCTTCTCAGGATGGCTTCCTCCTTTCACATTAGGAAACATTTCCCTGTCCTCGCCTCCAAATTTAACATAGCCTTTGCCCCGATTGGCCTGCAGGTCTTGCATGATTATCTCCAACAAATCCTTCGTCTCCTGATTAATCCCCTCCTGCTGCACGTAGGCTTCAAAATCTTTCAAACGCAGGTCAACATTCCGCTCTGTGTAGAGAATTTCCATCCCTTCATCAGTCCTACCCAAGTCAGAATAGACTTGCCCCTCAGAAAGAGCATAGTGGAGCAGGGGAAAATACAGCGAGTCCATCCCTCCAGTATTTTGACGGACATCAATCACCAGACAAGCAGCCCTCTTGATAGTATCTTGTGCTTCCTGATAGAGTTTGTTGATGGCTTTCTCGTTCCTAAAGTCATCCAAACGGAGATAAATAACACCCTTTTCTAACTCTTTCCATTCAAATCGACTTTCTATAGGATTCTGGCTAGGCTCAACTGAAAGGATTTGCTCTGCTCCTGCTCGCAAAACAGTCACTTGCCTAGCTTTTGAAATCAACTCGCTCCACTCACGGTAGTTTCGCTCGGGCGTTGAACTGGTAAAATACGCTCGATGCATCCTATAAAACTCTTCTAGATGCTGTCCATCCAGTTTCACAATTTGATCGCCCGCCTGCAAATTCGTATCTGCATTAGCCTGCTCAACATAAAGTCCTTGGATTGTTGAACGTAGAACAAAACCTTTTGGCTTAGCATATTTCTCCCGAAAAGCTACGTGGCCAATAACTCCGAAGCTAGCTAGATAAGTCTGAACCTGATAAAGAAAGTCCTTTTCACTCATATCGTCTGAAATACATTCGCGAAAACCAGTCGGATCCGCACCGACAATATCCTTTTTAGTTGCCGAATCTTGGGTCATAATCGAAACAACATCTTCAAAAATAGCCGTTTTTCTCATCGTATTGCTCCTCTTCATTATTGAGACCAGTATATCATTTTTGTACATTTTATGCCGATTTAAACAAAAAAATCTAAGCACAATCTCTGCTTAGATTTTTTCTAATCAATGTCCACCAAAACCACCTTGTCCGCCTGGGGCACCACCGCCACCAGGGCCATCGGCTGTGATTTCGGTTCGGGTTTGCCCATTAACCGTGATAGTCCCGCCCGTATAGGTAGCCTTACCATCAAAGTCAAAGGCAGATACAGTGGACGTGATAGCCAGGTTTCCGCCTGTCATGATGATATCGCCGTTGGAGTCAAGGGCGTCTGTATCGCCTTGGCCGACTTCAACCTTGATATCACCGCCAGTAATCTTGATGAAAATCTCAGCCCCGGTCGCTGTACTAGCTGCATTGATCCCATCATCCGTCGCATAAAGGTCAAGTGTACCGCCATTAATCGTGACATTTGTTCCCTCTAAAGCTTCGACACTGGACTTGACTGTGATAGTACCACCGTCAATCACTGCTGCATTGCTGGCATGAAGACCGTCATCGCCAGCATTAATCGTAATGGTACCAGACTGAATATAGAGATTTCCGAGCGAAGTATCCTCATCATTATCTGCGTGGATCGCATCCTCCGTCGCGGTAATATCCAGACTAGCCTCCTTGATGTTGATGGCATCATTGGCTGACAAGCCATTCTTGTAGCCTTTAATCGTATAAGTCCCGCCTGTGATGCGCAGGTCATCATTAGACTCAACTGCGTTACCATATTTTCCTTCGATGGTCAGACTGCCTGAGCCGTTGAAAGTCAAGTCGTCCTTACTATAAATGGCCGCATCGTAGTCAGTATTGGTGTGATTGGCTGAGTCAGAAATGCTATTCTTGCTGCCTTCAGCTAGGGTAATAAAGGTTTTATCCGCATTTTCTACCACAATCGCTGCATCCGTCCCTGTCATGGTCGCACCATCCAAGACGATTTGTACCTTGTCTTGATCGCCAGCCTTGACGACAATCTGCACATTTTCACTGCTGCCAGAGAGGACATAGGTGCCAGCTGCCGTAATGGTCACTGTGGACCCAGAAACGCTCGCTCCGTCACCGGATGTCTTGGCTGTGGAGCCACTCAAGCTAATCTTGGTCGCTGTCGACTCATCATAAGAAGCATCCTGATCACGATCCGTGAAATAGCTGGATGTGTCTGTCTTTGTCGTACTGGTAGCCGTTTGAGTGGTCGTGGCACTAGCACTCGCACTAGTGCTGGACTGGCTGGTCAAACTACAAGCCCCCAAGGTGACACTCATTAGCGCTAGGGGTACCATTAGTTTTATTTTCTGAAATATTTTTTTCTTGCCTGTTTTCATGATTGGCCTCTTTCCTAGTTATAATTCATTTTCTTTCGTGATATAGCGGCTGATGGCAATCTCTAGATTTCCATTGCGCGTACGTAGGGCATCGATGAGTTCTTTTTCAGTCATTCGACCATTCAGCTGAATGATGTATTTAATCTTGAACAAACTTCCCATATCAGAGGTTTTAACATTGGCTAATTCAACATGATTGGCAGCTTTGTTGAAAATATCATCAAAAATGCTTTCATAATCCAGACTTTCTGGTATGACGATAGTCAGCTGGCGCATGGAATGCTTCATCTGTCCAAAATTGACCACCTCAAGCAGCAGCATGGCAAGCGACATGATGAGGGTAAAGACGGTCGCAAAGACCAGATAGCCCATTCCAATAGCAATCCCGATTGTCATGACCAGGAAAATGGACACCAGCTCCTTGGCTCCTCCCGGTGCGGAACGGAAACGAATCAAGCTGAAGGCCCCCATGACGGCAACCCCTGCTCCCAAACTTCCATTGACCAAGAAAATCACAATTGCAATCAAGGTCGGCAAGAGCGCTAAACTCATCACAAAGGATTTGCTGTAAACTGTCTTAAACTGGTAAACCTTGGCAATGACTAAGCCCAAAAGCAAAGACACTCCGATAGCCAGCATCATCATGGCCGGATCTACAGCCGTATCGGTAAAAATATCATAAAATAAATGACTAAGCATGATTTACAACTCCTTTATAGTCTGTCGTTTTCTTGTAAGCAACCCCGTATTTGGAAAAAGAGCTTGGGAAAACTTGATGGCGATCCAAAATCTCACTCAGCCAGAGCGGATAGGCCCCTGGCACCTTGACTTCCATAATCACATGATGATTCGGCAGAAGATTTTCCCCGTAATGACCATGCAAGAGGCTCAAATCATAGTTGCGGTAGGTCAAATCATGGTCAATGGTAATCCGAACATTGGGATCCTCAATCCCCTTCATAGAATAACGATTGTAGTAGATATACATCATGGGCTGCAGACCACCGTAGCGCTGACCCAGCCAGTCGATTTCCTCACGAATCTGACAATCCTCAACCTTACTGTGATCGCCCTCCAAGTAAGCCTCTGCAGCGACTAGATCTGTCGAAATGCGGCGTTTGTAGACAATCTTGCGCACTTTTTTCTTGATTTCCAAAAAGACTTGACTGTCTTCTTTCGGATTTTCATCGTAAGTCCGCACGCGCAATTTTTCTTTAAAATAAGGCTTTTCCAAGGACTCACGAATCATTTGATAGGTCGGGGTGTCGTAGTAAAGATTATGGATGGTCGAGTAAGCATGCTCATCCTCCACCAGATGGCTTTCAAACTCGGTCAATAAATCGGCCAAAGTTTCTTTGGAAATAATGTATTTGGTTTCAAATCGTTGAAATTTATCTTTAAATGTCTTTTTAGCCATGGATTCTCCCCCTGTCTTTCTTGTAACTAGAGCCATTTTACGGATGAAAACTTAAAGCAAGGCTAAAGAAAACTTAAAGAAAACAAAATATTCATATTTTCATACCGAATAACATAGACTTGTGGAGAAAATCTATACAATAAAATTCTCTGTCCTTTAACGACTGTTTCACGTGAAACAAAAAACTTGGTTCTGTTCACAAAACCAAGTTGTTCCTGTTCGAAGAGAAAATAGTCTGCGCTCTTCTCTATCTTAAATAATTTCTTTCTTATCAGGGCGATAAGCTATTGTGCCTAAAACCATGAAAAGCAGTAAAGTCGCGGTCAAGAAGGCTAGTTGGCCACCGATTTGACCATTCATCGAGATCGTTTCCCGCAGTCCTGACACCGCATAGCTCATCGGCAAGATTGGATTGAGCATTTGGAAGATTTCCGCCGTCAGGGGCAGCGGATAAGTACCAGCGCTAGAAGCCAACTGCAGGAGCAAGAGGATCAAGGAGATAAAGGCCCCGACCTTACTATCCCAAGTGACCAGAGTCGTCACAACCGCCATAAAGGCCATGCTAGCTAAAACAGTCAAGGCCAGCGTCGTCCATTCGTAGTTGGCTTCAAGACCAATCAAATGAACCGCTCCATAAACCAAGATGCCAGCCAAAACAGAAATCAAACCATTGACCTCCAGACGAGCCTTGAGCCAAGCTTTGCGAGAAGCTGGAACTTGACCAGAAGGGAGCGTGCCAAAAATAACATTGGTCGAAATCGCCGCCACAAAAAGAGCAACAGAAATCATGTAGGGAGCCATACCAACACCATTTTTACCAACCTGATCTTTATCTGTCTTTTTCAGCTCGACAGGGCCAGCCAAGGCAGCCGCATTGTCCTCTGTCACTGAAAGCTCGGACAATTGACCCTTGGCATCCGTCAACCCTGTATTTAGAGTCTGAGCGCCGATTGATAAATTTCCCAGCCCACTACTTAAAGTGAGACCACCGGTCGCTAACTGCTGAGAACCATCCGCCATTTGAGTGGCACCTGTAGATAATGTTTGCATCCCTGCGACCAAAGTCGATGATTTATCATGTAATTGAGAAAGGCCTGAGCTGATTTGACCGATTCCTGAAGTCACTTGGTCATTATGACTCGCTAAATTAGCCGCTCCTTGAGAAAGCTGATCAACCCCTGTAGTATAAGTGGCTACTCCCTGAGCTACTTGAGAAAGGCCACCTGTATAAGCCGTAATGCCTTGAGAAAGGGTCGCTGAACCAGTGCTGGCAGAGGATAAAGCTTCATTTACCTGACCCAGACCACCATAAAGACCACTAATCATAGCTGAAGCACCTGGCAGGACTTGGTTGGCTGCTGCCGACAGCTGACTTGCCTGACCACTGGCCGTTTGCAAACCTTGCAGATTCGTTTGGATAGCTTGGACTTCCTGTACAATAGTTGCCGCTGCACTACCGCTAGAATCAGCACCACCTGCTAGAGCTGCTTTTAGTTCTTCTTGCTCATCGGTAGAAAGTTTTTGGTAAGCAGCTGTTCCTTCTAAAGCGGCCACGGCTGCAGCCCGATCACTTTGCGCACTACTTGCCAAAGACTGGGCGTTGGTCGCAATCGTCGTGAGAGAAGCCGCAATTGTTTCCGTTGGCAAGCTCGTTCCCGATGTGGCATTCTGAATAGCTGTATTGAGCTGATCTAGACCCGCCGTCAACTGAGCAACCTTTTCTTGATTAGCAGTAACACTACTATTAACAGATGATTGCAGTTCTGCTAAACCGCTGTTTAGTCTCTCCACACCAGCAACTAATTCCTGTGAATTGCCCGTCAGTTGGTTGGTTCCATTCAGTAATGTTTGTGACTGAGCGGTTAATTGACTGGCACCAGCTGAAAGCTGCCCAACTCCATCTGTATATTCCGTCATCTTGCTAGTAAAAGTCGGCAAGCCGGCATTGATCTGAGCCACTCCGTTTGTGTATGCTACCAGACCAGTTGACAGCGCTGTGGCTCCATCTGAGAAAGTGAGGCTGGACTGGGCTAGACTTTCCAAGTTAGTAGAGAGCTTTTGGCTGCCGTTTGCTAATTCCTGACTGCCTTCGGCCAATTTAGCTGTACCATCTGCAGCTGTTCCAAGTCCACCTTTTAGCTTATCCATACTCGCAAAAAGGCTTGTCACATAGCTGTTTGTAATCTTCTGACTGACCGATTGCTTCATCGAAGTCATGGCAGAATCGCTCATTTTGCTGGCGATAAAACTATGACCACTGGATGTTTGGTAGTGGATCGTAACTTGCTTAGGCTGATTGCTCAAAATACTAGCCGCATTTGCTGACAGATCCTTAGGAAGAGTCACCACCATGTAATAGTCGCCCTTTTCCAATCCCTTCTCTGCCTGATCCTTATCCACAAAATGAAAATCCATCGCTGCATTTTTCTTCATATCTTGAACCATATCTGACCCAATGGACAGGTCTTGTCCATACAGGCTCGCCTTCTGGTCCTGATTGACCACCGCTACTGGCAAATCAGAAAGTTTGCCATACGGATCCCACATGGAGCTCAAAAAAATCACATTATACAAGGCTGGAATTAAGGCAAGCCCCAGCATGACTACAATAATCTTCGGTTTTTTGAAGATCGCTTTCCATTCTTTGAACATCTTTTCTCCTTTTTTATACACATTGTCTAAAAATTTGATATAATAGATTATACACAATAAAAAAATTAAGGCAAGCAGAAAATTCTATTTTTGTACACCTTGTCTAATTTTGTATAATTCAATAACAAAGGAAAAATTGAAATGACGGAAAGTAATAAACGTAAAAAGACCAAGGCCATCATTGAGAAGGCTATGGTTGACTTATTGCATCAGGAGTCTTTTGACCATATTACAACAGTCGAATTGGCCCGAGCTGCTGGCATCAGTCGCAGTAGCTTTTATACCCACTACAAAGATAAATATGATATGATTGAGCGCTATCAGCAAGGCCTCTTCCATCAACTAGAATACATCTTTGAACACAATCGAGAAGATGTAGCAGTCGCTATCACAGAGGTCTTTCAGTTCTTGACCCAAGAGCCTCTTCTGGCTGCTCTCTTGACGGAAAACGGCACTAGAGAAATCCAAAATTTCCTACGCCATAAGCTCCAATCCTTACTTTCCCAAATCCTACAAGAACGGTTTCGCAATAAAGCTTTCAATCAAATCGAAAAGGAATACGGCATCGTCTACCTCGTTAATGCTTTCTTTGGCGTCTACCAGATGTGGATCGCCCGAGGCAGTAAGGAAAGCCCGGAACAAATGGCTAGTCTTCTTTTAAAGATGCTATAAAACTCGACAACTAATAAAAGCTGGGACAAGATATCCCAGCCTCTTTTTGTTAATTGAATAAAAAAGAAGCCGAAATCGGCTTCTGAATAAATTTCCAATAGAAATTAAAGCATTTTGTTGTAGAATTCAACGACAAGTGCTTCGTTGATTTCTGGGTTGATTTCGTCGCGTTCTGGCAAACGAGTCAATGAACCTTCCAATTTTTCAGCGTCGAATGATACGAATGCTGGACGTCCAAGAGTAGCTTCTACTGCTTCAAGGATAGCTGGAACTTTCAATGATTTTTCACGAACTGAGATCACTTGACCTGGAGTTACGCGGTATGATGGGATATCAACGCGTTTTCCGTCAACAAGGATGTGACCGTGGTTTACGAATTGACGAGCTTGACGACGAGTAGTCGCAAGACCAAGACGGTAAACTACGTTATCCAAACGACGTTCCAAAAGAAGCATGAAGTTGAAACCAAGAATTCCGCCTTTGATTTTTGTAGCTTGTACGAACAAGTTACGGAATTGTTTTTCACCTACACCGTAAGTGAAACGAAGTTTTTGTTTTTCAGCCAATTGCAAACCGTATTCTGACAATTTAGAACGGTTGTTTGGTCCGTGTTGTCCTGGTACGTAGTTACGACGTGCCAATTCTTTACCTGTACCTGTAAGTGAAAGGCCAAGGCGACGAGCTTGTTTCCAAGATGGTCCTGTATAACGTGACATATGTATGTCCTCCTAAAAATAAAAATATTTCGGTGGAAATAGTCACTTAGAAAGCCCTGATTCGTGCAGATGCCCTTCGCCTAAACAGCCAAGGTTACTTGTTATAAGACACCTGTTGACGAGCTTCATGCTTTCCTGCTGCTATTTCACACAAAGGCTATTGTACCATGAATAAAGTCAAAAGTAAAGGGAGTCATATAAAAAAATCAAGCCCAGAGGCTTGATTAAAGTCATTTTTATAAAACAAGGCAACTTACAGCCCCAAAAGCTTCAAAATCTCCTGCTTGTATCGTAGCTTCTGCAGTTCCTTATCCTCACTGGCTGACCAAGTCAGCTGGAGATCTGCTACGATTTGTCCAGGCCGATTTTTCAGAATATAGATGCGGTCACTGAGAGCCAGAGCTTCCTCGATGCTATGAGTAATAAGGAGGGTCGTCAGACCCAGCTTACGATGAATATCCAGATACCAAGTGTGTAGCTCCATCTTGGTCAACTCATCCAAGGCACTAAAGGCCTCGTCCAGAAGAAATAGCTTGTGACCGAACATATAGGTCCGCAGCAGAGCCACGCGCTGCCGCATCCCCCCGCTCAACTCATGTGGATACTTGTCTGCCACATCAAAGAGCCCGAACTCCTTCAAAATCTGAGTAGCCTGCTCCGTCGCTTCCTTTTTGGATACTTTTCGGATTAAGAGGGGCAAGATGACATTGCCCAAGACCGTCTTGTGCTCCAGCAGCAAGTCCTTCTGCAGCATATAACTCACCCGGCCCTTGGGATTTTCCTGCCCGTCTAGGACAATCCTGCCCGACTGGACCTCCAAAATCCCAGCAATCAGATTAAAGAGGGTCGATTTCCCAACGCCACTAGGCCCCAAAATCGCTACGACCTGGCCAGCATCTACCTCTAGGTTGATATCTTTCAAAATCTGCTGCTCATCATAAGCATAGCTTACATTTTCAAGTTTGATTTCTGTCATTATTTTATATAATCGTTGCTAAATCCCTTGTCACTCAAGTCATTGTTCACAATGCCGTTGTTCTTGGCCCATTTATAAAAGGCATTCCAGCGGCTAGCCTCAAACTGACCCCACTTGTCCTTATCTGATGCATATTGCTCAGACAGGTATTTTTGGGAAGCCAAGACAAAGTCACGCTTGCTTTTCAGCTCTGGCGCATGCTTGATTAAAATATCCGCTGCTTCTTCAGGGTGCTCCATGGCATATTGATAGCCCTTCTTGATGGCCTGCAAAACCTTTTTCGCCTCGTCCGGATTCTTCTTCAGATAGTCATTATTAGCAATAATCACTGGAGAATAGTAGTCAAACTCCTTGACATAGTCCTTCATGTAAAAGAAATTCGTGTCCATGCCCTGCGTCTCTGCCATGATACCGTCCCAGCCATGATAAATCCATGCCGCATCAAACAAACCATTTTCAATCGGCGTAATTGAGTTGGAATCGTTGTTGGGAACCTTTTCCACTTCATCAAACTGGCCGCCTTGGCTTTCGACCAAAGTTTTGAGCATGCCCAGCTCCACCGGATCATTCCAAGTGCCGTATTTCTTGCCAGCCAGATCCTTAGGACTTGTAATCCCTGCAGACTTCTTAGAAATAATGCCCGAAGTATTATGCTCTACAATGGCTGCGACAGCTGTGATTTCTGCGCCCTTATCCAGTTTTTTAGCCATGGAGTCCTGGAAATAGATACCAAAAGGTGCCTTGCCATTGATAATCAAATCCGAACTGCTATCTTCAGGCGGTAACTTGATATCCACATCCACACCTGCTTCCTTAAAGTAGCTCTTTTCCTGAGCTACATAAAGGCCAGTATGGTTGGTGTTTGGTGACCAGTCTAGAATAAAATCAATCTTTTTATCCTTACTAGCAGACTCTGAGCCTGACTTACCACAAGCCGCTAGGCCAAAGATAGACACGGCAGCCAAACCTGCCAGCAACATTTTATAAGTTTTTTTCATTATAATCCTCTTTTCTTTTTGGAAATAGCAGAGCTGAGCTCCTATTTCCACTTAATAACATATTTTTCACTGACAGCCACCAGCTTCATCCCCAGAAGACTGATAACCGAAACCAATATGATAATAGCAAACATGGTGTCGTACTGGAAAAGTTTCTTGGACTGAATCATGTAAACACCCAAACCTTCGAAACCGCCCAGCCATTCGGAAACAACGGTCGTGATAAAGGCGTAGGAAACACTGACGCGCAAGCCCGCATAGAAATAGGGCAGACTAGCTGGAATCTTAAAATGCCAGAGAATCTGCCAGCGATTTGCCTGCATGAGCTCAAAGAGCGTCAGAGTATCCCGGTCACAATGCCGAAAACCATCCAGAATACTGACGATAATCGGAAAAGTCGTCGTCAGAATAATGAGTACAATCTTGGGCAAAATCCCATAACCCAGCCAGAGAACCAAGATTGGCGCCAAAGCAATGGTCGGAATCGTCTGCACCACGACCATCATAGGGTAAATCAAATCATTGAGCCAGCTCATGCTGTCCATGAGCACAGCTAGTATACAGGCCAAGATGACACCCAAGACTAACCCCAGCAGGGCTACTTTTAAGGTGGCCCAGCTATGACTTGCTAGAAATCCGGCATCTCTGATAAAGGCCTGACCGATTTCCAGAGGTGTCGGCAGGATAAATTTGGGCAAGAGCTTGAGCCAGCCCATAACCTGCCAGATAACAAGGATTCCCAGCATACCCAAAAGGCTAATCTGCTGCCGCAGGATATTTTTCAAGTTTTTCATCAATACTTAAAATCTTTCCATAGTTTATTTTCACATTAGCAAAAACATTGTCTGCCTGAGTACCTGCAAGCTCAATCGCCTGCTGCAGAATAGGAAATAAGGTCTCCCATTCCCCTTCTAGAACGGTCTCAAAAGGCGTCACGACCATCTTCACTGGCTGTTTTTGCAAAAACTCAATCACTTCCTCTATGACTGCCAAACGATTCACATCATGTGACAAAGGAAGAATTTGTAAAGCGATACTGGCTTTCATCTCTTCACCTCCTTACTTTCATGCTTCATCTGAGAATAATCTATGCAGATAGGATTAAAATTCACAAGAAAATAACTTGGTTTTTAATCAAAAAGACAGCGAGCTCCCTTTATAAACACCTTACTTTCCATACAAAAACACCTTCTCCAATATGGAAAAGGTGTTGCATGCATCAGTAAACTAAAGATTGGTGAATAATTCCCCATTTTAGCAAAACCACAAGGTCTTTACAAATACAATTCCCTACGCTGGCATTACCCAGATCAGGTGCGGTCGAAGCTTACACTTCCTCTCAGACTGTACACAGACTCCCATATATAGGATTATGATAACGCAATCATCAGCAAATGTCAAGATTGGAGCTTGGACTCACTACTTTTCAACGATAAGTGAATCAAACGATCATCAATTAGCCAAACTCTCCTTTCGCAGCCAACAAAGTCTCCATAGCCCTGATATTCTCTGTCTCGCTTGTGGATAAGATGGTTTCAAAGCCCAGTTCAGCTGCCGTATCTAAGTTAGCTTGAATGTCGTCAATAAAGACTGACTCTGTCGGATCAAGACTATACTTTTTTAGTAGCTTTTGATAAATCTCTGGCTCTGGCTTGACAACCCCAACTTCTGAGGAAAGGATATAGCCTGACAGCAGTGGAAAGATGAGCAGCGAACCAGCTTTTTCAATACGATAAAAAATCTCGCAAGTAGTTGACAGGATGTAAATGCGATAGCCTTGATCAGCCCACAGCCCAATCTGCTCCTGTAAACCACTGTAAACCTCCACAACCTCATACCAATTGTAGAAAATATTCTGAACAGCAGGATGGTGGGAGTCATCCAGCTGAGCTAGCACTTTGTCACAGGCTTCTTTCAAGCTTAGCTCTCCCTTGTCTGTTTGATGCCAGACACCCGACTCAAAAATGGCCTGTCTAAGAATCTGCTGACGCTCTTTCTCAGGTTCGAAAGAGGTCAAGATTTTCTCAGAATTCCATTCAATCAAGACATTTCCTAAGTCAAAAACCAAATTTTTTATCATTTCTTTCACCAGCCCTTTCTCTATATGTAGGAGCTTTCGTAAGTTCTAGCTCATGCCATTGCAAATCCGCTATTTCAGCTGGTCTTCACCATCCTTGGTATGGCATGCTTAGGTTAAGAAAAATCCCAGAAATGAACTGTTCCTCAAAGTTGGGTTTTACCCAACTCTAGGAAGCAATACAAAGTTCTGGAATCACCTATTATTCTTAGTCAAAATAGCGAATTAAATTTTTCTCTGTCAAAATATCTGAGTAAGTATAGGACTCCACATAGGTGTTGGCAATTTCACCTGGCTGCCCCCCTTCATTTTCATACTCAACGATAAAGAGAGAAGGATAAACTTCAATCAAACGACCTTGTTTACTTTTTTGGCGCTTACGGCCATTTTCCAAGGTCATTTCTACCATCTGCCCCTCGTGAGCCTTGATGTCCTCCTTGATTTTCTTCATTTTTGCCACATCTGTAAATGCATCACTCATACTATACATCCTCTCTTTTAGAAATACTTGAAAATTTATTATATTCTTTTTGGAAAATTAGCTCAACCGTACCACGCGCTCCGCTCCGGTTTTTCTCAATAATGACTTCAACCTTGTTGTTAGGAATGCCTTCCTCTTCCTCACCGGCCCGTTCATAATAGTCATCTCGATAAAGAAAGGCTACGATATCCGCATCCTGCTCGATAGACCCAGACTCCCGAATATCAGACAGCACTGGTCGCTTGTCCTGCCGTTGCTCCACGCCACGCGAGAGCTGACTCAGAGCAATAACTGGCACCTTGAGTTCCTTCGCTAAAATCTTAAGCTGGCGAGAAATTTCTGAAACTTCCTGTTGACGGTTTTCGCGACCCGTTCCTGTAATCAGCTGCAGGTAGTCAATCAAAATCAGACCAAGATTGCCTGTCTCTTGAGACAACTTACGAGCTCGCGAACGAATCTCCGTAATCCGAATCCCTGGCGTGTCATCAATATAGATACTCGCATTGGCCAGATTAGCCGTCGCAATGGTATATTTTTGCCATTCTTCATCTGTCAATTGCCCTGTACGAATGGAGTGAGAATTAATCACTCCCTCTGAGGCCAGCATCCGATCCACAAGACTCTCTGCCCCCATTTCTAGGGAGAAGATAGCCACTGTCTTATCCAGCTTGGTCCCGATATTCTGGGCGATATTGAGGGCAAAGGCTGTCTTACCAACCGCTGGACGAGCAGCTAGGATAATTAACTCTTCTTCGTGCAAACCCGTCGTCATCTTATCAAACTCACGGTAACCCGTCGCAATCCCTGTAATATCAGTAGTTTGCTGAGAACGGGCTTCTAGATTAGCAAAGTTAAGATTTAGAATATCTTGAATATTTTTAAACCCACTGCGGCTGGCCGTTTCGCTGACATCAATCAGGGCCTTTTCTGCTCCTGCAATGATTTCCTCGGATGGTCTTTCCCCATCATAGGCTTGGTTGATGGATTCTGTCAAGCGTGAAATCAAGCGGCGTAAGATTGCTTTTTCAGAGACGATCTTAGCATAGTACTCTGCATTGGCAGAAGTCGGCACAGAATTAACGACCTCCACCAGATAGCTCAAGCCACCAATATTCTGCAAGTCTCCTTGGCTATCCAAAATATTGCGAACGGTGGTCGCATCAATAGCATCCCCACGATCTGCCAAGTCAATCATGGCCTTGAAAATCAGACGATGGGCATATTTAAAGAAATCCCCAGGCTCAATATATTCACGGACAAAGACCAGTTTGCTCTCATCGATGAAAATGGCCCCTAGTACAGACTGTTCTGCTAAAATATCTTGAGGCTGAGCTCGCAACTCATCAATCTCTGCCATAAGTGAATCCTTCCTTTAATTCTTTTTACCCTTCCGTAACCCGCAGGCGAATCACACTTGTCACATCTTGGTAAATCTTTACAGGAACATCAATCAAACCAATCGAACGAATGGGAGAATCAACCTTGATATTCCGTTTGTCAATTTTTAGACCAAATTGCTTTTGTAATTCATCAGCAATTTTTTTGTTAGTAATCGAACCGAAAGTCCGTCCGTCTGGTCCGACTTTCTCTGTAAAAGCCACGACCGTTGCTTCTTCTTCCAACTTAGCTTTGATAGCTTGAGCCTCTGCCACCATCTCTGCGTGAGCCTTTTCCTGAGATTTTTGCTTACCTCTCAGCTCACCGATAGCTTGTGCAGTGGCTTCCTTAGCCAGATTTTTCTTAATCAGGAAATTTTGAGCGTAGCCAGTAGGCACTTCCTTGATTTCCCCTTTTTTCCCTTTTCCTTTTACATCTGCTAAAAAAATAACTTTCATTTTATTTCTCCTTTTCTATTGATTCCTCATTATCCATCACTTGATCCATAATCTCTTGATTTAGACGTTGAGTGACTTCAGCAACCGTTTGATCGCTAACTTGCGCTGCTGCTAGATTAAAGTGGCCGCCACCACCCATTTTCTCCATAATCCGCTGAACATTGATCTTACTGCGACTACGAGCTGAAATGGATACGTAACCCTCAGTATTCCTGCTGACCACAAATGTTGCTTCAATGCCCGACATGGCAAGCATGGTGTCAGCTGCCTTACTAATGACGACTGTATCATAGCTGGCATTTTCAGCACCCGCTGCTACAATCACATTTGGCAAAAGCTTCTTACCTGTCAAAATCAGCTCATTGACTGCTCGATACTCTTCAAAATTCGTCGAAGAAATATCCTGAATGACTACACTATCACTACCCCGAGCCCGCAAATAACTAGCTACATCAAAGGTTCGACTCGTTACTCTGGAGGTAAAATTCTTGGTGTCTAGCATAATCCCAGCCATGAGTAAACTAGCTTGAATTTTATTCAGGCGATTCTTCTTGGAATTTTGAAACTGAATCAGCTCCGTTACCAATTCGCTGGCACTGCTAGCTCCACTTTCGATATAGGCAATGACTGCATTTTCAGGGAAATCCTCATCGCGACGGTGATGATCCACCACAATCGTCTGACTAAATCGATCAAATAATTCTCTTGAAAGCGTTAAGGCTAATTTCGAGTGATCCACCATTATCAAAAGTGAGCGACTGGTCACTCGGTTTACGGCTTCCGATATCGGCAAAAGATAATCAGCGCCTTCTGATGTCAATTTTTGGATAGAGCGATAGATATCCGAGCCCATCTGTTGGTCATCATACACAACATAGGCTTTCTCAATGATATTGCTAGCAAAAAGCTGCATACCCACCGCGGAGCCTAGGGCATCCAAATCAAGATTGCGATGACCAACCACAAAAACCTGATCTACACTCTTGATTTTATCTGAAATAGCCGCCATCATAGCCCTTGTACGCGTACGTGTACGTTTGACAGATGCAGCTGTTCCACCACCAAAATAAACTGGATTCTTGGTCTCGTCATTCTCTTTGACAACCGCTTGGTCACCACCCCGGACCTCAGCTAAATTAAGATTAAGAAGGGCAATCTTACCAATTTCATCATGTTTACCATCCCCGTAAGAAAAGCCCATACTAAGCGTCAGAGGAAGTTTTCGATTCTTGGCTTCTGTCCGAAATTGATCAATGATCGAAAATTTACTATCCATCAGTTGTTCCAAAACCGTATAATCCGTGAAAAGATAATAACGATCCATTCCCACCCGACGGTAAAACATATGAAATTGCTCAGAAAACTCTGCTACAAAGTTAGCTACAAAACTATTGATATGACTGATATCTGAATCTGATACAGCATCTTCCAAATCATCATAATTATCAACTGAGACAACACCGATAACTGGTCGCGTCGTAACGAGCCCAACTGTTGCTTCATACTCACTTGATGCATCAAAAAAGTACAGGACACTAGAAGCTGAATCAAAATAAACAGAATATTGATTGTCTCCTACTGTTGCGTAGCTACCCGATTTCGAAGCAGCAAGGTAGATAATTTCCTGCAAGAGATCACTATTTAGCTCTCCATCATCCGTTGTAAAAATCAATTCAGCATAAGGATTGAACCAGTCAACATCTCCACTATTTTCATTGATTTTAATAACACCAACTGGCATCTTATCCAACAAAGAAGCTAAACTTCCCTCTGCTTGATGATTGACATAGCGAATCTGCTCAAGCTCGTCCAATTCAGTCACTCTTTGTTGCTGAATAAATAGCCAAACCAAGAGCGCCAGCACTATAAAAAGAGACACCAGCATAGGCAAACTATCACCAAAAAGGCGTAGACAAATAGCTAATATGATAAAGGAAGTAAACCCCACTATCGCAAAGTGGCTCGGGGAAAAACGAATTCTTTTCATTAAAAAACCTCTTATTGCGCCATTTTACCATATTTTCTTAAAAAAAGCGAGTTTTCACTGCCCTTGGATACTTGTAAAGCAAGAAAGGCTCAAATCCCGGATCTATTCTAAAATAAACATTCACAATTAATTTACAAGATGTGTCAATCTTGTAAATTTTATTAAACAAAAAGTTGACAGTGGTTGTAAATATTTCTCTATATAAAAGAGGTTTTTTGTAAACAGGTATTTACAATTCTGTAAATTATTCAAAAAAACGTACTATCAATAAGATAGTACGTTAATATGGCTATGATTTTGCTTTGTTTTTAGAAATGCTTCTAGACTTGCCTTCTAAGTAAACCATCAAAATAGAAATATCTGCTGGATTGACACCAGAAATACGACTTGCCTGACCAATCGTTTCTGGATTGATTTTCTTGAACTTCTGACGCGCCTCTGTCGCAATCGAGTCAATATCATCCCAGTCAATATTGGCTGGAATCCGCTTCTCTTCCATGCGTTTCATCTTCTCAACCTGATCAAGAGCTTTAGAAATATAGCCTTCGTACTTAATCTCTGTCTCAATTAGCTCGATAATCTTTTCATCCAACTCTTCTGCCGCTGGACCAATGAATTGAACCACATCTTGATAAGACACTTCCGGTCGCCGCATAAATTCTTTGGCAGTTACCGCATCTGTCAGAGCTTTAAAGCCAAGCGCCTCTATCTTAGCATTGGTTTCCTTAACAGGTTTCAACTTGATGGATTCCAAGCGCTTCATTTCATTGTCAAATTGATTCTTTTTAATCTCGAAACGAGACCAGCGCTCATCATCTACCAAACCAATTTTTCGGCCAATCTCTGTCAAACGCATATCAGCATTGTCATGGCGGAGAATCAAACGGTACTCCGCTCGGCTAGTCAAGAGGCGATAAGGTTCTACAGTCCCCTTAGTCACCAAATCATCAATCATGACTCCAATGTAACCATCACTACGCTTCAAGATCAACTCTGGCTTACCTTGGATCTTCAAGGCCGCATTAATCCCAGCAATAATCCCTTGACCAGCGGCTTCTTCATAACCAGAAGTCCCATTGGTCTGACCTGCTGTAAAGAGCCCTGAAATTTTCTTAGTTTCCAAGGTTGCCCGCAACTGGTGAGGCATAATCATATCGTACTCAATGGCATAGCCTGTCCGCATCATCTCAGCATTTTCTAAACCTTTGATAGAGTGAACCAAGTCCTTCTGTACATCTTCTGGCAGACTAGTTGACAGCCCCTGCACATAAACTTCTTCCGTATCACGACCCTCAGGCTCTAAGAAAAGCTGGTGGCGTTCCTTATCCGCAAAACGGACGATCTTATCCTCAATAGATGGACAATAGCGAGGGCCCACACCCTTAACGATACCTGAAAACATAGGAGCACGATGCAGGTTATTTTGGATAATTTCATGACTTTCTGCATTGGTATAAGTCAACCAGCAAGGCACTTGATCTTTCACATAGTCTTCATCACGAGACGTGTAAGAGAAATGATTGGCTTTTTCATCACCTGGCTGAATCTCGGTCACGTCATAATTGATAGATGACGCCTTAACACGTGGAGGAGTTCCAGTTTTAAAACGACCAATTTCAAATCCTAGGTCACGTAGATTATCTGCCAAAGGAATGGCTGCCAGACTATGGTTTGGACCAGATGAATACTTGAGATCACCAATAATAATCTCTCCCCGCAAGGCTGTTCCAGTCGTAACAATGACGGCTTTAGCCGCATACTCCTGTTGCGTCGCTGTTTTAACCCCAATGACCTTACCATCTTCTACCAAGATTTCATTAATCATGGTTTGCCGCAGAGTCAGATTTTCTTGATTTTCAACAGTCTTCCGCATTTCTTTGGAATAAAGCTCTTTATCTGCCTGCGCCCGAAGAGCCCGAACTGCAGGTCCCTTACCCGTGTTGAGCATTTTCATCTGGATATAGCTCTTATCGATATTCTTAGCCATCTCCCCGCCCAAAGCATCTACTTCACGGACAACAATGCCTTTTGCAGACCCTCCAATAGATGGATTACAAGGCATAAAAGCCAGCATCTCAATATTGATAGTTGCTAGCAGAACTTTACATCCCATGCGACTGGCGGCCAGAGAAGCTTCTACCCCAGCGTGCCCCGCTCCAATCACGATAACATCATAACTTTCAGTAAAATTGTGTGTCATTTCTTTTTCCTTCATTTTTTCACCAAAAAAGGCCAAGTCTCTAGAAGTGCAGGACAAAAAAGCCTGCAACATCCATGAGCTTTGACCATCATAGGTATTGCTTATCTTATTTTAGCAAATTATGTTGAATTGTCAATCTAAAGCAACTAAGATTGGCGAATCGCTTCAAAAGCTTCTTTATCAATCTCGACAGATTCAGAGAATGCGTCTAGAACAATCCCTCTTAATGGAAATCTCCCTCTGCCTTCAACTGCAAACAAACAATCTGTGACAGGCAGTTGCAACCAAGAAAAGCGATCATAGTATTCTTTTGGAATCTCTTGCTCGTTTGAGAAACAGGGATAGAAATAATCATCTCCCTTTTGCAGAATATCGGGTTTTAGGCGAACACCTTCTTGACCTTCACTTTCATCTATCAGATAAGCATTGAAGGGAACCCAAACCTTAGATTGCTTTAATACCTTAAATAATGCCTCTATAGATTCTGTCGTTTTCTCATGCAAATACTGCTTCTTGTAGTCAGAAAGAGTTTCAAGTCTGTCCTTCTTATCAGTCTTTTTCTTAAAAAATTGAAACATTCTCGTTCCTCTTGTAGTTACTTAAATGTACTGCAAGACTTGACCATTCTTATAAGCTCTGTCAATCAAGCCACCACCTAAACACTCTTCTCCATCATAGAAAACGACTGCTTGGCCTGGAGTAACTGCCCTTTGTGGTTGATCGAAGTTGACAACAGCCTTGTCACCCTTTACAGTAACTGTCACCTTGGAATCAGGCTGACGATAACGGAACTTAGCTGTACATTCCATAGTAAATTCTTCCGGCATTTCTTTCGTGAAATGAACCTGACTAGCGTCAAGGCTGGTTGACATTAAATGGTCATGATAGAATCCTTGACCAACATAAAGAATATTTTGGCTAAGGTCTTTTCCGACCACAAACCAAGGCTCGTTGTCACCGCCCTGCTGGCCACCAATTCCAAGACCACCTCGCTGGCCAATGGTATAGTACATTAGTCCTTCATGCTGACCCATATCTCGTCCATCCATTGTCATCATGCGACCAGGCTGGGCTGGTAAATATTGACTCAGAAATTCTTTAAAATTCTTCTCACCAATGAAGCAAATACCAGTTGAGTCTTTTTTCTTAGCAGTGGCTAAGCCAGCTCTTTCAGCAATTGCTCGAACTTCTGGCTTTTCTAAATGCCCCAGAGGAAACATGGTCTTTTGTAATTGTTCCTGTGATAGCTGGCTCAAGAAATAAGTCTGATCCTTATTGTTATCCTTGCCACGCAGAATGTGAACCAAGCCATCTTGGTCTCTCTTCACCTGAGCATAGTGACCCGTTGCAACGTAATCTGCCCCCAGTGTCAATGCATAGTCAAGGAAGGCTTTAAACTTGATTTCCTTGTTACACATGACATCTGGGTTCGGAGTCCGACCAGCTCGGTATTCCGCCAAGAAGTATTCAAAAACGCGATCCCAGTACTCTTTCTCAAAGTTGACAGAGTAGTAAGGAATGCCAATCTGATCTGCCACAGCTGCTACATCCTTGTAGTCTTCTGTGGCCGTGCAGACACCAAATTCATCTGTGTCGTCCCAGTTTTTCATGAAGATGCCAATCACATCGTAACCTTGCTCTTTCAAGAGTAAAGCAGTTACTGATGAATCGACACCTCCGCTCATACCAACGACGACACGAGTCTTAGAGTTATCACTCATTGTGTTCTCCCATCTTTTCGTTATTTCACGATTGAAGGTCGTGCTGTGCTTTCAACGATTGAAGGTCGCTTGAGCAAGGTCTATTATAGCATGATTTAGCACGGAGAACAACGAATAACCTTTGGCCAATCTGAAGAGCTTTATAAGTTGTCAAGTAAATTTACAGTATTGTAAACACCTTGATGAAAAATATCATATTCCAAGCAAAAATGTACTAATAATTATAAAAAAGGGACTAGAATATAAACTCCAATCCCTGTAAATATAATTTTTCCTAAAGTTTTAATACCAGCCATTTGCTAACCAGAAATTTTTAGCAGCCGACCATGAGCCATAGCGACCTGCTACATAAGCATCCGCTGTCTTCTCTTGATTTTCTGGTGATAAATCTCCATTTAGATAGGTGATGGTCAACTGATAGCGACCATAGTATTGCCCATTTTGCGCTGTATAACTGCCGCTGGATTCTTTTTGAGCAATCCACTCCTTAGCCTCTGCATCCTCAGCACTCAAGCCAGAACTTGGGTTTACAGTAGATTGCTCAGCCTTATCTGATTTTTCAACAGTCATTTGCTCAGATACATCATCGTCCAGTTCTAAAACCTGGCCAACACTAATCAGATTGATATTGCTAATCTTGTTTTTTTGCGCAATCTTGTCAACAGTCGTCTGATGAGAAGCAGCAATCGCGGACAAGGTGTCACCTGAATTGACAGTATAACTTTCTGCATTGGCTACAATCGGAAGCAAAGCAGCAGCTCCTGCCATCAAACTGAACAAGCCTGCTTTCATCATTCTATTTTTAAAATACAAATTCATGTTTAGAATTCTCCTTTTCTGTGATATATCTATCCTAAAGCAAAAGTATTACAGAACTTTATTACTTTGATGAATTATATTACAGACTATTGAAGAACTTGTAAAAACAGACCTATATTCTAAAGTTTTTTGATGATGTAAAGGTTATGCTGAACTATCCCTATGTTTTTTGATCCATTTAAATCGAACCCTATCATAGAAGAAAAATAAAACTATTCCTAAAATAAAAGCTGCAGTTCCTTCCTTTAATCCTCTTGGAACAAATGATAAGGTAACTCTGCCTGCTCCTCTGCTCACATCAAGTTTCATAAAACCATTCTGCGCACGTTTTAACGGTACCTTCTTGCCATCTACACTAGCTGTCCAGCCCTTATCATAAGGAATGGTGAAAAAGAGAGAACTATCTCTATCCGCATGATAATCAACCGTTACCGTATTGGATTTTGTCGTCACAGAAACCTCTTGTTCTTTCAATTTACTTATGAGTTGCTGATATTTATTTACATCCACAGAGAAGAACTCTGGTTGGTTAAAAGAAACATTTCGATTCTCTGGAAAAGAAAATTGAATAGAAACCGTCTGTGCTTCCTTAAAGTAACCAATATTCAAAAATGGAAAAACATTATGGGTCAGATAACGATTCGTGATTCCATTTACAGTGATATTGACATCCGTCTGATTATCGTTTGAAAAATCAAGATCTGCAAGGTTGACATAGACTTGACTACCTGCAGGCACCTCAATTGTGTAAGTGACGCTAGCATAGCTTAATTGAGCGTCATTTTCGATGCTTGCAGTTACTTTCCCTTCAGTTTCTTCCTCATTAGCAGCTATAGAAATTCGCTCATAATATTTATGATTCAAACCCGATAATTGATTTAAAAAGGCTGTCTGATTGTCAAGTGTTAAATTAGTGAACTTGACATCTTTGTAAATATCATTGGTTAAGAAAGCCAAGCCCAAAGCATAATTATTTTCATACAATGTCATTGACCCCTCAGTCTTCTCTGCAGAAAAACCAAATTTCTGCGGATCTGTTTCAGACAAGTTATACTTTACAGTAAAAAGGCTATCCATCAAAATGCTATTATTTTGATAGCGAAGATTAAGATTAGTTCCTGCCGATTTAAAACCTAATTTATCTAAAGTCGAGCTTGCTTGCGTATTTCTAACTGATGAAAATTGAGAAATTCCATTATAATTAAATTTCATACTGTCATTCCCAGTCTGAGGATCAAGCCTCTCTGTTCGAAAAAAATCTCTATTTTCCCTCTTACTATACTTGACAAGATTGTCAATTTCATCCATTTTTTTCGAATAGGACGAACGACTTGCAAAGACCCATTCTTTAGCAATTCCATCAACCTGATAATAAGCGTTTAAGGTAAGCTCAAAAATCACAAAAAATAGTAAAGATAGTGTAAACATACTCTGCCTAACATGACAACGAATAAAAGCGAAGCTGATTAAGAGATAGGCAAGGAAGAACTCTAAAGTAAAAATGTAATTTTCGGGACCAAGAAAATCATAGTGTTTTCTATAATGCAAAGTGGCTAGAAAACCAAAAGAAATGAGCAGAAAGCTAAGGAATACTTGTCGCCATTTAACTTCCTCCAAACGATTGAGCGTTTCTGCAGCCATCAAAATGATAAGAAGAGAAAAGAGCCAAGAATAGCGATGCAAAAACATATTTGGCGCATGCATTCCTTGCCAAAGCAAATCCAGATACTGCAGTCGAAAACTCACTATAAAAATGCTAATCAAGAAAATGTAGGCCAGTTTCACGCGAAGCTTAATACTTTTTATCGTGAAAAATAAGATACTTAAAATAAGAGGAAATAGACCAACATAAATCATAGGAATGGATCCATACTTAGTCGTATCAAAACTTCCTACAAAATTTTTAGCAAAAACATCCAAGTACCAACTTTTTTCAGTAAATAAGTCTTCGACCTTTGTCAAGGTCTCACCATGTGAACTCAGATCTAGATAAGTCGGCAAAATCATAATTAAACTAGTAAGGCCTGCTAATATTGACACGATAGCAAAATCAGGGAGAGACCGAATCCTGGCCTTAAAATCCCAAGAAAGCTGAACGAGGTACCAAAGGACTAAAAACAAGGCCATCATGTAACCAAAATAATAATTTTGGACAAAGAGAATTGACAAGCTTGTAAAGTATAAAACTCTCCCTTGCTCATTCATCAACTTGTGTAAACCAAAGATGATAAGGGGGACTACTATAAATACATCTAACCAAGTTTTTATTTCAAGTTGACTAACTGAGAAACTCATCAAAGCAAACGAAGTTGACAGAATCAAGATTAGTGTTTCTGGAATTTTTTTAAAGATCCCTTTAATGCTAATACAAGTTGTCAACCCAATCAAGCCAAACTTAATAAGAGTAAACAAGTAAACTGCATCCGGCATTGATTTTAAATCGAAAAAGTAGACGAAGGGGGAAAGGAAACTTCCTAGATAATAGCTAGATAGGGCATAGAAATTCTGTCCCAATCCACTTGAAAACGTGTAAAAAAGACTATCCGTTCCGTGAAGAATATTTCTCAAAGTCGTATCAAATACGACATATTGATGGAAGCCGTCTCCAAGAAGCGGAGAAGTATCGCTACCCCAGTAGATACCTTGACTCAGATAAATAAAAAACATAATGAGAAAAGGTAAGATGAAGGAAGCTAAATAAAGCCAATTTTTCTTAAAAAAATATCTGATTTTTTCCATGTTTCTTATAGAGAAAGAGGCCGAAACGTTGTTTCATGCCTCTGTAAACCTCTGTCAACCTACATTGACAACTTATTAATCTTTCCAAAGTTCTTTGACTTTTGCCTGAACTTCTTGATTTTCCAAAAATTCATCATATGTCTCGTCAATGCGGTCAATCACACCATTTTTTGAGAGAACAATGATATGATTGGCCAAGGTTTGAATAAACTCATGGTCATGGCTAGCAAAGATGATCGACTCCTTAAAGTTCTTCAAACCATCATTAAGACTAGAAATAGATTCCAAATCCAAGTGATTAGTAGGATCGTCCAAAACCAAAACATTTGACTTGAGAAGCATCAGTTTAGACAACATAACCCGAACTTTTTCTCCACCTGACAAGACGTTGACAGGCTTGTTAACCTCATCGCCAGAGAAAAGCATCCTACCTAAGAAACCTCGAAGGAAGGTATTATCGTCTTCTTCTTTACTAGCAAATTGACGAAGCCAGTCAAGAATAGATTCACCACCAGCAAAGTCACGAGAATTATCTTTTGGCAAATAAGAACGACTGGTTGTGACACCCCATTTGATGGTCCCCTCATAGTCAATATCTCCCATCAAGGCACGAATCAAGGCAGTTGTCTGAATATCATTTTGTCCAATCAAAGCCGTCTTATCGCCAGGACGAAGGATAAAGCTGATATTGTCAAGAATGGTTTCGCCATCAATCTTGACAGAAAGATTTTCTACTGTCAAGAGATCATTCCCAATTTCCCGTTCTGCTTTAAAGCTAATAAATGGATATTTTCGACTTGACGGAACAATTTCTTCCAATTCAATCTTATCCAGCATCTTTTTACGAGATGTTGCCTGTTTAGACTTAGAAGCATTGGCAGAGAAGCGAGCCACAAACTCTTGCAATTGCTTGATTTTTTCTTCCGCCTTAGCATTTCGGTCAGCGAGCAACTTAGCTGCCAATTCACTTGATTCTTTCCAGAAATCATAGTTTCCGACATACAGTTTTATCTTACCAAAATCAAGGTCAGCCATATGCGTACAAACTTTATTTAAGAAGTGACGGTCGTGGGATACGACAATAACCGTATTCTCAAAATCAATCAAGAAATCTTCCAACCAAGTGATAGACTGGATATCCAAACCATTGGTCGGCTCGTCCAGAAGCAAAACATCTGGCTTGCCAAAAAGAGCCTTTGCAAGAAGGACCTTAACCTTGTCGCCATTCGACAATTCACTCATATTTTGATAATGTAAGTCTTCTGGAATATTGAGGTTTTGTAGCAATTGAGATGCTTCACTTTCAGCTTCCCAGCCACCCAACTCAGCAAATTCTCCTTCCAGCTCAGCTGCTCGAACCCCATCCTCGTCAGAGAAGTCAGGCTTCATATAAATAGCATCTTTCTCTTTCATAATGCTGTAAAGGTGCTCGTTCCCCATGATAACAACATCAATGACCCGCTCATCCTCATAGTCAAAGTGATTTTGACGCAAAACAGAGAGTCGCTCATCTGGCCCTAAAGAAATATGGCCTGTCGTTGGCTCAATATCCCCAGCTAAAATCTTCAAGAAGGTAGACTTACCCGCACCATTCGCTCCAATCAAACCATAGGTGTTTCCTTCTGTAAATTTAATATTTACTTCATCAAATAATTTTCGATCACTGAAACGCAGTGATACATCAGATACTGTAAGCAATGATTTTCTCCTATATATGTAGTCTCCTCCATTTTACTAGAAAATTCTTCTTTTTTCAAATTATTATGGAATAAAAAACTATTTAAAGAGATGAAAATGCCGTCAACTTTGTAAACATGCTGCAAATATATTGTCAACTAATTTCTTTTAAACTATGATTCTTCTTTTTTCTTCTAGATTCTTCCGCATTTTCTTTGAAAATGATATAATGAGAACAACACTAATTGAGGAGCAAGCAATGACAAAACCCATTATTTTAACCGGAGACCGTCCGACTGGAAAATTACATATTGGTCATTATGTAGGAAGCTTACGTAACCGTGTTCTTCTACAAAATCAAAATAAATATGATATGTTTGTTTTTCTGGCGGACCAACAAGCTCTGACAGACCATGCGAAAGATCCACAAACAATTGTAGAATCCATTGGCAATGTAGCCTTAGACTATCTGGCAGCTGGACTGGATCCCAAAAAAGTGACTATTTTTATCCAAAGTCAGATTCCTGAGTTAGCAGAGTTATCAATGTATTACATGAATTTGGTATCTTTAGCTCGATTAGAGCGCAATCCAACTGTCAAGACAGAAATTGCTCAGAAAGGTTTTGGAGAAAGTATCCCAACTGGATTTTTGGTTTATCCTATCTCTCAAGCAGCTGACATTACAGCCTTTAAGGCAAACTATGTACCTGTAGGAAATGACCAAAAACCGATGATTGAGCAGACACGTGAAATTGTTCGTTCCTTCAATCATGCCTATGACTGTGAGGTTTTGGTGGAGCCAGAAGGCATCTATCCAGAAAATGAAGCAGCTGGACGTTTACCAGGGCTTGATGGCAATGCTAAAATGTCAAAATCATTAAACAATGGGATTTATCTAGCGGATGATATGGATACTCTCAAGAAAAAGGTCATGAGCATGTATACCGATCCCGACCACATCAAAGTTGAAGATCCAGGAAAAATCGAAGGTAATATGGTTTTCCATTATCTGGATGTTTTTGGTCGGCCAGAAGATGCTGCTGAAATTGCGGCTATGAAAGAACACTACCAACGCGGTGGTCTGGGTGATGTCAAAACTAAACGCTATCTCTTAGAGATTTTAGAGCGGGAATTAGGACCAATCAGAGAGCGTCGTCTCGAGTTTGCAAAAGACATGGGCCAAGTCTATGACATGCTGAAAGAAGGCAGTGAACGTGCTCGACAAGTTGCTGGACAAACCCTGTCAGAAGTCAAAAATGCAATGGGAATTAATTACTTTAAATAACGAACAATAATAGCAGATTACATCAAAAACCATCGTCTTTTACCTGAAAAAGAGATGGTTTTTAATTTTTGCATAATAATCATTGACAAATGCCTATAGAATGGTATGATATTAACAATAAAAAGACGAGCCCTGCTCAATATATAAGAAAAGAGGAAACTGTGGATGTCTAACTGGGACACTAAATTTTTGAAAAAAGGTTTTACCTTTGATGACGTATTGCTTATTCCAGCTGAAAGTCACGTGTTGCCAAATGATGCTGATTTAAGTACAAAACTTGCTGAGAATTTAAAATTAAATATCCCAATTATTACTGCGGCTATGGATACAGTTACCGAAAGTCAAATGGCGATCGCCATTGCCCGTGCCGGCGGTCTAGGTGTCATCCACAAAAATATGTCTATTGCACAGCAGGCTGATGAAGTTCGTAAGGTAAAACGTTCTGAAAATGGTGTCATTATTGATCCATTCTTCCTTACTCCTAATCATACGATTGCTGAAGCAGATGAATTGATGGGGCGCTACCGCATTAGTGGGGTTCCAGTGGTTGAAACGATGGAAAATCGTAAATTAGTCGGTATCTTGACTAACCGTGATTTACGCTTTATTTCAGATTATAATCAACCAATTTCCAACCACATGACCAGTGAAAATCTTGTTACAGCTCCAGTCGGAACTGATCTGGCAACTGCTGAAAGAATTCTGCAAGAACACCGGATTGAAAAACTACCTTTAGTAGATGAAAACGGTCGACTTTCTGGTCTCATCACCATTAAAGATATTGAAAAAGTGATTGAGTTCCCAAATGCAGCAAAAGATGAGTTTGGTCGTCTGCTAGTTGCTGGTGCGGTAGGTGTCACTTCAGATACATTTGAACGTGCAGAAGCCCTCTTCGAAGCGGGAGCAGATGCCATTGTTATTGATACAGCCCATGGTCATTCAGCTGGCGTTCTACGTAAAATTGCTGAAATTCGTGCTCACTTCCCAGATCGCACTTTGATTGCGGGTAATATCGCAACTGCTGAAGGAGCACGTGCCCTCTTTGATGCCGGCGTTGATGTGGTTAAGGTCGGAATCGGACCAGGATCTATCTGTACAACTCGTGTCATTGCTGGTGTTGGTGTCCCACAAGTAACAGCAATCTACGATGCAGCTGCAGTTGCACGTGAATATGGAAAAACCATCATTGCTGACGGAGGCATCAAGTATTCAGGTGATATTGTCAAAGCCCTTGCCGCAGGTGGAAATGCCGTTATGCTTGGATCAATGTTTGCTGGAACGGACGAAGCACCAGGGGAAACTGAAATCTTCCAAGGACGTAAATTTAAAACTTACCGTGGAATGGGCTCTATCGCAGCTATGAAGAAAGGCTCCAGCGATCGCTACTTCCAAGGCTCTGTCAATGAAGCTAATAAGCTAGTTCCAGAAGGAATTGAAGGGCGTGTAGCTTATAAAGGAGCCGCTGCAGATATCGTCTTCCAAATGTTGGGCGGTATCCGTTCTGGTATGGGATATGTCGGTGCAGCTAACTTGCAAGAACTTCATGAAAATGCTCAGTTTATTGAGATGAGTGGTGCTGGTTTGAAAGAAAGTCACCCTCACGATGTACAAATCACAAATGAAGCTCCAAACTACTCTGTCCAATAGAATTATAAAGAAAAACAACCTTGTCAAGGAGTTGACAAGGTTGTTTTAGTTTACAAAAGTTGTAAATTCACTTTACAGTTATTTTACTCATTTGTAAAACCTATATTTTCTTCTTTCTTAATTACGCCTTGACTTATCTGAAAAATATTAATATCATCTGGTAGATTATGTAAGTGATCTAAGCTGGTTGTCGTGATGAAAGTCTGAATGTTTTGAGAGATAGTTTCTAGCAATTTTAATTGACGCATATTGTCAAGTTCGCTCATTACATCGTCAAGCAATAATATTGGAGTATCTTTTGTAAGGCTTTCGATTAGTTTAATTTCAGCTAACTTGAGAGATAGAACAACACTACGGTGTTGGCCTTGGCTACCAAATCCGGCATCCATATCATTGATAAAAAAGTTGATATCATCTCGGTGAGGACCAACACCTGTATTTTTTTTGAAAAGATCGCGTCTACGACTTTCTGATAAGGCTGCTCGAAAAGAAGCTTCCAAGTCTTCAAGGCATGAAAACGGAACAGAGGATAAGTACTTGATTGTCAACTTCTCTTTTCCTTGAGAAATATCGCTATGGCTTTCCTGAGCAAAACCTTCTAGCTTTTCAATAAAGTCTAAGCGATGTTGCATGACACGACAACCAAAATCAATCAGTTGCTCATCTAGAACAGAGAGAAAGGTTTCATCTACCTTATCATTAGCCTTAAGGTAGGCATTTCTTTGCTTGAGCACATGATTGTAACTAGATAAGTCAGCAAGGTAGATGGGCTTGATTTGCCCAAGCTCAATATCAATAAATTTTCGGCGTAAAGCAGGGGCTCCTTTAATGAGCTGTAAATCTTCTGGAGCAAACAAGACAACGTTGACAACCCCTATATAATCTGATAATTTCCCTTGTTTCAAATGATTTATTTTGGTGATTCTCCCCTTTGGTGTCAACTCGATGTCAAGTGGGATTTTACCCGTTGTTTTTTCAATAATTCCCGAAATTTGAAGATTATTCTCTTGGAAATGAATCAAGTCCTTATCGGTTCGGGTCCGGTGACTGCGAGTAAGGGCTAAAAAATAGATGGCTTCTAGAATATTGGTTTTCCCCTGTGCATTTTGTCCTAGAAAGATATTAAGGCCAGGATCAAAATCAACCTCTGCAGATTGGTAATTACGAAAATGTTTAATTTTCAGCTTTTTTAACCACATGTCTTAGGTTCCTGGAAAGCGAACAGGAGCTTTTTTATTTTTCTGCTCGAGCTTTCTTTTCTTCTGTTCTTTTTTTGTTGGTTGAGATTTTTTCAAATTCTTATTCATGGCTTTAACCAAGTCAGCCACTCTTTTTTTCTCTGCTTGCTCCTCTTGATGTTCAAGGATCTCCTCCTGACTTGGGGCAAGGAGGACAATCTCCAGTTCTCGGTCTGGAAGAGAGATAACATCGCCAATTCTAAGTTTTTTTCCTCGTCTATTTTCCAGTTCACCGTTAAAAAAGACCTGATGATCTGTTAAAAAGGATTTGATTGCTCCGCCACTTTGAATGATACCGACTTCTTTTAAGAGAGCCTGTAGAGTAATAAATTCGTCAAATAATTTGTATTCCATATTTCACCTCAATCCTTGTCATTATATCATAATTTAAGCAGAAACTGTTCCGTGGTAGTCTCATTCAAAGGCAAGTTTTACTAGAAAAATAGAAAACGCTTTAATCTCTAAAAATACCGTTCCTTACAAAGCATTAAACAGCATTTCGTGTTATAATAGAAGTCTATATTATTCGGTATGAGGAGAGCAATGGAAATCATAAAAGGAGTACATCTTCACTTCATTCAATCAGAAAAATTTAAAACCAATAAAATTAAAGTGCGATTTTCAGCTCCTATGTCTGAAAAAACAATAGCTGGGCGGGTTCTTACGGCCAGTATGCTGGAAACTTCAAATGCCCTTTACCCAACATCACAAGCCTTTCGAGAAAAATTAGCGAATTTATATGGGGCTAATTATTCGACAAGCCTTTCACGACGGGGATTAGTGCATTATCTGGATATCAATCTTTCTTTCGTGCGGGATCAATTCTTGAGCCGAAAAAATATGTTGGCAGATGAAATACTAGATTTTTTGAAGGCTAGTCTCTTTTTTCCTCTGTCAAATGGACAGGCTTTTGATACCAAAACCTTTGAAATTGAAAAGAGAAATGTTTTAACAGACTTGGAAGCTGAAATTGAGAATCATTTCTACCATGCTCACAGAGAGTTAAATAATTTATTTTACGATTTACCAGAAATGCGGATTCCACGCGTGGCAACAATCGAGCTAGTAGAAAAAGAAACGGCTGAAACTAGTTTCGCTGCTTTTCAGCAAATGCTAAATCAGGATCAAATTGATTTTTTCTTCATCGGTGATTTTAATGAGATTGCTGTTCGTGAGAAAATCCAAGAATTCCAGTTTTCTGAGCGAGAGCAGCCTTTACAGCTTAGCTACCAGCAAAACTATTCAAATATAACTAGAGAAAAGCTGGAGCAGCGAGATGTACATCAGTCCATTGTTGAACTGGCCTACCATTTTTCTAGTCAATATGGGGATCGCAACCATCTGCCCCTAATTGTTTTGAATGGCTTATTGGGAGGATTTGCTCACTCAAAACTCTTTGTCAATGTTCGGGAAAAAGAGAGCCTAGCCTACACTATTTCTAGTAGTTTTGATATTTTTTCTGGTTTGATGCGAATCTATGCTGGAATTGACCGAGCAAATCGGACAAAGACCATCGCTTTAATCAACCGCCAAATTCTAGATTTGAAACGGGGGCATTTCACAGATGAAGAACTTGAACAAACCAAGAATATGCTGAAAAATTCAATACTTCTGGCTCAGGATCGACAAAACACCTTGATTGAGCGTGCTTACATGTCCTCTGTTCTAGGGAAAAAATTTCTGTCACTAGAGGCTTGGCTGAAAGCATTAGAAAATGTCAGCAAAGCTGATCTTATAGAGGCAGCCCAGCAGTTGAAATTACAGGCGATTTACTTTATGGAAGGGAAATAATGCAGAATCCAGGTTTAGAAAAAATCAATTATATAGCCGTGGGAGAAAGCATCTATCGGGCGGTGCTAGCAAATGGATTGCAGGTTTACCTACTCCCTAAAAATGATTTTAATGAAACCTACGGCATCATCTCAACACATTTTGGTTCTGTTGATACTAAGGTTGTTTCACGTGAAACAAAGCAAGTCTCTCATTATCCAGCAGGGATTGCGCATTTTTTGGAGCACAAATTATTCGAGCGTGAAAACGGCGAGGATTTGCTGCAGGAATTTACCAAATTTGGCGCAGAAAGTAATGCCTTTACAAGCTTTACACGTACCAGCTATCTGTTTTCTACGACAAACTGTGTAGTAGAAAATCTGAAGCTGTTGCAGGAACTCGTTTCCCAAGCTAATTTTTCAGAAGCATCTGTTCAGCGTGAGCAAGGAATTATCCAGCAAGAAATCGAGATGTACCAAGACGATCCAGATTATCGGCTCTTCTTTGGTGCTTTGAGTAATCTCTACCCTCAAACTCCACTAGCAGAAGATATTGCCGGAACGACAGAGTCAATCATGGATATTACTGTGGAAGATCTGACAGAAAACTTTGAGCTTTTCTACCGTCCGTCCAATATGACTTTATTTGTCATTGGTAATTTTGATTTGGAGTCTACTTTTGAAGACATTGTCCAAACACAAGAGACCTTATCGCCTCAACTATTAACCGAAACGATTGAAAAAGAGCCTCTCATCTTACAGCCAGTAGTTCCAACTGCTACTAGTCGGATGGAAGTTGCCAGCCCTAAGTTGGCGATTGGTATTCGTGGGAAAGATACGATACAGGATACGGAGCTTTATCGCTATAAAATTGCCCTGAAATTGCTTTTTGCTATGATGTTTGGTTGGACTTCCAAGCGTTTCCAGACCCTGTATGAAAACGGAAAAATTGACAATTCGCTCACTCTTGAAGTAGAAGTAGAAAAGGATTTCCACTTTGTCATCCTAACTATGGACACGCAGGAACCAGTAGGGATTTCTCATCAATTCCGCTCAGCTATTCGGAAATTTGCTCAGGATCCAGATGTCACAGAAACACACCTAGATACGATTAAAAGTGAAATGTTTGGAGATTTGCTGCATGGTCTGAATTCTCTTGAATACATGGCAACCCAATATGAACCGCATTTAAAAGGGGAGAATCTTTTTGATTTACCTAAGATTTTACAGGATATCACTTTAAATGACGTCTTAAAAGTCGGACGTCGCTTTATCGACCAGTGTGATATGACAGATTTTACTATTTTCCCAAAATAGTTCCAAGTTTATTTCAAAATTTTGTTAGAATAATGTCTAAGAGAAAAGGACTATCCGTATGAGAAAAAAAACGATAGGAGAGGTACTCAGACTTGCTCGAGTAAACCAGAAACTTACTTTAGCAGATGTAGCCAAAAAAACAGATATAAAAACTGACTACCTAAAGGCTCTTGAAAACAATCAATACGAGAAATTTCCAAATGCCTTTTACGTCCGTAGCCTGCTACGAAAATACGCTTGGGCTTTGGATTTAGACGAGACAATTCTTTTAGAGGCATACGACACAGATAATACTGTCGTTTATGACGAAATTGAATTAGCGGAAAACGAAGAATTTCGAAGTAGAAAATATAAAAATCGTTCCTTTTCACTTCCTCTTTTTTATTTCCTAGTAGTTGCCCTGTCTATCATTATTTTTGTCACCTATTACGTTTGGCAATATGCAAATACAACTACTCCGCAGTTCAGCAGCTCCGATAGTTACAGCCTCGTCTCGAGCTCAAGTATCGAAGATCGTTCAACTCCACCCGAGACCTCCACTACAGACTCTAGCTCAACAAAAGAAAAACTAGAAGTCACTGGAGAAGGAAACTATTTAACTGCAAAATATCGTGGCGAGTCGCAAACTACTCAGTTAACAATCTCAGCAAGCAATACCTCAAGCTGGATTAGTGTGACAAATACAGATTTGGCAGCAGGGGCAACCCTTACTCCAACCCAATCAAGCCAAACAGTGACACTCTCTCCCAATACCACTTATACAATTACTCTAGGAGTTGTGAAAGGTGTCACTGTCACTGTCGGCAGTCAGAAAATAGACCTATCTACCTTGACCAGCGACAGTGCTATAATTACCCTTACATTTGAATCATAAAGGAAGAATGATGAAAAAAGAAAATATCCCCAACGCTTTAACCCTTGCCAGAATTGCCTTAATCCCAATCTTTATTTTGATTTTGACTTTTGGGCATTCGCCAGCCATGCATATCCTAGCTGGAATCATTTTCGCCCTTGCCAGTATCACAGACTACCTGGATGGCTATCTGGCTCGCAAGTGGCAGGTCGTGACCAATTTTGGAAAATTTGCCGATCCCATGGCCGATAAACTGCTGGTTATGTCCGCTTTTATCATGCTGATTGAAATGAAAATGGCTCCTGCTTGGGTAGTAGCTATCATCATTTGCCGAGAGTTGGCCGTCACTGGTTTGAGACTCCTTTTGGTGGAAACTGGCGGAACAGTTCTAGCGGCCGCTATGCCAGGCAAGATCAAGACTTTCACGCAGATGTTTGCTATCCTCTTTCTTCTGCTCCATTGGACTTTACTCGGTCAGATTCTCCTTTACATAGCCCTGATTTTCACTATTTATTCTGGCTATGATTATTTCAAGGGAAGTGCCTATCTCTTTAAAGATACATTTAAATAATATGGAAAATATCATTGAAGTAAAAAATCTTAGTTATCGTTATGACCATAACTCTGAAGATTATATTTTAAAAGACGTATCGTTTCACGTGAAACAAGGAGAATGGCTATCTATTGTCGGTCACAATGGGAGCGGAAAATCGACTACAGTTCGTTTGATTGACGGTCTTTTGGAGGCCGAGAGTGGTGATATCATCATTTCTGGAGATAAATTGACGGCTGATAATGTCTGGGAAAAACGTCGCCAAATCGGCATGGTCTTTCAGAATCCTGATAATCAGTTTGTTGGGGCCACTGTTGAGGATGACGTTGCATTTGGTCTGGAAAATCAAGGCATGGATTATCCGATGATGGTGAAACGCGTCCATGAAGCTCTGGAACTAGTCGGCATGCAGAATTTTAAAGAGAGAGAACCTGCTCGACTTTCTGGCGGACAGAAGCAAAGAGTCGCTATTGCTGGCGTAGTCGCGCTCCAGCCAGATATTATCATCTTGGATGAAGCAACCAGTATGTTAGACCCAGAAGGACGACTGGAATTAATTCGGACTGTCAAGAAAATTAAAGATAAGAATCATTTAACAGTCATCTCCATTACCCACGATTTGGACGAGATTTCGCTGAGTGACCGTGTCCTCGTTATGAAAAATGGTCAAGTTGAGTCAACCGCTACACCAAGAGAACTCTTTTCCAGACCTGATTTGGAAGACTTGGGCTTGGATCAACCCTTTGTCAACCAGATCAAAGCTGCCATGATTCAAACTGGACTAACTCTGCCAGAAACCTATTTAACTGAAAAAGAATTGCAGGAACAATTATGGGAATTACTCTAAATAAAGTCAGTTATACCTATCAGGCTGGAACTCCATTTGAGGGTCCAGCGCTTTTTGAAGTTGATTTGGAAATCAAAGATGGTAGCTATACGGCTTTGATTGGGCACACTGGTAGCGGAAAATCAACCATTTTACAGCTCTTGAATGGATTGCTGACTCCTAGTGAGGGCAGCGTGCAAGTCAACAATGTTACCATTACTTCAAATTCCGTCAACAAGGACATTAAACAAGTTCGTAAACAGGTCGGTTTGGTGTTTCAGTTTGCTGAAAGTCAGGTTTTTGATGAGACTGTTTTGAAAGACGTGGCCTTTGGTCCGCAAAATTTTGGTGTCTCTAAAGAAGAAGCCGAGGCTTTAGCACGTGAAAAATTAAGTCTTGTCGGCATTTCTGAAGAACTGTTTGGCCGCAGTCCTTTTGAACTTTCTGGCGGACAGATGAGAAGGGTTGCCATTGCCGGAATCCTAGCAATGGAACCTGATATCTTGGTTTTGGATGAGCCAACGGCCGGACTTGATCCAGCAGGACGAAAGGAATTGATGAGCCTCTTTAAAAAACTACATCAAGCTGGAATGACCATTGTCCTTGTAACCCATTTAATGGATGATGTAGCAAATTTTGCTGATACGGTCTATGTTTTGGAGAAGGGGCGTGTCGTCAAAAGCGGCCAGCCTGCTCAGGTTTTTCAAGATGTCGATTTTATGGAAAAGATTCAGCTAGGGGTTCCTAAAATCACAAAATTTGCCCATGAATTAGCTGAAAAAGGAATGAAATTTTCTCATTATCCAATTACAATTGAGGAATTTAAGGAGATGATACATGGATAAGTTGATTTTAGGACGGTATATCCCAGGAAATTCAATCATCCATCGATTGGATCCGCGCAGTAAATTGTTGGCCATGTTCTTCTTTATCTTATTAATTTTCTGGGCCAACAATCTCATCACTAATTTGCTGCTATTTGCTTTCGTTTTTACTCTGATTTTTCTCTCAAAAGTTCCTTTGACCTTCTTTCTAAAGGGCATTCAATCAATGGTGTTCATTATTGCCTTTACTACCCTCTTCCAGCTCTTTCTGACGGGGGGAGGCAAGGTACTTTTCCAGTTTGGTTTCATTAAAATTACGGAATTTGGTCTTTCTCAAGCGGGGATTATCTTTAGTCGTTTTGTTTTGATTATCTTCTTTTCAACTCTGTTGACCTTAACCACAACACCACTCAGCCTTTCAGATGCAGTGGAAGCTCTACTGAAGCCACTCAAAGTCTTTAAAGTTCCTACGCATGAAATTGGCCTCATGCTCTCCATGAGCCTACGTTTCGTACCGACTTTAATGGATGACACTACGAGAATTATGAACGCTCAGAGGGCTCGAGGAGTTGATTTTGGCGAAGGAACGATTGTTCAAAAGGTTAAATCAATCATTCCAATCTTAATTCCCTTATTTGCTTCTAGTTTCAAGCGGGCAGACGCCTTAGCTATCGCAATGGAAGCGCGTGGCTATAGTGGTGGTGAAGGAAGAAGCCGCTATCGACAACTTTCTTGGAAAATGATTGATAACCTTGCTCTTCTCTCTATTTTCCTGATCGGTATCTTACTCTTTATCTTTAAAAAATAAAGAATAGTATAAGTTTGATAGCAATATTTTTGTTAAAGATCTAATGAAATAGACTAAAAATCCTTTTAAAATAATATTTTTATGTGTAAATCTCAATATTTTTGTAATATTCGTGCTTAAAATGTAATCTTTTAGTAATATTTAATGTGTATGATAGTATTATAACTAAAGGAGAAAACTTTTAAAATGAGTATGAAAGTGAAAAAATTGACTCTAGCAGGAACGATTGCTACAGCAACACTATTTGCATCAACTATTGTTGCTAGTGCTGAATCTTATACAGTAAAAGCTGGAGATACCCTATCAGAAATCGCTGAAAGTAAAAAAACAACTGTTGAACGTTTGGTAGAATTAAACAAAATTTCAAATCCAGATTTTATCATGACTGGACAAGTTTTGGAATTAGGTGATTTGAAAGATGTTGCAAAACAAACAACATCAGCACCTGCTGTCTCACCAGCGACACCAGCAGTCCCAGCTCCAGTAACTCCAGCTGCCCCAGTAGCTACGGAAACTCCAGTAACGACAGAAACTCCTGCAGTTGCTGCAACTTCAGACTACTCTGCCTATTCATCAGACGTCGTACTCGCAAATGGTAATACTCCAGGTGCTGTAGGTTCTTACGCAGCTGCTCGTATGGCTGAAATGACAGGAGTGTCTGCATCTACATGGGAAAATATTATTGCTCGCGAATCTAACGGACAAGTCGATGCCTACAACCCATCAGGAGCAAGTGGTCTTTTCCAAACAATGCCAGGTTGGGGATCTACTGCAACTGTTGAAGATCAAATTCAAGCAGCTTACCGTGCTTACAGTGCACAAGGACTATCTGCTTGGGCTTACTAAAATAATAAAAAAATGACTAAACATATTTAGTCATTTCAGATTGAAGACAAAGTCCTTAGAAGACACTTTTCTAAGGGCTTTTCTTTTTGTAAAGTCGTATAATAGAGGTGAGAAGAATTGTGAGGTATTCTCTATGTTTCACAAAGAAAAACCTGATTATCATCGCTGCCAATATGGCTTCTATACGATCGACGAATTGGTCCCAGAGGATCACTTTCTTCGCCAAGTGGATTCAAAGCTTGATTTTGATTTTATCTATGACTTGGTAGAAGACACCTATAGTCCAGATAATGGTCGTCCTAGTCTCGATCCTGTCATGTTAGTCAAAATCCCTTTGATTCAATGTTTTTATGGCATTCGCTCCATGCGCCAAACCATTAAAGATATTGAAGTAAATGTAGCTTATCGTTGGTTTCTTGGACTAAGCTTGGATGACAAGGTCCCTCATTTTACCACCTATGGAAAGAATTACAGTCGTCGTTTTCAAGATAAAGAATTAATTTCAGAGATATTTTCGCGAGTGCTCCATCAAGCTTTATGTGCTGGCTTAATTGATCCTTCGGAACTATTTGTGGATGGTACTCACATCAAAGCGGTAGCTAACAGTCACAAATATCGTAAGAAAATGGTTGCCCAACAAGCTAAATTTATGAGTGAGCAATTGGAAGTTGAGATTGATTTAGATAGGAGGAAACATGAAAAAAAGTCCTTAAAGCCCGCAAAAGAAAGCGAGGCTAAAGAAAAGAAAATCTCAAGGACAGACCCAGAGAGTGGCTGGTTCCACAAGGGTCAACACAAGGAAGTATTTGCCTATTCTGCCCAGGTAGCTTGTGACAAGCATGGTTGGGCACTAGCTTATAGTGTTGAAGCAGGAAATGTACACGATAGTCAGGCTTTCCCTGCCCTTTTTTCAAAGATAGAAGCTTTCTCCCCACGCTACATTATTGCGGACTCAGGCTATAAGACCCCAGCTATTGCTCATTATTTATTAGAGCGAAACATCATCCCTGTCTTTCCCTATACCCGCCCCAAGGGTGTAAAAGGGAACTTAAGGCCCGGTGATTTTGTTTATGATGCCTTCTATGACTGTTACCTCTGCCCAGAGAACCAAGTGTTAACCTATCGCACGACGACCCGAGCAGGCTACCGTGAGTATAAGAGTGATCCAAAAGTATGTGTCGCCTGTCCCCTATCATCAGTTTGTACCCAGAGCCAGAATCAGCAGAAAGTCATCACAAGACATGTATGGAAAGATGACCTTGAATTTTGTGAAGAGATTCGCCACAAAAGAGGGATGAAGGAGCTTTATAAGAAGCGCAAGGAAACAATTGAGCGACTCTTTGGGACTGCTAAGGAATATCATAACTTGAGATACACCAGAGAGAAAGGAAAGTCCAAAATGGAAGATAAGGTTGGGCTTACTTTGGCGTGTTTGAATCTTAAAAAACTAGTAAAAATGAGGGTGGACAAGCCTTTTTATTTTGTTCAAATGACCATTATTCTATCAAAAGATGAAATATTAGCCTGACAAACAGAAAAAGACAAACACCATTTGGAATGTTTGTCTTCAATCTGAGAGGACAATTGTCCTCTTTTTTTGTATGATATCAGGCAGAAATTTGATAAGTTTGATATAATAATTTTAGAAAATATGTTCAAGAGGTTTCTTATGAAATCATTAAAATTTCAATCTGTTTTTGACATTATCGGGCCTGTCATGATTGGTCCTTCCAGCAGCCATACTGCAGGGGCTGTGCGTATCGGTAAGATCGTATCCTCTATTTTTGATGATACACCAACCGAGGTTGAATTCCAGCTTTTTAATTCCTTTGCAAAGACTTATCGCGGACATGGCACAGACTTGGCCTTGGTAGCAGGTATTTTAGGAATGGATACGGATGATCCTGAAATTCCTAACAGCCTTGAAATTGCCCATAAACGCGGTATCAAGATTGTCTGGACTATTCAGAAAGATAGCAATGCTCCTCATCCAAATACGACAAAAATCACGGTTAAAAACGCCCATAAAAGCATCAGTGTAACGGGTGTGTCTATCGGTGGTGGAAATATTCAGGTGACCGAGTTAAATGGCTTCTCAGTCTCTCTCAGCATGAATACGCCAACCATTATCATCGTCCACCAAGATGTTCCAGGTATGATTGCCCATGTAACGGAGGCTCTATCACGCTACAATATCAATATTGCTCAAATGACGGTGACTAGAGAAAAAGCGGGCGAGAAAGCGATTATGATCATTGAGGTGGATAGTCGTAGTTGCGAAGAGGCTATCGAAGAGATTCGGAAAATCCCCCATCTTCACAATGTCAATTTCTTTAAATAGGAGAAGAGATGTTTTATTCAATAAAAGAATTAGTTGAGCAGGCTGATTTAGATTTTAATGGCAATGTTGCTGAATTAATGATTGCGACCGAATATGAATTGACAGGTCGGGAAAGAGACGAAGTTTTACGTCTGATGAGTCGGAATCTTGAGGTCATGAAAGCTTCGGTTTTACTTGGGCTTGATGAGAGTAAATCTCGCAGCGGATTGACTGGTGGAGACGCAGCCAAATTGCACCACTATATCCAGTCGGGGAAGGCTTTGTCAGATTATACTGTGCTGACTGCTGCAAAAAATGCCATTGCTGTCAATGAACACAACGCTAAAATGGGTTTGGTTTGTGCTACACCAACAGCCGGTAGCGCTGGTTGCTTACCAGCCGTACTTACATCAGCGATTGAAAAACTAGATTTGACAGAGGAGCAGCAATTAGACTTTTTGCTGGCTGCTGGTGCTTTTGGCTTGGTTATTGCCAATAACGCTTCTATTTCCGGTGCAGAAGGAGGCTGTCAAGCTGAGGTGGGCTCCGCTTCTGCTATGAGCGCAGCTGCCCTGGTTTTGGCTGCTGGAGGTTCTGCTTTTCAGGCGAGTCAAGCTATCTGTTTTGTGATCAAAAATATGCTGGGCTTAATTTGTGACCCAGTAGCTGGTCTGGTAGAAGTTCCTTGTGTCAAAAGAAACGCTATGGGAGCTAGCTACGCCTTTATCGCAGCGGATATGGCTCTTGCAGGAATCGAGTCTAAAATTCCTGTTGACGAAGTCATTGATGCCATGTACCAAGTAGGCTCTAGCCTGCCTACTGCTTTCAGGGAAACGGCTGAAGGAGGGCTAGCTACAACTCCTACCGGCCGCAGACTTTCAAAAGAAATTTTTGGAGAATAAATAGTATCTTTGAGTAAGAAAAAATGACTAAATATGTTTAGTCATTTCAGATTGAAGACAAACATTCCAAATGGTGTTTGTCTTTTTCTGTTTGTCAGGCTAATATTTCATCTTTTGATAGAATAATGGTCATTTGAACAAAATAAAAAGGCTTGTCCACCCTCATTTTTACTAGTTTTTTAAGATTCAAACACGCCAAAGTAAGCCCAACCTTATCTTCCATTTTGGACTTTCCTTTCTCTCTGGTGTATCTCAAGTTATGATATTCCTTAGCAGTCCCAAAGAGTCGCTCAATTGTTTCCTTGCGCTTCTTATAAAGCTCCTTCATCCCTCTTTTGTGGCGAATCTCTTCACAAAATTCAAGGTCATCTTTCCATACATGTCTTGTGATGACTTTCTGCTGATTCTGGCTCTGGGTACAAACTGATGATAGGGGACAGGCGACACATACTTTTGGATCACTCTTATACTCACGGTAGCCTGCTCGGGTCGTCGTGCGATAGGTTAACACTTGGTTCTCTGGGCAGAGGTAACAGTCATAGAAGGCATCATAAACAAAATCACCGGGCCTTAAGTTCCCTTTTACACCCTTGGGGCGGGTATAGGGAAAGACAGGGATGATGTTTCGCTCTAATAAATAATGAGCAATAGCTGGGGTCTTATAGCCTGAGTCCGCAATAATGTAGCGTGGGGAGAAAGCTTCTATCTTTGAAAAAAGGGCAGGGAAAGCCTGACTATCGTGTACATTTCCTGCTTCAACACTATAAGCTAGTGCCCAACCATGCTTGTCACAAGCTACCTGGGCAGAATAGGCAAATACTTCCTTGTGTTGACCCTTGTGGAACCAGCCACTCTCTGGGTCTGTCCTTGAGATTTTCTTTTCTTTAGCCTCGCTTTCTTTTGCGGGCTTTAAGGACTTTTTTTCATGTTTCCTCCTATCTAAATCAATCTCAACTTCCAATTGCTCACTCATAAATTTAGCTTGTTGGGCAACCATTTTCTTACGATATTTGTGACTGTTAGCTACCGCTTTGATGTGAGTACCATCCACAAATAGTTCCGAAGGATCAATTAAGCCAGCACATAAAGCTTGATGGAGCACTCGCGAAAATATCTCTGAAATTAATTCTTTATCTTGAAAACGACGACTGTAATTCTTTCCATAGGTGGTAAAATGAGGGACCTTGTCATCCAAGCTTAGTCCAAGAAACCAACGATAAGCTACATTTACTTCAATATCTTTAATGGTTTGGCGCATGGAGCGAATGCCATAAAAACATTGAATCAAAGGGATTTTGACTAACATGACAGGATCGAGACTAGGACGACCATTATCTGGACTATAGGTGTCTTCTACCAAGTCATAGATAAAATCAAAATCAAGCTTTGAATCCACTTGGCGAAGAAAGTGATCCTCTGGGACCAATTCGTCGATCGTATAGAAGCCATATTGGCAGCGATGATAATCAGGTTTTTCTTTGTGAAACATAGAGAATACCTCACAATTCTTCTCACCTCTATTATACGACTTTACAAAAAGAAAAGCCCTTAGAAAAGTGTCTTCTAAGGACTTTGTCTTCAATCTGAGAGGACAATTGTCCTCTTTTCATTATTGGTAATTCGCATACCTGAAACTCTTTTACTCCGCCAGTAGGACTCGAACCTACGACATCATGATTAACAGTCATGCGCTACTACCAACTGAGCTATGGCGGATAGTATAGTCCGTACGGGATTCGAACCCGTGTTACCGCCGTGAAAAGGCGGTGTCTTAACCCCTTGACCAACGGACCATATATGTTCTTTTCAGAACATATTCTATTATATCAGGTTTTGAATCTTTGTCAACAGTTTTTTATTTATTTTTTAAAATTTCTTTTAAATGTTTTGTTCTTAGCCTAGAAACAGGGCAACGACGGCCTTCATAAAATATAATTTCCTTTGTTTTCTTATCATAATCGCAGATATTATCGATATTGACTAAGAAAGATTTATGGGAAGCAAAGAAACGTTGGGTTTTCTCATCCTGTTCTTGAACACTGGCAATCGTTCCATAAAATTCTTTTATAAAGTTTTTTCCGACCATCCGTAACTTATGGGAGGAGCTTGAGGTTTCGATATACAAAATATCATTAAATGGCACGCGCACATCATTGCCTCGATAGCTGTATTCAAAGTAATCAACCATATTGGTGTTTGTAATTAAGGTGTTTTTCGTATAAATGATACAATCTTTGATACGTTTTTTAAACGAATCATCGTTAATATCCTTATCAATAAAATCAAGAGCAGATACTTTATATTTAAAGGTCATGGTCGCAAACTCTGATTTTGAAGTTACAAAGACAATAATAGCATATGGATTATGATGACGAATAAAACGAGCGACCTCCAGTCCTTTGGTCTCTTCCCCTTTAATATCTATATCCAGAAAATAAATCTGATTGACATCTTCATTTTCGACGTAGTCCTTAAATTCCTGAATTTTTCCTGTGATTTTTACCTGGATATCGAGACCCATTTCTTCAGCAATCTCTGCTAAAGTTTTTTCCATGCGGACTTGGTGGGCTAAAGTATCTTCTAATGCTAAGATTCTCATAAACTATTCCTTCTTTTAATTGTTAATACTTGGGTGAAATCATACTTACTTATTTCTGTATCTAGCATGATATATTCATAATTCTCTAAAATTTCTTTCAGATTATTTAAACCTAGGCCTCTTCGATAACCTTTCGTTGAGAACTCTGGTTCATAAATTTCTTCTAAATCTAATTTTCTTTGCTTGCGGGAATTTTTTACAACAAAAATAATCTCCGTATCGAGTTGAACTAAAGTCACATGAATCATTTTTTCATAGCTTTCGATTGCGCCTTCAACAGCATTGTTTAGCAATATACTAGCCATTCTTACCACATCTAATAGCTTAATCGGTAATTTCTCAACAGGATCTTTGACTTCGAATGTCAAATCAATCTGGTGCTCACGCGCTTTGAATAAAGTCTCCGTCATAACGCTTCGGAGAGCTGAGTCACCAACATTGTTCAAATCAAAATAAGTGTATTTATCCGAGCGTAATTTTAAATTTGCATCAACTAAAACTTCTTGATATATTTTTTCAATTTCCTTGATATCTTGAGTATTGATGGCCGTCTGAAAGCTGGTCAGCATGCCAGCATAATCATGACGGAAACCACGAATTTCATTATAGAGAGAGACAATTTCATCTGTATACTGCTGCAGCTGCAACTGTTCCAATTCTCTTTGTCGAATCTCCTCTTCTTTTTCATACTTTTCCCGAATTGCCTTCAAATAGAAAAGAGTCGTCATAAAGATCAAGAAACAAATAGTCGCTAGCATACTGCTAAAACTATTAAAATGATCGTCTTCACTTAACCAATGCGAAACATTCAATATGAGAATCGTTAGAAAATAATAAATATTAGTCTTTTGAACTGTCTTTTTAAAGGAAGAGTCTTTAAAATCTCTCAGTTGAAATTCAAAATAATCAATGGATTTTAGCATAAACAAAACAGAGATACTATTTATCGTGATATAAAAGATAGCCCAATTACTTTTTACAAATTGATCCCCTGTAATAGATGAAATAATAACTGAAAAAAAGGTAGACGAAGCCTGAGTTGCTAAATAAAGGAAAAAAGATAAAAATAAAGAAAGATAATTAGGCAACTTTTCTTTCTTATAAAAATAAGCATAAAAAAGGAAAGGTTGCACCATTAAGATGATGTAATAGAGTAATAAATTAATCAGAGATGCTAAAGGAGCAATAATAACTGTAAAAATACAAAGACAAATAAAGTAAAATCTAGATTTTACTTTACTCTCTACTTTTTTATATATTTTTACAATTGCAAAAATTTCTATTAATTCACATATAAACCATAAAATGAAGTTTAATATCATTTTTATCTCCTAATTACTTCCTTTACTTAAAAATAATTCGAGGAAGGCCTATCTTTCTAAAATCTCCTCCAAGAACTTCTTTAAGTTCTTTTTCATTCAAGGCTGGGAATTGAGCGATTGTTTTAAAGTTTTTCTGAGTATTTTTCATAATAGATTCTCCTAAATATTTTTTCGTAAGTGTTACCTTACAAGATCTATTATAAATAAAATTTCAAATAATCTGTCATCTTTCCCTGAAATGTCATTTTTTATTCCTGAAATGTCGTTTTCTCAAAAATATAATAAAAAAACACGAAAGTTTTCGTGTCTGAGTAATGTATATTATGATCCCAGCAGGATTCGAACCTGCGACCGTTCGCTTAGAAGGCGAATGCTCTATCCAGCTGAGCTATGAGACCGATACCTTTTCATTCTATCAGAAAAATCTAGTATCGTCAAGATTTACTTATGGTAGGGACTTCCCTGTTGAATCATGAAAGCACGGTAAATCTGCTCTACCAAAACAAGGCGCATCAGTTGATGGGGCAGGGTCAATTTTCCAAAACTCATCAGTAGATTAGCTCTTTTTTTGACAGCAGGAGACAGCCCCAAGCTGCCACCAATAACAAATGTAATATCAGAAAAGCCACGGACTGTGATGTCGTTCAAGATCGAACTAAACTCTTCTGAAGGAAATTGTTTTCCTTCAATAGCTAGAGCAACCACGAATTCTCGTTCAGAGATTTTTGCTAAGATCCGATTTCCCTCTTTTTCAAGGATTTGCTGATTTTCTACCTCACTGGCCTTATCTGGTGTTTTTTCGTCTGCTAATTCCACAATTTCTAACTTAGAAAATCGACTCAGACGTTTAGCATATTCAGCAATTCCATCCTTGAGATACTTTTCTTTTAATTTTCCAACGGTTACAAGCTTTATTTTCATATTTCCATTCTATCATATCCACATGGATTTCACATTTTATTCACATCAGTTTTTTATGGAAAACTGGTTGAATCTATGTATTTTCTAACCTCTATCAACATTTTTTATAAGTTTTCCACAAGTTGTGGAAAACTTGTGAATTTTAAGTTATAATTAAGAATAGATTTCTATAATTTCATCAATTGTAATCAAGGAGGAAAATATGAAAAACGCTTCAAATTTCTTTAAAAAATCTTTGTTGCTTTTTATTGTTTTAGTTGTAGGATTTATTGGCGGAAGCCTAGGAAATTTAGCCACTGCATTTCTTAATAATAAAATGGCTAATATTAGCCCTTCTAGCTCAAAGACCACTGTATCAACGTCTTATAAAAATACAACCGACACCACAAAGGCTGTAAAAAAGGTGCAAAATGCAGTTGTATCAGTAATTACTTATACAGGTTCTAATCAGGAAGGAGTGATCAATAATGAATCAACCAGTGATCCTCAAGTAGCTAGTGAGGGATCAGGTGTCATTTATAAGAAGGAAGGAAAATATGCCTACCTTGTTACCAATACTCACGTGCTAAATGGAGCAAAAAATCCCGATATTCTACTAGCAGATGGTAGTAAGGTTCCTGGTGAAGTAGTGGGGTCAGATGTTTATTCTGATATTTCTGTAGTAAGAATTAGCTCTGAAAAGGTGAAAGATGTAGCTGAATTTGGAGATTCCAACTCCCTGACAGTAGGAGAAACTGCTATTGCTATCGGAAGCCCTCTCGGAACAGAATATGCTAACTCTGTTACACAAGGAATCATCTCTAGTTTGGGTAGAAATGTAACCTTGCAATCTGAAGACGGCCAAAATATTTCGACGACTGCCTTGCAAACAGATGCTGCTATCAACCCTGGTAACTCTGGTGGCCCACTCATCAATATCCAAGGGCAAGTTATTGGTATTACGTCCAGCAAAATCTCTCACAATGGTCAAACTGCTGTAGAAGGCATGGGCTTTGCAATTCCATCAAACGATGTTGTCAATATTATCAAGCAACTAGAGAAAAATGGAACAGTGACTCGTCCTGCTCTGGGTATCCAAATGCTCGATTTATCTAATATCGCCACTTCTGACTTAGCAAAATTACGTCTGCCTTCATCTGTAAAATCAGGTATCCTTGTCCGCTCTGTACAAGAAGGAATGCCTGCTGAAAATAAACTTCAGAAATACGACGTCATCACAAAAGTTGACGATAAGGATGTCGAGTCAACCAGTGATTTACAATCTGCTCTCTACAGACACTCTCTGGGAGATGAACTGAAAGTGACTTACTTTAGAGATGGTAAAGAAGCTACTACAACCATCAAATTGACCAAATCAACCCAGGACTTAAGTGACAACTAAGCCTTTACATAATTGTCAACATACCTTTACACAATCGTAAAGGTGTGTTATGCTATATACAAATGGAAAATTATCAATACATACCACTAAAAGACATTCGAACAAATCCTTATCAACCTAGAAAAAACTTTTCTCAAGAGAAAATAAATGAATTGGCAGCTTCTATTAAAGAAAATGGAATTATCCAGCCCATTATTTTGAGAAGATCTTCCTTATTTGGTTACGAAATTTTAGCAGGTGAAAGACGATTCAGAGCTGCTAAGATTGCTGGCTTAGAAAACATTCCTGCCCTTATTAAAGACCTATCTGACGATGACATGATGAAGCAGGCCATCATCGAGAATTTGCAAAGGGAGGACCTCAATCCGATCGAAGAAGCGGAATCCTATCAGCATCTGATTGAGAAAGGTCTGACCCATGAAGAAATTGCAAGAATTATGGGAAAATCTCGGCCTTACATCAGTAATCTTGTCCGCTTGTTACAGCTACCAGATTTTATGCTGGACGCTGTCAAAGAGGAAATGATTTCGCAAGGGCATGCTCGTCTCCTCATCCCACTAAAAAAGGAAGAGCAAATTTTTTGGCTGGACAGAATCATTCAAGATAATTTATCCGTTCGTGCTCTTGAACTTTCATTACAAAAGAAAAAAAAGTCAAAGAACAGAAAGAACAAAGAAATTTTCTCCCATTCGGAAGAAGAAAGATTGAAAAAAATCCTTGGACTCAATGTCTCCATTCAATTAAAAAATTCTTCAAAAGGAAAGATCGTTATTCCTTTTGAAAACGAGGAAGAGTATCAAAGAATTATAAACAGCCTGAAATAGGGCTGTTATTTTCTTTTTTCAAACTAACAGACTTTTCCACCTTTAAAAGTAGCCTAAAATATTGAAAAATAAGGATTTAATTAATAATCCACAATCTGTGGATAAGTCTTATAAACAATGTTATTTTTTCTCCACAACTTGTGGAAAACTTAGTCTTTTTATGTTAAAATGAGAGTCGACATAGAGAATAATTTTTTGAAAAGGAGGAGGCAATGACCAAAGAGCAAGAATTTTGGCGAAGAATTTTAGAACTTTCCGCTGCTCAGCTAAAACAGACAACCTATGATTTTTTTGTTGCAGAAGCAAAATTGATAGCCATTGAAAATAATCAGGCCACTATCTTTCTTGATAGCCCAGTCAAACAGCTATTTTGGGAACAAAACTTAGTGGGCGTTATTCTCACAGCTGGTTTTGAAATTTTCAACGATCAAATCACGGCCAAATACGTCTTTGAAGAGGCAGGACATGACAGTATTTCTAAATATCAGCTGGAAGAACTTCCTGAAAAAGCTCCATTTCGGCCAAGTTTGCCGCCAATTGATACTGGATTAAAAGCTAAATATACATTTGATAATTTTGTACAAGGGGACGGGAATATCTGGGCTAAAGCAGCAGCCTTGGCTGTGTCTGAAAATCTAGCAACTACCTATAATCCACTATTTATCTATGGCGGACCAGGGTTAGGAAAAACCCACTTACTAAATGCTATTGGCAATCAAATTTTAGAAAATATTCCTGATGCGCGTGTAAAATATATTCCGGCGGAAACCTTTATCAATGACTTTCTGGAGCATCTACGGCTCGGAGACATGGATAATTTCAAAAAAATCTATCGGAGCTTGGATTTGCTCTTGATTGATGATATCCAGTCTCTTGGCGGAAAAAAAGTCTCTACCCAGGAAGAATTCTTCAATACGTTTAACGCCCTGCACGGAGATAACAAGCAGATTGTGCTGACCAGCGACCGCAGTCCAGATCATCTTGATAATTTGGAAGAACGCTTGGTCACGCGCTTCAAATGGGGCCTCACTCAAAATATTACACCACCTGATTTTGAAACGCGGATTGCCATCCTCCGAAACAAAATCGAAAATCTGGACTATATTTTCCCTAATGATACATTGGAGTACCTCGCCGGACAATTTGACTCGAATGTCCGTGACCTAGAAGGGGCGCTCAATGATATTACGCTCATTGCAAGAGTCCGCAATCTCAAGGAAATTACGATTGACATTGCTGCCGAAGCCATTCGAGCTCGCAAGCAGGATTCTAGTCAGGTAACAGTCATTCCGATTGAAAAAATCCAATCTGAGGTCGGCAATTTCTATGGCGTCAGTGTCAAGGAAATGAAGGGAAGTCGTCGAGTCCAAAATATCGTTTTAGCTAGACAGGTAGCCATGTATCTAGCCCGCGAACTAACAGACAATAGCCTACCAAAAATCGGGCGAGAATTTGGCGGCAAAGACCATACAACAGTCATTCACGCGCATGGAAAAATCAAAAATCGACTCGAAACTGACGATAGCTTGCGACTTGAAATCGAAAATATCAAAAACAAGATAAAATAAGGGTGTGGAAAAGATTGAACGAATCTAAAGTTTTTTCCACAGGTTGTGAACAAGTCTTAAAACTTGATTTTAAATACTTTGCTCCATTTTTCCACAGCTTCCACAAGAACTACTATTACTATTAACTTAATAATCATAAATAATAAAAGGAGTCCCTATGATTCACTTCTCTATTAATAAAAATTTATTCTTACAAGCTTTGAATACAACTAAAAGAGCTATTAGTACAAAAAACGCTATTCCAATTTTATCAACTGTTAAAATTGATGTAACGAAAGAAGGCATTACCTTGATTGGTTCAAATGGCCAAATTTCCATTGAAAACTTCATTTCAGTGCAAAATGAGAATGCCGGGCTCTTAATTAATTCATCAGGTTCTATCCTCCTTGAAGCAAATTTCTTTATCAATGTCATTTCTAGCTTGCCAGATATCGTGCTTGATTTCAAAGAAATTGAGCAAAAACAAATCGTCCTTACCAGCGGAAAATCAGAAATTACTCTAAAAGGAAAAGATGCAGATCAATACCCACGTATCCAGGAAGTCTCTACTAGCAATCCTTTGGTTTTAGAAACAAAAGTCCTCAAAAATATCATCAATGAGACAGCTTTTGCTGCCAGTACGCAAGAAAGTCGTCCTATTTTGACGGGTGTTCATTTTGTCTTGACAGATAATCAATCCCTCAAAACAGTTGCGACAGACTCTCACCGGATGAGCCAAAAGAAAATTACTTTGGACAAGAAGGGTGACGATTTTGATGTGGTAATTCCTAGCCGCTCTCTGCGTGAATTTACAGCTGTTTTCACAGATGAAATTGAAACAGTAGAGGTTTTCTTTGCCAATAATCAACTTCTCTTTAGAAGTGAAAATATCAGCTTCTATACACGCCTGCTGGAAGGAAACTATCCTGACACAGACCGCCTGATTCCGACAGAATTTTCAAGCGTTGTGACCTTTAATACCAATAATTTACGTCATGCCATGGAACGGTCTCGTCTTCTGTCTAATGCGACCCAAAATGGAACAGTGAAACTAGAAATTGTGAAAGGCATTGTCAGCGCTCATGTCCATTCACCAGAAGTTGGGCGCGTGAATGAAGAAATTGATACAGAAAGTGTGTCAGGAGAAGATTTGACCATCAGCTTCAATCCTACCTACCTGATCGAAGCGCTAAAGGCAGTCGATAGTGAGAAGGTGACCATTAGCTTTATTTCAGCTGTTCGGCCTTTCACCTTGGTGCCAAGCGAAGATGCTGAAAACTTTATCCAGCTGATCACGCCAGTCCGTACCAATTAGAAGATAAGATTTAAGACAAGGTTGACTCAATCCGCCTTGTCTTATTTTGATCATTTACAAGCCAGCTGATTCTAAACTTGTGGTATAATACAGCTAGGGTTGAGAGAAGCGCCAATCTGTATTTCTAAGATAATAAAAAAAGATTGTCAAAAGGAGAGAAGATGTACGAACTTGGAACTTTTGTAGAAATGAAAAAGCCCCATGCCTGTACCATTAAGTCGACGGGCAAGAAGGCCAATCGTTGGGAAGTCGTCCGCATGGG